>CALCCZ010000221.1 GCA_937900075.1 uncultured Lentisphaeria bacterium
CGTCGATGCGGGCAGTTTGACGCCCCATGTCGTGCCGCCGCTGGTGCTGCCGATGCCTTCGGAGATACGGGAAAAGGGTTCACAAATCAACTGATGGCTCTCGGTATCATTGAAACTGTGGCGATTTTCGTCATGGCTTTCGCTATCGTTCTGCTCAGCAGTTTCAACAGCATAATCGCTGCCTGATTCCCTGAAAACAAAAAAAATCAAGCACAAAATCAAGCGATACCGCGCATCTTCACGCGGTATCGCTTTTTTTTCATCCCGGAACAACAAAACCCGCTCAGTAACGCTTGGCGTCAAAAATCACTTTCGCTGAACAGGCATCCGGCGATACAAATTTTCCGGCTTCTATATCCTCAACACGGAATCGGGCAAAACAAAGTTCGCCATCTTCACGACGCCAGTCGTAAAGAACGTATATCATACCATCGGGCGACTGCGTGATGTCCGGATACGATATCCAGCGGCGCGTTTCAATCACCAGTCCGCCGTACCAGGTCTTTCCTCCATCCCCGGACAGAAATGCCGCCAGACCCTCGCGGTCCGGAGGCGTATCTCCGTGGGCTTCCAGATTCTCCGCAGACGGCAGATTCCGTACCAGAACCAATCTGCCATCCGGCAGCGTTTGCATCGCGTGCCGGGCAACCGGATAACGGAACGGCGCCGGCTCTACTGCCGCCCATGTCTTGCCCATATCCTCGGAATGGCTCTGCACCAGACCGATCCTGTTGCGGAGAAATGCGAACAGCGAACCATCCTTGCGCTGAACAATGCGTGGCTCATCGTATTCACGGTTAGTGGGATAACAGCTCCCGGTGTACTGCCAAGTACCGCCCTGATCCGATGAAAGATAGAAATTTGCCGCACGCGGAACGGACAGGACATCATCCCAGATATACGATGTTTCCTGAAAAATGCCTCTGCCGAACCGCAGACTCCGGGTATCCCAGACGGACGCTTCCAGCAGCCAGCGGCCATCCTGCAAAATAATGGGCTTATCCAACAACGACCCTTCCAGTATGCGCCGGGGAAGTGACCACTCCGGAGTCTCACTGTCGGGATTGCGGCATACCGCTGTCCAAACACCGGCGCGTCCCGCATCCACAAAGCCAAGCCGCTGACAATAAAATAAATGCAGCGTACCATCCGGCGCACAGAAGAGATTTGCCTCAATAATACAGGTATTGAAACCATGCGGCGTGAATTTGCCCTTCAGAATGAACTTCGGCTTCGTCCAGGTTGTCCCGTTGTCGTCACTCCACGCCATTTGCAGAAATGCGTTGTTATTATCGCCCGCACCCGCCCAGACAATCCACAGCCTGCCGTTTCGGGTACGCTCAATACCGCCGGACGACATCACATAATGCAGTTTATCCGGATACAGAGATGGATTGTCAAATGGCAGAATCGGGGTCGGCTTCAAGGTAACCGGCCAATCCTCCAGCACCTGTTTTTCCAGTTCCGTCAATTCTTCGTCCGGTATCGTCGTTTCCGCTTTCTCTATTTCAAAACGTACAAACATTCCGTGCATGGCGGGAACGGTCAGTTCCCCGTTCAAATCAAACGGCACAATATCGCCGGTCATCGGATCCAGACGTTCCGCATGAACTGCCCCTGTCCGTTCTATACGTACTTTGGCATCCTCGCGGGTACGGTTGCAGAAGAAATGCAGTTCCCTGCCGTCCTTGGTCCGGTAACGGGCATGCGGCATTTCCTTGCATGCGGTATGAAGATGGAAGAACGGTTCGGAATCCCGTACCGCCGACAGAATTTCTTCTGCCGTATAAACCGGATAATCACTCACTTCCGCCGGTTGCAATTTGCCGTTATCAAGAACGTATGCGGGCAGTCGGTTGAGGAAAAATACATTCGTTCCCATCCGTTGCAGATTCCGGATGGCGGCAAGCGATTTGGCGCTGATTACTTCGGCACCCGGAATAATTATCGTTCTCACACGATGGCCTGAAAGCGTATGGGGCTGGACATTGGACGCCTGCTCCAGATCCTCTTCATCCGCATAATAAAAATCCTGACCGGAAAGATACAGCGTATTCGCAATCGTCCGCGTCGATTCGGAAACCATTCCCATATTCGTGAGCCAGACATCACAGTGCGGAACAATTCGGGCCTGAACCTCTTCCAGGTTGTAATAAATGAACGTGGAACAATCGTTTACTAATCCTTCCAGCAGAGTGTGAATGCGCCCGATATAACGGTTGAACGTCAACATGCCCGCCTGATCCACATGCCCGCTGAGATAACGGCCGTTTTCACAGAGAATCCCACCTCGCCACTTTGAAAAATCAGGTTGGAAATAGGAGTTCACTTTCCGTACACCGCACAAAAACAGTTCACCCGCTACTTCGGACATATTGTTCAACGGATCCTGCTTGAATATCTCCGGCTCCACAAACGGACAAAGTTCCACCATCATCCCGTCAGTTCCTTTTTTACGGACTGCCATCTGAACAAATTTCGCCGTGGCCGGAGCATTGAAGATTTCCGGATAGCAGCAGAGAACATCTATGCCCGGATAACCGGTCGCTTTCTGGACCTCCAGCAAACTCCCGTACCAACGGACATGATCAATGATACTTTCCTCTCCCAGATAATGACCCGAAAAAATCCCCCCGTGTGCCTGACACCAGGCTTGTATCTGCGCACTGTATGCCTCGGCGGTAAGTTTGCCGACCAATCGGTAAAATCTTTGCCGGACACCATATCCCTCTTCCAGTCCCTCAAACAGCAACGGCAGATTCGGCAGAATAGATTCCCCGTATTCCGCTTCATAACGTTCAAAAAGACCTTCTGTCCAGGGCGCCAGCGCAAAGTTCCAAGTCTCGTATCCCCGGACGTACGTGGTCATTAAACTGGGTTCATCGGTAAATACAGCTTCCGAACGGCTGTAGGCATCCGGTATCTCCTTGACTATCGGCTCGTAGGCGACATCCAGAAAACGGCGCACGGCCGCAGCGTTCATAATGTTGATACAACGGTTGCGCGACCAGGTATTATGGGTCGCCTGGCCACCTTCGTGAGCCCGTTTCACGCTAAAAATATAAAGCGTCTGGCCCGGCTCCAAATCTATCGTGACACGGTCCGGCGTAAACGGCACCGGCTGCATCGCACTGTAATCGACAAACGCCTCGTGCAGCCGTTTGTCCGGTTTCAGCGGATACACCGCCGCCCAGATAATTTTATCCGCCTCACAGTCCAAGGCATAATCAATATGCCGCGGTTCGTAGGCTCCTATCCGACGCATGAAAAAACCTTTCGCTTCCAGCTCCGGATGCCCTTGCAATGTCAGACCGTCCGCATTCCCGCTGGGATATCCGGATTCATCATACAACCAGTATTTCAAGCCCGCCGCATCCAGAGCAGCCATCGCATCTTTCAATTTCCGCAAATTTTCCGGATTGGAGGTAAAACCCTCATGAAACGGACAATTGATAACTGCCCCGCTGCAGCCGTAGTCCTTCAATGCCTCTGTCATTAACTGTCCGTTGGTATGCCAGCCGTGAAGGAGCGGCTTTATCGAATATCCGGTATCCGGCATACGGAATGCCGAATCCATATCGTTTTTCTGTGTCATGTTGTTTTTCCTTTATTCTTGTGAAAAAGTTGAACTTTCAAGTCTTATCCGTGAAACATACGCCGAATCGTGTAAATGATGCCGTTCTCAATCAGACAGCGGAGAAAACCATGCACTTTCTGACGGATACGGAAGAAACGGCAGCACTGACGCCAGCGGAAACTCCGGATCCAGTTTTCATCCGTTTCACAAATGGTATCTCTACCCATGATTTTTGCCAATGGCGGCAATAACCTGCCCTGATTGGCTTCTGCCGATGTCTTCAGCAAACGGAGCGCAAGTTCCGTGTCCCCGCAGGAAAGCTGCTGCAAACAGAGATTCCCCATCGCGGTTTTGTCGCCCTCGGAAAAATCCCCGAGAAAATCTTCCACTATCTCCCGTCTCAATTCCCCGTATGCCGGTTTCCCGGCAATGATTTCAAGAATATCGCAGCCGCCGGACACCGCATCGCGGATTTTGCGCCCAGTAAATTTCGGCGCAGTAGCACGCTGACGGTACCGGTACACGGGCCGGGGAATCGCATAAAAACGCTCCGCTGTCACCATTGCACGCGCGAGGAAAACAGGGTCTTCAAACATGATGTACGGCGGAAATTTCAACTGATGCTCCCGAAGGAAATCCAACCGGAACAGATAACGTTGAAAACCATATATGCAAGCATATTCGGAAAACTTTATCCAGCCTTCCCCGGAAAACGTATAACGGGATTTCTTACCCGTAAATGTTTCCACAATCCCTCCGTCCGGATAAATTTCCGTAAAACTGCCGCCCGTAATGACCGAGCCCGATTTCTCCGCCGCTGCAAATAAGGCGGAAACCGTCTCCGCGTCCGGATAAAAGTCGTCACAGTCCAAAAACAGTACATATTTGCCATCGGCAAGTTCCAGCGCACAGTTGCGCGCCGCCGAAACCCCGCAGTTCTCACGGTCAATCACTTGTATCCGCCCGTCTCGGGAAGCATATTCTTCCAATATCGCCAGACTTCCATCGGTCGATCCGTCATTCACACAGATCACCTCCAGAGAAACACCCGTTTGCGACAACACGGATTCCAGACATTCCCGCAGAAATGTCTCTCCGTTATAAACCGGTATAATAATGCTGACATCTGAAAACATTTTGGCACATCCTGTCTCGGTTTTGATTTGTTGATTGCCGTCAAATACTGTAATATACCGTTTCAG
This sequence comes from uncultured Lentisphaeria bacterium, assembly GCA_937900075.1. Taxonomy (GTDB): domain Bacteria; phylum Verrucomicrobiota; class Lentisphaeria; order Victivallales; family UBA1829; genus SIG77. Next base: position 4,780 of record CALCCZ010000221.1, read on the forward strand.
AATTGAAAAAACATTGAAAAAAAGATTTTTTTTATGAAAAAAACAACTTTTTTCTTCATTTTGACTGACTTTTCCAAAAACTGTGCTATAATTACCCTTAGGATGGTTATCTTTGTAAATATCAACTTAACAGAAGGAATTTCCGCCCATGAGCAATCTTTCCTTAATCATCGCTACCTACAATGTCCGCGTCCCCTGTGACCCCGCTCCATACGACTGGGCAAGTCGCAAACCACGGATGAAATGGCTGATCAAAAAAAATAATTTCCACCTGTTCGGGCTTCAGGAAGCCGTAAAAGAACAGATCGATGATATCCTCGAAGGTACCTCATATCAATATATCGGCGGCGGCCGCGATGATTTCAAGGATGCCGGCGAACATTCCTGCATCGTTTATGATTCCGAACGCCTCGAACTGATCGAAGGCGGAACTTTCGGTCTTTCCGAGTTCCCCGATGTTCCGGGTACCCGTTCCTGGGGTACCTGCTGCCCGCGTATCGCTTCCTGGGGTAAATTCAGAGACAAAATCAATAATGTTGAGTTCTGTTGCTACAATACACACCTGGACCATGTCAGCGAACTCGCCCGCGTCAAAGGTATCCGCATGGTCGTCGAACATGCTAAAAAGAATGCAAATGGTCTCCCCATGCTCCTGATCGGCGATTTCAACGCTATCCCGAACAGCGAAACTTACCATGTCGCTGCGGAACTCCTCCGCGACGCCAGATCCATTTCCGAAACCGAACATGAGGGCCCCAACCGTACCTTCCAGAATTACGGCATGACAACCAAAGATGAACCGATTGACTACATCTTCGTTTCGCAGGAAATCCGTGTCCTTGCCCATCGTGCCGATGACCGGAAACCCGGCGGGGAATTTGCCTCCGATCATTATCCACTGGTCGCGGAAATCATTATCTGACTTCCCGCTTCCCCAGCTGATTCTCAAGCTGATTCTCAAGCTGAAACAATACGCCTCCGGCCACCACGCCCCAGGCGTATTGTTTGTTTCCGGAATCAAGCAAAAGAAATGTGCGAGAAGATAAAGAAATGATTACATTGAAACAGGCATACAACATTGCGCAGAAGAACGATATCATTGGTGTAAAGCTGGATAAGTTAGCTTATGACATCGGGGATAGTTGGGTATTTGATTATGGCGGCGATGATACTATGGATGGCTTTGTTCCTATTGTTGTTAAAAAGGACAATGGGCAGGTTTTGGATTTTAGTATTTTAGAAATCATAAAACGAACCCGGAACGCAAAACGGGTTAAGGTTTAACGATTATATTAATGATGCTGTGGAGTTCTCAAAATGAAAATTGATGAGAAAACGAAAATAGACGAAATAATAAAATCTCAAATAAAAGAGAGTATTGATGTTAAAAATAAGATTCTTTCAGAAGCAGGTGTTGATAAAGACATCAAAGTAAAGGATTGGACAG
>CALCCZ010000222.1 GCA_937900075.1 uncultured Lentisphaeria bacterium
TAGAATCAACTTCAGCAGTATCTTTGCCTTCTTGCTTTTTGCTGCGTTCATTAGTGGCGTCGATAGTTTCCTGACGTTTGCGTTCCATATATTCGATCTGATCGGGACGCAGTTTCTTCTTTTCCACGACCAGTTCAGGAGCTGCGTCTTCTGTGGTGTCATCTGAATGCGTGGGGAGCTGGTAACGAACATAGTAGAACTCTTCATTCTGTTCGCCTTCGCTGCAATTGCCGTTATCCTGCCAGACGTATATGTGGCCTGTATTATTCCAATTACTATACGAACTCAAAGTGTACTCCGTGAAATTCGGTTTTCCTACAAATTGCATTTTGATTCGTAAGCGGGCTTTCGCAGTATACATGGGGCTGCCTTCGGCATCCGTCTCATGGAGAAAAGAAAACATCCGCATAAAACTGGGTCTGAATTCACTATTCATAGAAGTGGAAAAAGCATGTCTATGCTTGCGTTCCGGCGGCTGGACCGGTGTAAGATTCAATTCCGCAATAAAAATTCTCGTTATGTGTGTATGGGAATTCGTCCTTTAATGACAGCTTGCCAAATAAGCTATCCGTACTGTATCGGGAACTTACCATAAAAAAATACCCCGGATGATATCCATTCGGGGTCCTTTTCAAATAATTACCGCTTGTACCTTTTATTCCAATCCGTGTTTTGAAAGGTATCTCCCGCACTCAAAAGTCTTCTCCCTTAACTCCTTTGCTGCTTCAAGGGATTTCTTGTACATTTCCAAAATGCGTTTTTTGTCTTTTTCCTTTGCATTTTCTACTGTTTCTTCTGAAAAATCCCCTTCCACTTTCCATGTGGATCTGTTGTACTTCATCGGAATTAGTTCCTCAAAATACGGACTCAGTATATCATATAAATCTTTAATTTCTCCCTTTTCTGTTTCACTGAGCCTTTCGTGTGAACACAATCCAACAAGACGGTCAAAACTTTTCCACATCTTCCGGTAAATAAAGGAGGCAGAGCGCGCGTCTCGCTCGGCTCTATCGTATAACTCTTCCGCTCGTTTTCTCTCCGCTTTAAGTCGCTCCCCTTTTTCTTTAATTTTCTTTATCAATTCCTCTTCTGCTTCAAAACGCGCTATCGCTTTTTCCATAAGAACCGCGTCTTTGTCAATCTCTTTTTCCGAAGACTGCACTGCCGGCTGTACCGATCCTTTCTCATAAAAAATCCTGGCTGCAAAAAAACCGACAGCAAAAACAACAGCAACAAAAATAATCGAGGAAACTCCAATTATACACACCAATAATTTCTTACTCATTATTACCTCCTTCTCCTTGTGGTTCTTCAAACAGCGGCGATTCCATTATGTTCTCCAAATTTGGTGCATACTCCCAGATAATCCGGCAGTCATTGTCAAACTCAAATGTCTTTCCATACAGCGTAACCTTGCCAGATTGATGAAATTTCTGCTCCCACACGTCGCCGGATTTCACCGGGGCGGTGTCGATGACGGTGAGACGGCGGTACCGCGTCGCCTGAAACGTTGTTCCTGCTGAAGCGCCGACCGGCAGATGCTTCAATATCGCTCGCGCTGTCCGCGTAGCTGCCGCCTTCCCCGCATTCCGACGCTTTGCGGCGGTCGCAACTGGACTGTCTGGTTTGTTGTGAGATGTCCGGGCGGCTTCCATCGCCTTTGCCATATTTTTCCGTAGCGTGGCAATCCCAGCTTCGCTCATGTTGTTTTTGCGCTGACGCGGTTTTCGCTCGTAGATACCTGTTGGCATGATTCACTTCTCCTTGACTTCAACCTGTGCATCGGCGATCTCTTTCCTGTGGTCTTTCAGAAACTTCTGAAAATCGCCTTCATCCTCAAACGGCAGTTCCCGTCCGTCCTTCATAATTGCCCAGAACCGGAGGATAACATCTTCATCGGAAACTGGATGAAGGAAAGCGTCTATCGCCTTTTCATACTCATCCTTCTGCTTGCAAAGTTCAGCATCGGATAGTTTCGGCATAACAGGACGGTTTTCCGGTACATTCACATCAATCCACACGACTGCACCGGGTTTGTGCTGAAATGGAACCGGTGTCGCAAAACGCACTCCATCGGAAAGCGTCCATTCGTAATGTTCCAGGTTTTCGTTCCACTCACACCCAGTAATGTTCACCGTTCCAATAACTGTACCGCTCTTGCTCTGGATTATCCCGACTTTCCCGCGTATCCGCGTCGGCTTCGTTCGGTACTCAACCCGCTTCACACCATCAACTATCCAACCAGCAAATGGGTGCTTTACAAATAAACATTTCATTCGATAAACTCCTTTCTAGTGTCTAAAAAAAGTAGCATAGTACCTATTGACACAATGTCAAGAGTTTTTTATAAAAATTTTTTGTTTTTTTAAAAAATTATGATATTTTTACTCCATATACATAAGATAAGAGGTGGATATTTGGAAAAATTAATTTTTGATGCTTTGCACAAAATGTGCGATGGAAAGCCGAATCAAGAGGATATTGCTAAGTCTCTTGGTATTTCTCGACCTTACTTGAATCGTCTCCTAAACAAAAAACGTCCAATAGACGGTATAACGCTTCGAGCATTGATGAAACTCTTCCCTCAAGCAACTTTGAACTTGAAAGGCGATTCAATAATCAATGATAACTCCGGAGTAAATAACGGTGTAATGGGCGTGAACAATGGAACTGTAAATACTACAATAACGGAATCCGCAGAAGCCTTCCGCAATCGGGCATTGAAAACCCTGATGGACCTGGACATCCCTCCTGATGCGCTTATCAAAGTTTTAAAAACCATAAAGGATTTGCAGATATGAAAATATACTGTCCCCATTGCGGTCAATATTATGACCTTGATGAATCATACTTAGGCAAAAACGTTGAATGCGCACAGTGCGGAAAAACATTTGCAATAAATACAGACAACAATCCGATGGTGTGCTGTCCTTACTGCGGAGGTGAATTGCAGCCGGGAGTAAAAAAGTGCCGTCATTGTGGCGAGTGGCTGATAAACAAAAAGAGTAAAAAACATTTTTTCATCTTCATCGGTATCATCGTTGTTATGGTAATTAGTTTGTCATTGACGGTATTGTTTTTACGGATAACAGGCAAAAATTCAGTTGCAAAGCCAATGCCATCTCAACAAACCGTTTCATCTTCCACAGGTACACAGATCGTCAAAACTTCCGTTCCGGAATCTTCCCCAAAGAAAGTTATTTCACCTACGATTGGAGTGAAGCATTTTGCCAATCCCGCTCACAGCGCAACGTGCATATTGTATAAGAATGACAGGGAGTTTATGAGAAAGGAAACAACGATAGGATGGGTCATATTTAATCGGGTTGAATGTCTTCCAGATGATATTTTGTATGTAGAAATGCAATATAAAAATGGATATGGAACAGTAGCTAAAATTACAAAATCGTATTCCAGAAAGGCTTCGTCTGGTAATGGTAATGTCATTGATTTAGAGCCAGAATGGGAACACGACAGAGAGGTTCAATCTTGGGAAAATAAATGAAGAGCAAAGTCATAACTCCGGGAATATTGGAAGCATTGAAGCGCTGGTATCTGGAAGAGAAGCTGACGCAGGAGCGGATTGCGGAGATTGCCGGGGTGAACCGCTCCAGCGTGAACAAGTGGCTTTACGGTGATGCGCGGATGATTCGTGCGACGAACTGGGCGCGATTGTTGCCGAAACTGCGGAAATATCTTCCGCCGGATGAATCGACAGGGGATGAAGTTGGAATCCTGCCGGAGAGCGAAGAGTTGCTGGAAGAATTTCGCCGCCGGGTTCAGGATGCGGTGATGTCATCCGAACTTGATGCGGAGACAAAGGTCAAAGTATTTCAGATCGTCGGCTCTGTGGCAGTTCCGCTCAAGCTCAAAAAGAGATGATACAAACATGATACATAAAACCGACAAAAATCCAAAAGAACCCGCAATAATCCGCAACCAATAAAACATAAAACAAGCTCAAAACAAGGTAAAACAAGCTCAAATCAGGTTCCTTGAGTAGAAATCCCACTCTCTCCGCCATTTTTTTTGCCTTTATTATTTCCGCTTGCAGAGACTGTTTTCTCAAATTCGTTATCCACTGCGTGATGAATTGTCTTGGACTCCTTATCGATCTCCGCAGCGGGGTGAAA
>CALCCZ010000223.1 GCA_937900075.1 uncultured Lentisphaeria bacterium
GAACGTTAACCCCGATAGATATCCCCATGAAAAGATTGAGGATCAGTCCGCAAAGGGTACAAGTGGCACCGAGAGCCGCCAATGCTTCCTGGGATGCAAAACGCCCGATAACCATTATATCCGCTGCATTGAACAGAAGCTGCAAGATTCCGGAAAGCATCAATGGAACAGAGAAAAGCACTATCTTGGAAAAAAGAGGCCCTTCGCACATGTCCATGCGGTAATCTTTTGTTTGTTCCATTATCGGTATCCTGTATAAGTTGTTCAGCTGTTAATGCGGAAACAAAGAATATACCACAATTTTCTTCATTTTCAATCCGGATTTTCAGAAACCTTTGCGAAATCACAGTTGTTGCCCCATATCTTTTTGCAATTTGTTCAGGGTAACCAAATACATTCAAGCCCCAGCAGGGCTGGAACTGTTCTTGTCCGTTTCTGCTGACCAATCTCCGCAGACAACTCTCCGTTGGCCGATTGCGTCACGATTTATTTTTATTGACAAAAGTCAGGATTTCAAGTTGATTTTTTTTCTGTCATGATGTATATTGTATCTTGTGGTTTTGGGAGTTTTCAAGTATGAAAACAACAGAAATTCACGGATTCGAATCGATGTTTAACGCGGACTGAAAATATCTAACAGAAAGGATGTCCCGATGAGACTTTTTCGCAATATCTTGACCGTTTTCCTTTTCATTTCGGTTTTCTCCCTTTTTGCTGCACCGAAGCCTGCTTTGTTCCCGCCTGACTTCCCGCAGGAACTTTCCAAGCTGAAACTGCGTGAGAAAGAGGTTCGTCAGCTTGCTCCGGGAGTGACATACTACCATTACCATTTTGACAACGTATTACCTTCGGATAAACTTCCGATTTATCGGCTGACTAAGGTATTTGTTCCCAAGAAAGCGAATGCAACGGAAGCACCTTCCTCCTTGACTGATTTTCTGAAAAGAGTGAAAGATGTCAAGAAAAGTGCGAATATCCCCAAGATGCTGAAAGGCAATGAAAAAGGTCTGCGCAATCAGGCGGTGACATTCTTCGGCAAAAATACTGCCGCCGAGGATCCTGTCGAGAAGGCTGCCAGAAAGCTGAAAAAGCCGGGTGATCTTTCTGCTGTCGGTTCTACGGAAAAAGAATGGTTTTTCCTCCGTTTGGATAACGTTGTGAAGCAGATGCCGGTATCGGTTTATTACGTGGTAATTGACTGGAATACGGCGAAAGTCAAAGTGAAGCTGGCAGAGTGCGGTCCTATACTCAAGACCGTAAAAGATATGGTGAAAGATTATGATCCTCTGTGTGCTGTTAACGGGGCATATTTCAAATTTGTGCCGCCGAAAACGTTTTATCCCTTGAAGATTGACGGCAAAATGTACGAGCCGGATCCCGGTTATGACAGTCATGATGGAATGTGTTTCAAAGATGGTGAGTATCCGGTTTTGGACAAGCAGGAGAATTTTGATCAATACGATAACGTGATTATGGGGTATCGTGTCTGGAGCAAAGGGAAATTTGCTCTGGATAACAAAGTGGAACACTGGACAGGGATTGCCCAGGGCGATACACCGCTTACTGCTGTCGGTTTCAATTATGAGAAAAAACTTCTAGTTCTCTTTACATCCGACGGACGTTTCCCCCAGGATGCCCCCGGTTTGAATTTCTATGGCGAATCGTATTTCGTAAGTCTCATGGGATGCGATGAGGTTTTATCCATCGACGGCGGCGGTTCCTGCACCATGCTGATTCGCGAGGGCAAGAAGTTGTCCGACCCCAAAAATCATCCGTCCGATAACAGAAAATTTGACCATGAGGGTGCCCGTTCTGTTCAGAATTGCATTTATGTCGTGGAAAACAATGACAAGAAGGATTAACTTTTGCCTATAAAACAAGGAAACAAAAATGAATAAAAATCAGCAAATATTTGTTGAGCGGTTCGGTTCACAACCGGCCGTTTGCGCAGCCGCGCCCGGCAGACTTGAAGTTTTAGGTAATCATACGGACTATAATGAAGGTTTTGTGCTGAGTGCTGCAGTTGACCGTGCGACGACCGTTTCCATGTCGCCGGTAGAGGGCGATATCTGCACGATTCATGAGCATGGAAAAGATGTGCAGCTGGATTTGAAGGATTTGGAGACGTATGTTAAGGGCGACTGGCGCAACTATCTGAAGGGGCTGCTTCTGGAAATCAGAAAACGCGGCGGAAACTTCGGTGCATTCAATTGTGTACTTTCCAGTACGGTTCCCCTGTCTGCGGGAATGAGCAGTTCCGCTGCTTTGGAAATGGCTTTTGCATTTGCCCTGAAGACGATTTATCATCTGGAGTTCGCGTTGCCGGACTGGGCTCGTATCGGGCAGGGCGTTGAAAATAATTTCATGGGCTTGAAATCCGGTTTGCTGGATCAGTTCAGCAGTTTGTACGGGAAAAAGGATTCTCTTATCCTTTGTGATTTCCGTACCGTTGAAGTCTTGAAGACTGTCCCCATGCCGGCGGGATGGAGCATGGTGGTCGCGAATACCATGGTTAAACACAACCTGGTGGAGTCCGATTACAATTTGCGCCGTCAAAGCTGCGAGAAGGCTTTGAAAGCCGTTCAGTCCGTTTATCCGCAGGTACGGGCTTTGCGCGATGTGGACAGCAATATGCTCACGGCATGCAAGGAACGTATGGACATTACCGACTATAAACGGGCAGTACACGTAGTCGGTGAGGATGAACGTGTCATGCAGGGCGTTTCTTTGCTCGAAAAAGGCGATGTTCCGGGGTTCGGTGCTCTTCTCTTCGCCAGCCATGAAAGTTCCCGCACCATGTTTGAAAACTCCTGCCCGGAACTGGATGCTTTAGTCGAAATCGCACGGTCTCTTCCCGGTTGTGCCGGTGCGCGTCTCTCCGGTGGCGGATTCGGCGGTATCAGTATTCATTTAGTGGAAAGCGATAAAGCACAGGAATATTGCGAACGTCTGACAACCGCCTATAAAGTGATGACCGGAAAAAATATCGAAACCCTCGTTTGCGGTATTGGGAACGGCGCTGCGGTAATCGGCTGAAATGACATTTAACAACTACTGATCAAGGAGTTTTTTATATATGAAAAAAACTGAAGAAACAATCGTTTTAATCAACTGCGGTTACGAGAGTATCCAAAAATTCGCCCGCGCGATCCGTGAACAGCATATCTATACCATGGTTATGCCGTATTCCGTTTCTGTCGAACGCGTCATGGAAGAAAAACCTCAGGGCGTAATTCTGGTCGCTGAAAAAAATGATCCGGCAATCGCGGAACATGTTCGGAAATTTGCAAATTTAACTGTCCCTATGCTGACAGCCGGCGCTGCCACTGAAATGCTCCCCGGACTGAAGTCCATTCCGCTGAATGATCCTTCGGATGCTGCGGATGCCTGCAAATTCTGCTTTGACGTCTGTGGCTGCAAAGGCTCCTGGCGCATGGATACGTTTATAGAGGAAGCGGTTGCGGATATTCGTGAACAGGTCGGCGATGGTACCGTTGTTCTCGGCTTGTCCGGCGGCGTTGATTCCAGTGTTGTTGCCGCTTTGATTCATCGGGCAATCGGCGATCGGTTGACTTGTGTCTTTGTCAATCATGGACTTTTACGGAAGAATGAACCGGAAATGGTTCGTGAAGTTTTTGAGAAGACATTCAAGATGAAACTCGTTTATATTGATGCCACCGACCGTTTCCTTGATAAATTGGTCGATGTCAATGAACCTGAAAAGAAACGCAAAATCATCGGCAAGGAATTTATTGACGTATTTGCAGAAGCCGCCGAAAAAACTCATGCACCGTTCCTGGGGCAGGGAACCATTTATCCGGATATCCTGGAAAGCATTCCCCTCGATGGAAATCCGGAAAGCGTTATCAAAAGTCACCACAATGTCGGTGGCCTGCCTTCCGATTTGAAATTCAAATTAGTCGAACCGCTTGAACGCCTGTTCAAAAATGAAGTTCGTCAAGTCGGAAAACTTTTGGGATTGCCGGATATCATGCTGAATCGGCATCCGTTCCCCGGTCCGGGACTCGGCGTCCGTCATGTCGGGGCAATCGACCGTAAGACTCTCAATGTTCTGAGGGAAGCCGATGCCATCGTTACAGAAGAACTTCTGGCTTCCGGCTGGTATGCGAAAACCTGGCAGACTTTTGCTATTTTTGTTCCTGTGAATGCGGTCGGAGTGAAAGATGGAAAACGTACATACGATAACGTGATTGCAATCCGTTCCATTAACTCCATTGACGCGGTTACCGCAGATGTGGTGGAACTCCCCTGGGAATTGCTCCTGAAAATGGGGCGCCGTATTGCTACGGAAGTCGCCGGTGTCAGCAGGGTCGTGTATGACATTACACCCAAGCCGCCTGCAACGATTGAGTGGGAATAATTTCCCGTTTGAAAATTAGTTGTAATGTTGAAAACGGCATGGCGAATGACGCTGTGCCGTTTTTTTCTTCCCGAAGTTTTCGAATCCCTTCTCCGTTTTTTACATGAATTTATCCGAAGATTGCCTTTTTGACCCCCTTTCGTGGTACATTTTTGACTTTCTTGCAAAAATCAGCTTGACTTTTTCAAAACCCCGTGTATATTGATAATATATTCCATTACTTGGAGTATCTTGGCTCGGGATGTAGCGCAGTTTGGTTTAGCGCGTTTGACTGGGGGTCAAAAGGTCGTGAGTTCGAATCTCATCATCCCGACCATTTTTTTTGCCTTGTAGAAAAAAGGAAAACTGTCAAAAGTTCACGTCGTACGGCATAAGCCGTGTTTCATGTCTCCCAAGGTGCGTTTTATTGTGTGTCAGTTCAATACGGATGCCTTGTGCCACAAATGTTTGGCAGAGGAGCGTCAGCACCCAGACTATAAACTCGCGGTAGATGCCGAACTGGAGACGGTCCGTGCTGGAGACTGGAACTTTGAGTGCATCGGCTGGCGCGGCAAACTGATTGCCGTCTGCGCTTACGAAGTATCCTATACACCCGGACCGCCGATTTGGAACGAGGGTTATCCGGTCTGGTGGCACTTGACCAATGTCCACCTGCTTGACGAGCCGTTTTCCTGCCGGGGCAATGTCGGCATGTGGGTGTTGCCGGAAGATATCGTTCAAGTATGCAATAAGAAGAGATTTTGCACTTTGAATGCAAAAACTAAATATTTTTAACAAAAATTCATTTTTTTACATTGAATACTTGAAAAAGAGAAGTTTTGGAACTAAACTATAACAGTGAAAAATCTCATTCAGAGATTTTCAAACAGAAACAATCTGAATTTCTATCAAAAAGGTATTGATAGAGGTTCCCTGATGTATTACATGATCGTTTCGTGGTATGTGCAGAAATTGCACATACCACGAATGAAGGACACCGGCAATGTCATTGTCAGCATTGGCAACTACCGCTGTTTTTTACAAAATTTGGGACAATAACGAAAAATAAGGAACATCAGATATGTCGCAAGGCAATTATGAAGGAATTTCCATTCATGACGCAATGGCCAATATCAATGCCAAAAACAATGGTTGGTTTTTGCCTAATATTCAGCGCCAGTATGTTTGGGGAAACCGGGAATCATCAGAAGAATATATTTGCTTGCTTGTTGACTCGCTTATGCGAGGATTCCCCATTGGAGGACTTGTCCTTTGGGAAACAGATCAGCCGGTTCCTTACAGAGAATTCCTGACGGATTATGAAGTAGGTGCTGTTGCAAGGATTGTATCCCAAGAAAGATGGGCGAATCATAAATTCCTTGTCTATGATGGGCAGCAGCGTCTTCAAACCCTTCATTCCATTCTTTACCACAGGTTTAATGGCCGGGTACTGTATTATGACCTTCTTTTTGACCCCGAAGTCAATGAGATTGACGATACCGGCTTCTTTTTCAAAAACAAAGATGAAAATGTCAGTGCTACATGCATCGCGTTGCCGGAATTGACTGGAAAATCAACATTGGAAGAAAAGCGACAACTTCGACGGCGAGTGTCCGCTGACCCATCGCTGACAGAAAACCAGTTAGCATTGATTGAAACCAATCTGGACCGCTTGTGGTCAGTTTTTGTTGGAACTGAATTACGATCAATTGCATATTTTCCTGTTCGCTCCAATTCTCCTGCAGCGGTTAACGAAGTGTTTCGCAGACTAAATACGGGAGGAATTTCCCTGACACAATTGGAAATGGTGCTGGCGAAAATTAAGGAGAAATCCCCGTATTTTGAAGAGGAACTTTGGGCTTTATCAAAACAAATCAAGGATGCTACAGGTACACCCGGATATTCTTTCTCCGCACACGATATTGTGCAGTTAATATACCTGATTTGGTTTCAAACCACAAGAGTGGATGAAGGTCGCGTGAATAGCACTAACATCAGCGACTTGGTCAATATGCAGAAATGGGTGCAGGAAGTCATTCCTCATATTTTCAAATATTTCTTTTTTGAGGGGTTCAGAATCAATGCCAAATGGCTTATTTTGCGCCAACAGGCCATATTGCCAATATTGGCATACTTTGTGACGCTTGCAAAATACGGATATAAATGGAAGCCGGAACAAATTGATGTTACGAATATTCGTACATACTTTGTTAAATCGCAATTGTGTGACTGGAATACTCAAACTATGGTCACACAATTTTCTCGCAACGCAATTGAAGCTGCAATGAAAAACCAAGTATTTCCCTTGGAAAACATCACGCAAATTGCAATTGAAAAAAACAGAACTGGCGATATTTTCTTTTATCAGCTTGAGGGACCAATTTGGTTTTCGTTAAAAATTCTCACTCCGGGAAGAGAGTATTTGTTTGATGAACAAACGCCGCAGATTGACCACATCTTTCCTAAAAAAATGTATAAGGGTATGGAAGATGAAGCCGAATATGAGACTGCGGTTAATGTGTTGTGGAATATGCAACCTGCGCCAGCAGGAGTAAATAACCACAAGAGAGTAAAACACCCAAAGGATTTCTTTTCTTCCCCAGAAGGAAGGCCATATTTCGACAGTTATGATTTTCTTCCCGATCTTTTTAGCTCTCTTTGGAACAGCGAAAAAGATTTTATTGAGTTTAGAAAATCCAAAATGGTTGCCTTTATGAAGAACAACTATGGTGTAGAAATAAAAGAAAATCCGCAAAAAGAGATGAAGAAATAGTAAAAGAATATTGTATTAGTAATAATATTAAATTTAGTAGAATCTATTTCATTTCCGCTAGAATTATACATTCTCATTGTGACAGCGATTACTCCAGTTCCATTGACTTGCTCCGTAGGATAAT
>CALCCZ010000224.1 GCA_937900075.1 uncultured Lentisphaeria bacterium
CCGTATGCCTGTTATTACATGGGGCTGTTCTTCAAAGGGGATGTGAATTACCAGCCGATAGATTTCCGATACATCGGGCTTCATCGCACGGCCGGGTACATACTTGGATTGCGCACAGTTGAGGATTTGGCGGATGTGCCGCCACGTTTTGACCTTTCGGCAAAAAGGAAAATAAAAGATCCTTATGTGGTGATTGCCTGCCAGAGCTCCAGTCAGGCAAAATACTGGAACAACCCGGTCGGCTGGGATACGGTGATACGCTTTCTGCGTGAAAATGGCTATCGGGTATTCTGCATCGACAAGGAACGGGTCTACGGTACTGGAATGGTCTGGAACCACATGCCATGGGGGGTTGAAGACGAAACCGGCGACAAGCCGCTGCAGGAACGCATCAATCTTATAAAGGATGCCGACTTTTTTGTCGGACTGTCCAGCGGTCTGTCATGGCTGGCATGGGGCTGCAAGGTGCCCGTCGTGATGATTTCCGGTTTTACGCATCCGACCAACGAGTTCCATACCAAGTACCGGGTCATCAATTATCATACATGCCATTCGTGCTGGAACGACATGCGCGAGAATTTTGATCATTTTGACTTCCTGTGGTGTCCGCGTCACAAAGGTACGGACCGCCATTTCGAGTGTACCAAACTTATTTCTGCTGAGCAGGTAATCGCGACAATCCGCAAGATACCGGCATTCAAACAGCATGTCGCCGAACAGGAAACGAAAACGGAACAGTAACGGGCAGAGGCTGCTTTGTTTTCTGTTGCCGGATATATGGCTGGCATTCCTAATGAGCAGTGGTTGCCGGGGCAGTTTTTTTCAGGTTTCCTCCGATTGAAATTTGAAAAATGACGTTCCCGGCTGTATAGTATATTTAGGGAGCTGTAAGTTTTCTGCTCAGGAATAAATAATCAAAAACATATAACAAATATCCGGCATGGCCGGGAAGGAATGAAAATGAGTAAAAAAGCAGTTTTGTGGATCGTGATCGTGTTGGTCGTCGTACTTGGCGGGGTAGGGTACTCCTATTATGATTACCTGCGGACCTATGCCCTGGAGCATCCGAAGTTTGCTTCCGGAAACGGACGTTTGGAAGCTACGGAAATCCATGTCGCAACGAAATTGGCGGGTCGTCTTGTCAAGTTGAATGTTTCCGAGGGTGATTTAGTGAAGAAAGGCGACTTGCTTGCGTATATTCAGAAGGATTCGTATGAAGCGAAAATAGCGCAGGCTAAAGCGCAGATTGAGGTTAAAAAGGCGGAATTCGAGGCAGCCAAAGCGATTGTGGAGCAGAAAAAGAGTACGCTTGAGGGCGCGAAGAAAGAATATGAACGTGTGGATAAGATGCACAAGTCCAATGCAGCCACCCAGAGAAATTTGGATGATGCGGAAGCAATTTACAAGGCGAAACAAGCGGAATGTACAGCTGCGATGGCAGATGTTAAACAGAAAGAGGCTGCAGTGAAATCCGCGGAAGCCGATTTGAAATTGATAGAAGTGGATTTAGCGGATTGTGATTTGTATGCGCCTCAGAATGGCCGTATTCAGTTCAAGGTCGCGGAAGAGGGCGAGATGCTTGCTGCCGGCGGCAGAGTATTGAATTTAGTGGATTTGGAAGATGCCTATATTGTTTTCTTCCTGCCTGAAGTCGTTTCCGGTCAGGTTGCTATTGGTGCCGATGTTCTGATTTTCCTGGATGCGATCAAAGAGTTCTTCCTGCCTGCTAAAATCACGTATGTGTCCAGTGTTGCGCAGTTTACTCCGAAAACCGTTGAAACTCAGGTGGAACGCCAGAAAATGATGTTCCGTGTGAAAGCCCATGTGGATGCGAGATTGCTTCGCCGCTATATTGAACATGTCAAAACAGGACTGCCCGGTGTTGCGTATGTCAAAGTTGACAAGAATGCGAAGTGGAGTGAATCCCCGGTTGCCGACCGTTTGAATGCCATGAATGTTGATTTGGATTCCAAATCGCTGGAAGATATTGTGACGGAATTTTTAGAAAAAGATGTGGAAACTTACCGGGATGCTGTCAAGAAGACCGGCTATCAAAAAGCCCAGAAAGCTCTTGACGTTCAGGAAAAATTGAATAAAGTTGAGCAAAAATTGGAATCCGGGAAAGCAGAAGCTGTCCAAAAGGCGGAAGAAGTTAAAGCCGGAGTAAAAGCCGAAGTCGCAAAGACTGTTGAGAGCGTGAAGATTGAAGTAAAATCAGCGGAAGCTCCGAAAGCAGAAGTAAAACCGGCGGAAGCTCCGAAAGGCGAGGCTGCAAAATGAATAAACCTGAAACGGACGCCCCTGTCGTCCGGTTCAGAGACCTGACCCTTCATTATGGAAAAACGCTTGCACTGGATTCTGTTTCCTTAGAGATACCCAAGCGTTTGCTGATTGGTCTGATTGGACCGGATGGAGTGGGAAAATCATCCCTTCTGTCCCTGATTACAGGTTGCCATGCCATGCAGGAAGGCGATCTTTGGGTGCTGGGCGGAGACATGCGTGATGCAGCGCACCGGAGTCGCATTTGTCCCAAAGTTGCTTATATGCCGCAGGGATTGGGCAAAAACCTGTATTTTACCCTGACAGTTGAAGAAAATCTGAGATTCTTCGGTAAACTTTTCGGACATAACGATGCGGAATGTTCCAAAAGAATTGAGCGGCTAACCAAAAGTACCGGTCTGTATCCGTTTCTGAACCGTCCTGCCGGAAAACTGTCCGGCGGAATGAAACAGAAACTTGGTCTTTGTTGTTCCCTGATCCATGACCCTGATTTGTTGGTGCTGGACGAGCCTACTACGGGTGTGGACCCGCTGGCAAGACGTCAATTCTGGGATTTAGTGGACAGTATCAAGGAAGAACAGCCGGATTTGAGTGTAATGGTGGCAACGGCGTACATGGATGAGGCTCAGCGTTTTGATTGGCTGATTGCCATGGATGACGGTAAAATTCTGGATACCGGTGCTCCCGGGGAACTTCTGGCAAAGACACACTGCAGTGATCTGGATTCGGCATTCATTCAGTTGTTGCCGGAAAGCAAACGGGCGGGTCATAAAGACCTGGTCGTTCCTCCGCTTCCTGCGGATGCTGAAAACGATATTTCCATTGAAGCGCAAGGTCTTACCAAGAAATTCGGGGACTTTACTGCTGTGGACCATGTAAGTTTCCGTATCCGGCACGGTGAAATCTTCGGTTTTCTGGGGTCCAACGGCTGTGGCAAGACCACAACGATGCGTATGCTTACGGGATTACTGCCGGCTTCCGAAGGACAGGCATATCTGTTCGGTGAACCGATAGACGGCAACAGTCTGGAAATCCGTAAGAAACTGGGATATATGACCCAGCTGTTTTCTCTCTACAATGAACTGACGGTACGTCAGAACCTGGAACTTTATGCCCGTTTGTACGGCATACCGGAGGAAAAAATAGAAAGCAGCGTAATGGAAATGATGACGCGTTTCGGACTTCTGGAGTTCGAGGATAAACAGCCGAATTCACTGCCGCTGGGTATCAAACAGCGTCTGTCTCTGTCCGCTGCCGTTATTCATCATCCGCAAATTCTTATTTTGGACGAGCCGACATCCGGTGTTGACCCGGTTGCCCGTGATGGTTTCTGGGAACTGATTATTGAATTGTCGCGCAGAGATAAAGTCACGATTTTCATTACCACGCATTTTATGAACGAGGCGGCACGATGTGACCGGATTTCTCTTATGCACCGCGGAAAATCTCTTGCGTGCGATGCTCCGGATGTGCTGCAGAAAGAACGCAAAGCCGCGACGCTGGAAGAGGCGTTTATCGGTTATCTCGA
Source organism: uncultured Lentisphaeria bacterium (assembly GCA_937900075.1). Classification (GTDB taxonomy): domain Bacteria; phylum Verrucomicrobiota; class Lentisphaeria; order Victivallales; family UBA1829; genus SIG77. The sequence continues at coordinate 3,809 of CALCCZ010000224.1, forward strand.
AGATGCCGGTGACGGTGCCGACGCCGCTGCCGCGCGGGCTGCCAAGCCCGTGGAGGAAGAGACCGCCGATACCGGCAGACAGCCCGGGAAATTTATGCAGTTCCTCAATTCCATTTTCGACTTTCAGCGTTGTTTTACCTGCGCCTGGCGGGAACTGCTGGAACTCCGGCGTGACCCTGTCCGCTGTACTCTCGCTCTTTTCGGTGCACTGATCCTGATGTTTGTTGTCGGGTACGGCTTGAATATGGACGTGGACGATATACGCTTTGCTGTTCTGGATAATGACCAGACACAGCTCAGTCAGGATTATTGTCTGGAACTTGCCGGTTCGCGGTATTTCAAGGAATGTCCGGAAATCGCATCTTATGATGAAATCGATTCCCGTCTGCAAAGTGGCGAACTGGATGTCGTTATGGAAATTCCCGCAAATTTCGCTCATGACGTTCAGCAGAAAAAAGAACCGACTGTCGCTTTCTGGGTAAATGGTGATATGTGTTCCCGTGCGGAATCCGTCAATGGTTATATTCAGGGACTCCATGCACTGTGGCTTCAGCGTAAGATGCAGCCGGAAATTCCCAAAGGTTATAATTTGTCACCCGCCACAATCCAGCAACGTTACCGGTACAATCCGGATGTGTTGAGTTTGCCCGCCATGGTGCCCGGCGTGATTCCTCTGTTGCTCATGATGATTCCCGCAATTCTGTCGGCATTGGCAGTTGTCCGGGAAAAGGAACTGGGATCGATTATCAATCTGTACGTTACCCCCATAAGCAGGGCTGAATTTCTGATCGGGAAGCAGTTGCCTTATCTGCTGTTTTCCATGTTGAGTGCCACCCTTTTGGTGCTGATGGCAGTGTTTATCTTTGACGTTCCCGTCAAGGGCAGTTGGACGCTTTTGTTTGTTTCTCTGTTCATTTACTGCATCCTTTCAACGGGATTCGGATTGATTGCCTCCTCCATCACTAAAAGTCAGATTGCCGTTATCTTCCTGACCATGATTGCGACAATCTTGCCATCCACCTCGTTGTGCGGTCTTATCAATCCCGTTCAGATGGATAGTGTTTCCGGTTTGATTGGCGCAATTTATCCTACAACACACATGCTTCTGCTCAGTCGGGGTATTTTCAGTAAAGCGTTGGGTTTTGCTGATTTGTACCGGCCGCTGATTATCATGATTATTGAAGTACCTGTTCTGATGGCACTCGGAATCATGCTGCAGAAGAAACAGGAATCTTGAAACGGAGGATAAAACATGTATCAGTCTATAAGAAATATTCTTCAACTTGGTTTCAAGGAACTGTGGGGTCTTTTGCGTGATCCGCTCCTGATTATCCTGATTCTTTACAATTTTTCATTGGGAGTTTATTTGGGATCCATGGCACAAACTGATTCTGTGCAGGATGCCTCTATTGCCATTGTGGACGAGGATAATTCCTCTTTGTCCCTCCAGATCAGCGATGCATTTCTGCCGCCGATGTTTCTGAAACCGAAACTCGTCAAAATGGAAGAAGTGGATGAAATGATGGACAATGGTGAGGTTACCTTTGTTCTGGTCATTCCGCAGAATTTCGAACGCGATGTACTTTCGGACAGATGTCCCGAGATTCAGTTGAACGTGGATGCCACACGTATGTCCCAGGCATTTACCGGTACCTCTTATATTCAGCAGATTACCATGGAGGAAATCAGCGAATATGTGGACCGGGAGAAGGCAAAAGCATCGTTCCAGCCTGCTAAACTTGTAATCCGAAATCGATATAATCCGAATTTGATATCCGTCTGGGACGGTGCCGTTAATACGCTCGTGAACAATGTTTCCATGCTGGCTTTGATTTTGACAGGTGCCGCTTTGCTGCGTGAACGCGAGAGCGGAACTTTGGAACATCTGCTGGTGATGCCGGTGACCTCTTTTGAGATTATGGTTTCAAAAGTCTGGTCTATGGGGGCAGTCGTATTGGGGGCCTCTGCCGTTTGTACACTTTTAGTGGTGAAAGAATTGCTCGGGGTACCTATCGCCGGTTCTTTCTGGCTCTTTATTGCAGGTGTTGCACTGCTCCTGTTCGCAATGAATTCTTTCGGTATCTTCCTGGCTTGCGTATCTTCCAATATGCCTCAGCTCGGTCTGCTGATGATTCTGATTTTGCTGCCGCTGCAGATGTTGTCCGGCGGATCCACTCCCCAGGATTCCATGCCACCCATTATCCAGTTTATCATGCAGTTCGCGCCTACGACTCATTTTGTGACATTCAGCAATGCCATTCTGATGCGTGGCGCCGGCTTCGATGTCGTATGGGTGCCCTTTGCAAAGCTGTTTGCAATCGGTATTGCCCTGTTCCTGATTTCTCTGCAGCGTTTCCGCAAGACGATTGCTTCTTGACCGCTGATTGAAAATCCAAACGGCAGTTATTGGAATAAAGCCGCATTCCCCGGTTTCGGTGAGTGCGGCTTTTCTGTGTACGCAGCGATTACACGTTGTTCCAACGGGTGAAAGTCACGAATCCGCTTCAATGGGACTGTCGGTTAGGAAATCGGGGATAGAGGAAAAGCGATTAGTGTTTTCAGATCCCCGGCTCCAATGAAAAAAATAGGTCCTATAGGTCTTATAGGACTTATTTTTTTTCAACCCGATTTTGCGGCGCATCTCCGTGTATAACAATTGAACAGGGAAATAAAAAACATGCGGGGCAGAGTTACTCTTGTCCGTTACCCTGACAGATCCAAAAAAGATTATAGGTAACCTGGATTTTCGAAACCTGGAGATGTGCAAAAAAAAGATGCGGAGTGAGAGAATCCGCATCTGAAGAGAACAGGATGGATATCCCGTTCTCTTTTTGAGAAAATGGAAGGCGCAGGATGAAACGCCTTCCGGGAGAGCCTTCAGAAATCAGTCTTTGTCGTCATCGTCCTTGTCATCATCATCGTCGTCTTTATCGTCTTTTTTGTCTTTTTTGCCGTCTTTGTCGGCTTTCTTGTCAGCTTTCTTATCGTCTTTATCAGCCTTTTTGTCAGCTTTCTTATCGGCTTCAGCCTTGACTTCTTTGTCAGCCTTCTTATCAGCTTTCTTGCTCAGTTCCTTACCGCAATGGGGGCAGACAGGTTTTTTAGTCATTTTGGGGGCGGGGATAGCGGGTACTTCAAAACCTTCGCGTTTCATGAGATCTGTCATCTTTTGCTGGGCTGCTGCGGGATCCGTTTTGCGGAGTTCTTTGATTTCCTTGAGTTCTTTTTCGCATTTCTGTTTGAATGCATTCCATTTCTCCTTATGAGCTTTCATTTTCATGCGCGGAGTCTGAATGCCTTCTTTAGCAGCCAAAGCATCAATCAAATTCATAGCTTCTTCGTATTTTGCTTTGCTTTCCTTGAGCAAGGCATCTGCTTTTGCCATTTCCTGCGGATTTTTTTCCTTCAGGACAGCGATGTGATTGAATCTCTTCGGTGCTTTTTTTGCATCTTTGCAAGCTTTGTCTTTCTTGCATTCTTCTTTCTTGACGGTTTTGTTTTCTTTTGCGGGTTCATCGGCGGCGCAGAGGAATGTGGCTCCCGAGAAAGCGGCAACGGCGAAAAGTGCAATCAACAGTTTTTTCATGGTATTTCTCCTTGGTTAAGTGTTTTTGTTGATCTATTGTCTAAGTTCCTTCATTCATCATAACGGAGTAAACCGGGTTTTATTTTACGGAATTTCGGATATAATCGGATTTTTTTTGCGATGAGCAGCGGGAGTGATGTTTTTTTCAGGAATTTTCTTGATATTTTCCCGGGCAGTTGTATATTTTTTCAACAAAACCATTATTTTGAGGTGTATTATGTCCCATTTTACAAAATTTTTTTCGGGTGTCTTTTTCGTTCTGGTTATGCAAATGACCAATTTTGCCATTGCTGATGATATGGCTTTCGACCGCAAGGAAAGCAAACTGCCACCGGTTTTGTGTGCGGAACAATACGGGTCACGGGTTTTACTTCTTGATTCCGGTTTACCGGACTGGAATACGCCGAAGGCAATGTTGTGGAACTGGCATCCTGTATTTGATACGGAAAATCTTCCGCCTCAATGTATTCCCTGGTTCGGAGGTGTTACCGATGCTAAACCTGTTATGGGAATGACGCATGTGCTGATTACGGGGTCCTGCGGTGCTGTATCCTTAGTCCGGATAAAGGATAAACACACGGTATTTTGTGTTTATTCCCATGGGGCACATTCTGCGGAATTGCTGCCGGACGGCAATGTCGTTGCTGCGGGGTCCGGTCCGGATGGACGTCTGGAACTGTTTGATATTTCCACATACGACCCTCTGCATCCGGAATCGGTCCGGCATTTTGTGTATCCCCTGCCGCATGCGCATGGTGTTGTATGGGATCATAAACACCAGTGTCTCTGGGCGAGTGATGCGGTTGGAATTACCCGGTGGGAATATGCCGTGAAACCGATGGTATCTTTGAAACAGACGAATGTGTATCCTGTGCCCGGACACAAACGTTACTGGGGACATGATTTGTATCCGGTTCCAGGTACCGATAAACTCTTCCTTACAGGGATTGCCGTTGAATTGTTTGATACGGAAACGCGGGCATACGAACATTATTCCGATGCAATATGCAAAAGCATTTCCATGGCATTCCCGTCCGGTCCTGTTCTGATTGCTGTTCCGGAGGAACAGTGGTGGACGGAGAAAGCGCTGTTTCTGGATGCCAAAACGGGGAAGACGACGTTGTTTCGGGAACGCAAAAATATGCGGTTTTATAAATTCCGCTGGTTTGTTCACAGTGAATTTTCCGAGGGAAAAGCCAATAATCCTGGTAAACCGGCGCAGTGACGGACTGAAACAGGCAAATTATTTCACCTTACGATATACTGAAGGAGACAAAAATGCAATTTCGTACACCTTTTCATGTAGAGCAGGGGGTCATCTTTGATTCCGATGGTCGCAAAGTAAAACTCTGGGGCGTGAATTATTATGTGCCTTTCAACCACAATTACTGCAATATCGAGGAACTGGGAAAGGACCATTTTGCGGCGATAGATGAGGATTTACGGCATTTTGAGATGCTCGGTGTAGATTTTATACGCATGCATCTTTATGACCGTGAGATTTCCGATCCGCACGGAAATATCGTGGAAAATCACCAGATGGAGGTATTCGATTATTTGGTGGAGGAAACGGAGAAGAGGGGAATTTACCTGATGATTACCCCGATTGTCTGGTGGAATACGGTGAAAAATCAGCTGCAGATGGACCGGGAGTATGCGTATTGGCATATCGGTTCAGGACAGGCTTTCGGTTTTTCCAATTTTTACAGTAAGGACGGTCTTCTTTGGGATACGGAGGCATTGGAGTGTCAGAAACGATATTTTCGGGGGCTTTTCGCACGGAAGAACCATTTTTCCGGCAAGCGACTGGATGAATATTCCAACATAGCCGCTATCGAACTCTGCAACGAAATGGACCCGCCGAATCTTTGGATGCTGAACGATCCGGATACATTTGACAAGCAAGGGTTCTGGCAATTTTCTCATGGTGAACAGTTGCGTAAACTCATTGGTATCTGGGAAGAATATAAAGCGGGAAAAAAGGGAACCGATGCGGAACTCCTTGATTCTTTCAACTGTGAATTGCTGGAACGTTACGGCAGGACAATGCTTGCGGTAGTCGATGAGTTTTTTCAGGGGCGTGTTTTGCGGGGAATGTTCGGTTCCTACAACGGAATATTACAGGAGCGTCAGCGGGATTTGTTTTCAAAACTGGGAATTGAATTACCGACATTCGGGACGTATTTGAATGCTGATAATTTTGATTCCACGAACACGGATCGAGTCAATCATCTGGCAATGGCACAGCGTTGGTACGAAGATGTCAAACTTCAGGATTACGGGAATTTCGGAAAAGTTGTCTATGAGTTTGATGCTACTGGAACGCAGAATGGTTATCCCTGTGCGGCAATGGCGGCGGCGTATGCTAAATTCGGGGTCCAGATGGCTGCCTACTTTACCTATACTCCGGCAGCGGTAGCCGCTTGGAATCCCGGCTGGCTCGTACATTATTTGAGTCTGCCGCATACTCCACGCAAAGCGGCTGCTTTTGCGGCAGCGGGTGCATTGTTCCGTTCCAATTCACCGGAAACTCCTCTGACCATGGAAGAGGGACAATGGACCGGTAAAGACTATAAAATTGTCCGTGAAGGAGATTGTGTCGTTTATCGGGATGCCGGAAAAATGATATTTTCCAATTCGGATGATACGGAACCGACAGACCGTGATGCGCTTGCGGAAATCCTGGGACATGGTACCGGCACTGTTGCCGCATGTGACGGAAACGGATGCTATTATCTGAAAAAGTCGGATGACAAAACATGGAAACTGGTGTTGTTCCCCGATCAGAAATATCTGCGCGATCCCGCCCGCGGAAAAATTTACCGCGGTATGGCAAACCGGTATATCAGCTGTCTCACGGAACCGCCGGTTTCTCAACTTATGGAAAGAAAAATCCGTTTTGAGTTCCGTTTGGCGAAGGTCCGTACCTGTCTCAGTGCCGATGGCGTTTCGTATCTGCCGGATGACTGCGGAAACGGGACATTGACTCTCCCCGCGGGCAGTTACACTCTGTTTTGTGAATGAAAGTGCCCCTTTCCGGGTGGGTTGGACGGGACTTTTTTTGCGTTTTTACTGTTGCCTGAATAAGAAATGAGGATGGAAAAATGAGTGATTATCGGGTAATTCATGATCCGGAAGGTTTTTCCTGCGCATACTGGATCGGTTTCCCCGGAAGATTTTTCGGCTGGAAACATCGTGATTTTGAACCGGCTCCTTTTTATCGCAGGGAATTTATGTATGACGGAAGTCGTCATGGCAAAGTGTTTTTGAATATTGCCGTTGGCGGCTTCTACGAGGCTTACGTAAACGGCGTGAAGATTCAGCCGGCTGTTCTGTCGCCTACTCCTACGAATTTTGACCGGCGTGTATACTCCCACCGTATTGAGATTACTTCGCTTGTCCGTCAGGGCTGTAATGCTGTCGGCGTGATTCTCGGGAATTCCATTTACAACTGCGATACGCAGGGGGCATGGCTGCAGGATACTATCACTTGGCGTGATAGCCCGAAACTGCTTTGCCGAATCGCCGATGAACATGACTGTACTCTTGTTGCTACAGACAGAGCCTGGAGATGTTTCGGCGATGGTCCCATACGGATGGATTCAATCCGTAACGGCGAGATTTATGACGCACGCCATGAAATTCCCCATTGGAGTGAGCCCGGCTTTGATGATACCGCCTGGCAGAACGCCCAGCGCCAGCATGCTCCGGGTGGTATTGTTGTACCGGAAAAACATCCTTCGTGTGAGGTTTTTGCCCGCCTTCCAATGCATATCCTGCACGACAATATTTGGGATTGCGGTCAGAACCTTGCCGGGTTTCCTGAAATTACGGTAGTCGGTGAGGCTGGTGCGGAAATCATACTCAAGGAACGCGAGAAACTGGGGCCGGACGGCTTTCTCCCGGAAGAAAATAAGGATACTGCCGACTGGTCGAATTTTATATTGAGCGGTGAATTTCAGACCGATCATTACATTCTCAAGGGCGGTGGCACAGAGATTTGGTCTCCGCGGTTTACTTATGCCGGATTCCGCTATATCGGCGTGGAAATCCGCGGCAATGCCAAATTGATCCGTCTGACGGCCTGTGCTGCGGGAACTGCGTTCCGTTCTATCGGTGATATTCAATCTTCAGAGGAAATCCTGAATGGAGTTCAGCGTCTGACACGCTGGGCATACCGTTCCAATTTTGTCGGTTTCCCCACAGATTGTCCTACCCGTGAAAAGCAGGGCTGGACCGGTGATGCTTTAGCTGCCGTGGAAACCGGACTTTATAACTACGATTCCGGCACTTCCTACAATGACTGGATGGACCAGATCGCCGATGTGCAGCGTCCCAGTGGTCAGATTCCCTGTAAAAGCCCCCTCAGTGCCAATGGTTACAACTGGGGATGCGGACCTGCCTGGGATTGTGCATTTATCCTTATTCCCCGTGCTGTTTATTGCTTTACCGGCGATGATTCGGCAATTCGTGTTAACTACGATGCCATGCGGCGCTATCTGGATTATGCTGCCAGTATGATGACGGACCACATCTCATACGGGTTCGGTTTGGGCGACTGGTGTGATCCCGATATCTTTTCCGGAAAGGTCCCGCCCGCTTTGGTCACTACCGCTTACTACTACGATTCCCTGCTGACAATGTCGGATTATGCAAAACACCTGAACTATACGGATGATATCCTTTTCTATTCCGAACTGGCCGGAAAGGTCCGGAAACGGCTCCTAGAAGACTTCTATCATGAGGACGGTACATTCGGTGACGGTTCTGCTGTTGCCTTGGCGATTCCCCTGCTGCTTGAGATTGCACCGGACCATGACAAAACGCTTTCTCTGCTTGTTAAAAAGATTGCAGAGTACCGGTATCGTCCTCTTTACGGTATTATCGGGGCAAAATTCGTTCCCCGTGCTCTTGCCGAAAACGGACATTTCGAAGATGCTCTGCGTTTGCTGCTGAATCCGGAGTTCCCCGGTTTTGCCGATATCCTCCGGCGCGGTGCCACTACACTTTGGGAAAACTGGGACGGACGTTCTTCTCTCAATCATGTAATGTTCGGCGACTGCAGCGCATGGCTGTTCCGTTATCCCGGCGGATTCCGATACGGTGACGGACTGGAACCGGGTAAATTCATGCTCCGCCCCTGTTTTTCAAAGCAAATCGGAAAGTTTCGTGCGGAACACCGCAATTGTATTTCCGAGTGGGAATTTTCCAATGGCAAATTCCTCTATTCGGTCGTTGTACCGGACGGGTTGAATGTCCCGTTTGAATTGCCGGACGGTAGAAGCGGTATCCTTGCTCCGGGAAAACACGATTTTGTCTGCTGATTTTTCTTGTCGCAGTATCTGAAAATCCGATGCAAAAACGTTCCGGACAGGAGCGCAGAGACGGCTTTCCCTTTATCCCCGGAGTGTTACAGAATACTCCGGGTAACTTTCAATGACCGGCGTGCAGCCCTTGGGGGCTTTTACGGTCAGAATAATGGTTTTGTTGTCCCGGCATTCCCAGGAAATCCGGATGAGTCCCCGCGACGTATGGATATTCCCGGATGCCTGTTTGACATCCCCGGGGTATGGTTTTACTGAAAATTTCCGGAATCCCGGTTCCAACGGTGTTACCCCGAGCAGATAGGAACTTTCGTAATAGGATATCCCCGCACTCCAACCATGACACAGACTGCCGGCACCGCCTCCGTATTCCTTCCCGTTAAGAACTTCCCACCAGGTTTTTGTTCCTGCTTTTATCATGATATCGTACACGGCTTTCAGTTTGTAGTGAAAGAGCAGACGTTCTTCCGGCGTGGCGTATTGCATGAATGCCCGGATGAGATAGGGCAGGGCGCCGAGAGCCGGCATTTCGAGTTCCCCCAGCAGAAAACCCGCCAGGAGACGCTGGCGTTTTTCTATCGGTACCAGACCGCGTTCCAGGAACAACATCTGGATGTGTCCATGAAAACATTCCGGTTGACCTTTATCGTTGAAATGGTCCGCATAAAGGCAGCCTTTATCTTTTTGAAAGAAAGTTGTTTCCAGTTTGCAACCCAGTTCTGTAGCAGTCTTTTCATAATACTCCGCTGTGTCCGGGTCGTTATCAAGACGGAACATCTCAGCAGTTGCCTGTAAAGCCTCATGCAGATAGAGGTTGTAGAAAGCATTTGGCGGATTCGGCATCATTTCCAGAAGCGGTGCTTCGCAATAGTTCCACAAATGCGGTTCACTTTCCGGCAAAG
>CALCCZ010000225.1 GCA_937900075.1 uncultured Lentisphaeria bacterium
AATAACTCCCTGATACAATCCCGGCTGTGTTTCCTGTGTAACGTTCGCAGTCAGAACAAACTGTTTGAACTCACCCGATTGAAACGTGGCCCCGCAAAAAGTCTTGGCATCCACAAAATTCGGACGCATACATTCAAAGGATTCGTCTATACGATATCCGGGCGCATCCTCGATGCGGTTGTCAACCGCACGCGGCGGCGTAATCCACCGCCAGGTAACCTTCTTCGTAACCGGATCCGTCAAACGGGCATAGTTGGATTGTTTGACCCGGTCCACTTTAATCAGATCTTCATCATGCAGCAGCAGTTCCGGACATAATTTTTTGCCGTCATCCTGGAAATAACTGTACCAGCCATTCCCATTCTGATACCATACTTTCACGGTGCAAAGATCCAATTTCGATTTCGGAAATACTCCTCCCGAAGCATTTTTCAAATCCGATATTTCAAACTGTACCTTCCCGAAATCTTTCAGCGCATAAATCAGAATCGAACCGGGTTCATATTCGTTACGCGCAGAAATAATCTCTATCCCCTTCCCCGGCTGACCGTCAAAAGGATAAACATCCGGCAGATACTGCGTCTCACTGGTCGAGGATACGCTGTAAACAGCAAGCCCGTTTTTCAGCAGCGACAAAGAAAAACTGCCCGCATCGTTACGTACCCGGACAGCATTGATTTTCTGCTTGTCAGATGCTTTTGCAAGCTCCTTGAAATGCGATGAAAAAACAGCCTCCGTCACAGGATTGTCCGAGGTTTTCCCAAATTGGGAAAGCCAGTCCGATTCCACTTCAGGAACTGAAATTTCCACCTGAGCGGACAAAATGGTCATGCTTGCATAAAAAGCAATCAGACCCAGCCGTTTGAAACGTGAATGAACATTCATTCTGATTCCTTTCTTCTCTTCCTGCACGGAAGAATTGTAAAAACTCATGAGGGGGACACGGTAACATACACCGCAAACAGAACGTTTGCAAGAGAATGACATAAAATTATTTATCCGCCCCGAACCTTGTAATCGGTCAGTGATTTTTATCACTTTCCTCTCTTTACTGTTTGCGAACAATCACGAATCCGTTCCGGAATTTCCCATTCCGCATCACTATCCACTAATCATTCCATCCCGCCATGCGCAATCACGCAAAACATCCGGAATTTCCATACCGCAGCACTATCTGCTATCCACTATCCACTGGCAACACCCCGAATATTCAACAAAAAAACATAAAAAAACGTTTGCGCATTTGAATAATTGAAATTTGCGTGTATCTTATAAAAGATAGAATTTTGTCGTTTTGCTACTGAATATATAAAAAAGCACAGGAAAGGAGCCTGTACATTTATGAAAAATACGTATTTTCGCTTGTTCGCTGTCATCGCTATGACAGGTCTTACCGGAATTGTAAGTGGCTGCATCAGTGAAAAACCGCCCGTGGCTATCTCTCGTGGTACCTATTCTGAAATTCAGAAAGAGGAACACCAAGTCTTATCCGAACAAATCAAAATGCTTTCCCTGACTCAGGCACAGGAAATCGCATTGCAGAACAATCCCACGTTCAAAAGTGCTTACTACGCCATCGAAGCTGCACGTTCCCAGTACTACAAGTCATTCTCCTATTACATGCCGACGGTCACTTTCGGTTACGGACTTGGACAGAACTACTCCCGTGCTTTGAACCCCGATGCCGGCAATCATACTCAAAACACATATTCCACTCCCAGTATGACCGCTTCCCTGATGGTTTTCGACAGTCTCCAGCGCGAAATGAACCTGCTCGCAGCCAAACATTCCTGGAAGGAAACTGCCGCAGCGGAACAGGATGCCCGTCGCCTTCTGCTCCGCTCCGTAGCTATTGCCTACAACGATGTGCTGCTCGCCAATGCAAAAAGCCGTATCGCCGTAGCCAACATGCGCTACAACCTCGATCTTCTGAAAGAAACAGAACTCAAATTTGAAGCCGGCGCATCCCCGCTTTCCGATGTTTTGAACTTCAAAGTCAATTACAATCAGGCTGAATGCACATTGTATTCCGCAGAATACACCGCTATCGCAGCAAAACTCGCACTCGCTCTCCTGCTCGGATTGACGGAAGGTACAATTCCGGAATCCGTCAGCTTCCCGACTATGCCCTCCCCCGACGGAGAAATGCTTGCCAGCATAGAGTTCTATCTGGATCAGGCACTGAAAAACAGACCTGACCTGAAACAGTACAGAGAAGCATACGAAGTCGCAAAATACAATTACTATTCCAGTATCGGCGCTTTCGGACCTACCGTCTCTTTCCAGGCTTCCATTGACTACAACAATACCCGTAATGTCTCCACCGGCAAATGGGGAAATCCCGGCAATACAAGCCGCCCGCGTTCCTGGGGCTTCAATTACGGCATGAACGTCCAGTGGGAAATCTTCTCCGGCGGACGTACTTTCTTCACAATGCGCGCCGCTCAGGCGAATTTGGTCGCTGCCGATTTCCGCGTCGCCAATGTCTGGAGTACGGTCATTTCCGATGTCCGTACCGCTTACGAAAACTACCAGACCAACCTGAGATTGGTCAAACTCAATCAGAAAAACCTGGAACTCGTCCGCAAACAGCGCGACCTCGTTAATCAGGAATATATCGCCGGTGCTGCCGGTATCACACGTCTGAACGAAGCGCAAACTCAATTGGTAAACGCTGAAAACGCCTTGGCGGAAGTCGTTATCAATATGCATAATGCAAAAGCACAGTTGCAGGCTGCAACCAACGCTTTGTAAAAAAATAACAGGATTTTTATCATGTCTGTAAAAGTTGCCATCAACGGCTTCGGCCGTATCGGCCGTCTGGCGTTCCGTCAGATGTTCGGTGCCGAAGGCTACGAAATCGTC
>CALCCZ010000226.1 GCA_937900075.1 uncultured Lentisphaeria bacterium
TTTTGTGTAACAGGGATTTTTTAGCGTAATATTATCTTGCAGAGTCCCGGTTATCAATAAAGAATCCTGAAAAACGTATGCAATCTTACTGCGGAATGACACTTTATTGAAATCATTCAAGTCATCGTTGCCAATCCGTATTTTTCCCCCAATCGGCTGCAAATAACCTGTCAAAAGTTTGAAAAGAGTTGTTTTTCCCCGTCCATTTGCTCCGGTTACAGCAATAATGGAACCGGGAGTTATTCTGCAAGTAAAATTGTCAAAAATCATCCGTTCAGAATCGGGATAATGAAAACTTAAATTTTCAGCAATAATATCCCCTGTAAGTCGTGTAAATTCTTTTCCTGTGTCACAATCTTCAACTAATCCGTGCTCCTGTAATTCTTCGAGGGAGCGTTTTGCTTCCCTGATACTCGCCCGCATTGGCAATAGCTGAAATAATGAAGAAAAAGCATTCAATACAGAAAGAAACAGTACCTGAAAAAAGACAACCTCTCCAACCGTAATAACTTTGTGCCATGCCAAATATCCCGCTGTACCAAGAATACAGACTTCTCCGAAAAAAAGAATCAGACGATTGTATAATTCAAAGCGAATGATAGTGAAATCATTAAAAATGTTTACCTGTCGAAACTTTACAAAACGGAAATATGGCAACTTTGCAAAAGGAACATTTGACGCCATTGATTTCAGAAATGGATAGATATGTATAAATTCAAAAATTTTATTGATGGAGCGATCATACATTCGGCGAATCGCATTGTTATTGCGGGCAAATTTTCTCTTGAACGGCAAAAGAGTTGACCCCATAATCGTAATAAATACTAAAAAGAGTACAGCTATCAGGCGACTGTGCAGTATAACACTTATCAAAGCTGTAACCACAACACAGATTGTTCCAATAAACTGTGGATACAAGTCTCTGTAAAAATTGCTGTATATTTGTGCATCTCTTAAAAACTTCATTCCGATTTCGCCATTGGCAAATCGTTCAACATAGCCGGGATTAAGATTCTGAATTTTTTCCAAAAGATTATGCTGAATATGTAATTCTTCCTGTCTTGAAATCTTTGCAGCATAACATCTTTTGCAAATATTGATAATCAATACTGCCAACATGCAGAATACCAGCAAAATAAAATTCAATACTACCATTTGACTATTAACAATAGCATCAATGAAAAGGCTGGTAAAATAAGGTACTCCCACCAAAAGAAAAGCTTCTGATGCAGCCAGTAAAGCCAGTAAAAAAAGCCCCCTTTTTCCCCCGACATCATGTTTCATAATGGTATTGTGGAGGATGGATCAAGTATCGCATCCACGACTTCGTTATGTAATGTTAAGTTTTCATCATCAAGCCAACCGAACTGCCCTTCAGGATTTACTTCCAGAAACTGCGGCTTACTGCCTCCAATAAAAAAATCAAGCCTGCCGTATTTTAATCCCATATCTTTCATATAGGAATCTACTTTTTTGATAAAATCTTCATCCGCGTCCCAGGGAATCCATTGATTGGCTTCTGTTCCTTGAGTAATACGCCAATCTGTTAAATCGCCTCGTTCAGTAGCAAATTGATAACAATGAATTTTTCCATTTATGTAAAGAACTGTAGCATCTCGATTCCCATCTGCTATTTTTTGTGTAAACCAAGGCCAACTGGGATCCAAACATGACCGATCAACTATTTTTGCGTAAATCATTTCTCCATTGGATAAAGGTCGTTGTGTTAAAGGCTTTGCAATAACCTCTTCAGGCGGTAACGAAAATCCCCAGTGTAATTTAAAATCTGGAACTTCAAAATATTTTTTTGCAACTTTCATTTGATATGTCTTGGAATAACCAAATCCATGGGGATGCCATAAACGAACAAAGTTGTGTTCTTTGCCGTAACACATGAAACAATCGTATAATCTATTTAACCAGGATATCAACCAATCATGTTCTGTACGGTATTTGTCATTTTCCAATTTTTGCCAGGAAGGCAGAATTCCTTTATAAAATATCATGAGCTTTATATCTGATGATTTACAACAGCGATTTTCCGGATCATATATTTCAAACTCATCGTTTTCCCATTGAAATTGATAATAATCAAATAAATCAAGATTGAACCTGAATGCAGGAATCCCTCTCTGTTGAAATACTTCCATCAACATGTTGGCTGTTCCGGACAATTTGCTGCTCACTAAAAAAATCATCATTTGCTCCCAATGGTTGTGATTAAATGCAAGCCGCAAGAAAAAAATGCTATTCTTGCGACTTGCACAATCAATTAGTCAGAATAACTGTCAGTGTTCGAATCATCGCTGAAACCAAACTGTCCAGAATTCGTGCCGAAACTGGTCCTGCTCGTTGTTCCCCATTTGCAAGCATCATACTGGTATACCTGTTTTTTCCAGTCGTATTTTCCAGATACATCTTGAGTAACGGTTCTGGTCTGAAGATCTGCGGGTGTAAGCATTTTTTTCATTTTTGATTTTCCTTTTGTGCTAACTTGTTATTTTGATCAAAAAAACAAATCCTTTCTCGACAGGATAATATCGTGCCGCAGTTGGCAAGGCTTCATCTAAGCGCTCTGGGTGGTTCACCTCCTTTTCGCTTTGGTTACTGTAACTGGGTGAGGTATATCATTGAGATTTCCGATTTCAACTCCAAACTCACTATCAAAAGCACTTGGTTCTGCATTTAATACGCTTCTTGAAATAATAGTTTTTAGCTTGCGTCCATCTCCGGATGTGAAAATACTTAATACATCGCCGCTTTTAATTGAACTGAAATTTGCCGCACTGCCATCACTCATCACTATTGAAAGATGGTTATAAGCATTTGAATCAAGACATATTTCATTGCCGGTAATCTTATCAATAACTTTTTCGTCGCTTTCATAAATATCCGCCGTGTTCCAGGTATCCTCCACGGCGATTTC
>CALCCZ010000227.1 GCA_937900075.1 uncultured Lentisphaeria bacterium
AGAAAATACAACCTGCCGCCGATGGAGGCTACCAGACGTTTCCTCACTTCAAAGACACATGAAATGCTGGAAGATGCTCAATATGGATTGCTCGCATTCCCTGATCGTGCTGTTTTTGATATGTGGGAAACCGAACAGATTACTGGAGACCCTCGGAACTCCATTTACATAAGAGGTGAGTAAAATGACAGAGGAAATGGAATTTTTTCTCCTTCTTATTGAGTGTTATGCCTACGACCACAACCGGAAAACAGGCGATGTTCTGCGCGAATGGGATGCAAAGGGCGTTACACAGGAGATATATGATGGCTATTTCCAATACCATCAGGAGCGGATCGAAAACGCATACGAGGACATTGACAATCTCGTAAGAACCGGAAAACATGTGGCATATTGAGGTGATTGATCAGAGAATAATGGGTAGTATATTAGACCTGCAAGATCTATTTGAGCCGGGAAACTCTGCGTCTATTGGTTAATTCCGCATTTGTCAGTGTTTTTTTGTGGTTCTACCAAAACTGACCACTGACCAACCGACCAATTACGCATTGTGTCCGAAAAAAAGTGTGATATATGTGTTTTACTACTTGTTTTTTTGATAAAAGCAAGTACTTTATCTGCGATAAGCAGAAAAACAATATCAACGAAGGAAACACAAATGTTTTATTATCTGGTTCATTTGTTCCAAAATTACGCAGGAACGCCGTTGCGTTTGATTGACTATACCACATTCCGTGCGGGGTGTGCGCTGTTGACCTCTTTTATATTGTGCATTCTATTCGGTCCGACAACGATTCAGTTTTTGAAAAAAGTTGCGGTGGCACCGGATCGTTACAAAGAGTTGGTCAAAGAAGGAAAACTCCCGGCAGATTTTATACATGCGGAGAAGGAAAAGACGCCTTGCATGGGCGGTGTACTGATTGTGCTGACGATTATGGCATCAACGGTTGTGTGGAGTAATTTTACGAGTCCGTTACCCGCTGTTTTTTTAGGAACGCTACTGTTGTTCGGGGTAATCGGTTTTACGGATGATTATTACAAGGTATGCAAGCAGGATGGTCTCCGTACGTTGACGAAGCTGTCTCTGCAGACGCTGTGTTCGTTGCTTCCGGTAACGGCTATTTTCTGGGTTGCCCCCGAGAATTTCTGTGATTTCACGGTTCCGTTCATGAAAGAGCCGTTGTTTGTTATGCCGATTTGGATGGCATTTGCCTTTGCCTGCCTTGTGATAGTCGGTACCTCCAATGCGGTGAATTTTACGGACGGGAAGGACGGACTTGCGTCCGGGTGTACGATCCCCTGTGCCGTGACCTACGGAGTATTTGCATATATGTCCGGGCACTTTGTCTTTGCGAACTATTTGAGTGTGCCATTTATTCCCGGCGCAGCGGAAGTGACGGTTCTTGCTTGTGCTCTGATCGGTTCCTGTATGGGATTTCTGTGGTTCAATTGCAAACCTGCCTCTGTTTTCATGGGTGACACGGGAAGTCTTCCATTAGGGGCAATGATTGGTTTGATTGCCATTTTGGTGAAACAGGAGCTTCTTTTAGTCATAGTCGGCGGAGTATTTGTTACCGAGGTCATATCCGTAATGATTCAGGTTGCAAGTGTAAAGTTGTTCCATCGGAAAGTATTCCGTTGTACACCGATTCACCATCATTTTGAGCAGGGTGGCTGGACAGAAACGCAAATTGTGACGCGTTTCTGGATAATTTCCATTTTGCTGGCATTAATCGGTCTTGCCACGCTGAAATTGCGCTGAACGTTTATTGATTCGGATGCCGTCTATTCGGGATTTTCTTTTGAGACATATTGCCGGACGAGTTCCTGAAAACGGTTTCCGCGTTCTTTGTAGTTTTTGAATTCATCCATACTGGCTGTAGCGGGCGAAAGCATGACCGTATCGCCGGATTTTGCCTCTGCGCACATTGCCTGGACAGCTGCAGAGAAAGATGGATAGATTTCCATTTCGCAATGGTTCTGCAGCTGTGTTTTGATCTGTTCGCGACATGCACCCGTGAGATAGACCTTCCTGGCGTTGCTCAAATGAGGAATTAATTCCCGGAAGTCCATATTTTTGTCTAATCCGCCGAGAAGAATGAGGATATTTTTGTTTTGTCCGTAGAAGTCGAGTGCGGCATTGACGGCATGCGGATTGGTTGCTTTTGAGTCATCAATGTAGGAGATATTGTTTTGCTGAAGGAAACATTCGAGTCTGTGAGCCGATGGCTTGAATGAGGCGAGGGCGCGAGTGATTTCCGGACAGCTGAGAATTTGTTCTCCCTCTATGGAGATCAGCAACGCCAGAGCAGCCATGATATTTTCGACATTGTGATTTCCTTTCAAAGCGGTTTTTGCACAGTCAAAGACAGGTTTCCCGCGGTAGTGAATGATCCGTTTTTCCGACAAGGTGAAATCGGCATCCGGGGTTGTGGCGGAAAACGTGATAACCGATACACTACTGTGCAGATATTTTCTGCGGTATTCATCAAGATTGGAGTTCAGAACGACCGCCTTTTTTGCGGAGTTGGCAAGAATGAATTTCAAGCGCGCGTATTCCTCCATAGAGCCATGCCGGTCGATATGGTCGCTTGCAAGGTTCAGTACCGCTGCGGCTTCGACGGGGAACGTATTGGCGTTTTCCAGTTGGAAACTGCTGATTTCAACGATAAGAAGTTCGACTTTCCCGTCCTGATATGCGAGAACGGCATTGCTGAGGCCGGCTCCGATATTGCCGGCAGCGTCTGCTTTTTTCCCGACAGCCCGGAACAGAGCAGTTGTGAGTTCGGTAACGGTGGTTTTTCCGTTGGTACCGGTGATACCGATCATTGGACAATCGGAATTGGCGGCGGCAAACAGGAGTTCGCCCGTCATTTTATCGGCAGCGTCTGCAATGCACCGGAAGATGGGACTTGTGCGGCGTATGCCGGGACTCATGACCGCCGTATGGAAGTGATACGGCAAAGGTTTTTCCGCGTTCCATGGTATCAGAATATCTGCCGGCGGAAAAGGCAGTTTTGCGATAAATTCCCGGATGTCAGTGGAGTCCGTTTCATCGAGAATGACGTATTCCTTGTGAAGCGTGGCGGCGAGTGTGGCGGCAGCTTTTCCGCTGACTCCGCAACCGGCGATAAGCAGTTCAATATTCGGCATAGTAAAAATCCTGCAGGTAAAAGTACGATATTGAGAACATTATTAAAGATAAAATAACGTCATATTCATGAAATCCAAGTTGAAAAAGACAAAAAATATGGTATCTTTATAAGGAATTGTTTTTTTACGAACCGGAGAATGCGGTAAAATGGAACAAAACGCAAGTATGCGTTTCCTCTTTCCTGTTTTGCCCGTCTCGCAATATACAGGAGTCCCGATTATGGGTTTTGCTTGCGGCTTTGTCGGACTGCCGAATGTCGGCAAATCAACACTATTCAATGCGCTGTCTCATGGTGGAGCGGCAGCGGAGAACTTTCCTTTCTGCACGATAGAACCGAATACAGGAGTAGTACCCGTTCCGGATGCGCGTTTAGACAAGCTTGCCGAGATGGAAAAATCCGCGAAGATTGTACCTGCGACAATGAAATTCATCGATATTGCCGGTTTAGTTGAGGGAGCCAGCAAAGGGGAAGGCTTGGGGAATCAGTTTTTAGGGCATATCCGTGGAGTGGATGCGGTGGCGCATGTTGTGCGGCTGTTTCAGGATGATGATGTTGTGCATGTATCCGGGTCTGTGGACCCATCCCGCGACTTGGAACTGATTTTAACGGAACTGATGCTTGCGGATATGGAATTTTTGCAGAACAAAGTGGCGAAATCCCGGAAAGCATTTCATTCCGGAGATCCGGAAATGAAGTTGGAAGCGGATTTGATTCAGTCCTTTATTTCCGATTTGGAGAAAGGGAATATCCCCGCATACGACAAGAGCAATCCGAAAGTTTGCGAAATCGTAAAAAATCTTCAGATGCTTACCACGATGCCGGCTTTTGTTTGTGCGAATACGGATGAGGCATCTTTCCGTTCCTTCGGCAAGGATGAAATTTCCCGGAAACTCATTGATACCGCTGCAAAACACGGTATGGAAGTCGTTCCCGTTTGTGCAAAACTGGAAGAGGAACTGGGACAGTTGGATGCGGAAGATGCCGCGATGTTCCTGGAAGATCTGGGCGTTACGGAAAGTGGACTGGAACGGGTCATCCGGACCGGTTATCATTTGCTGGATTATATCACGTTTTTCACTGCCGGTCCCACGGAAGCACACGCATGGACGATTACGCGTGGCATGAGTGCACCGGAGGCAGCGGGCAAGATTCACAGCGACATGCAGAAAGGTTTCATCCGCATGGAAGTTGTTTCCTATGATGAACTGGTATCGCTGGGCGGCTGGAATCAGGCGAAACTTGCGGGCAAGTTGCGTATTGAGGGAAAAGAGTACATTGTGCAGGATGGCGACAATGTATTTGTCCGTTTTGCTGTGTAAGAGTAGAGGAGTTTTGTCCGTATGCCTGCAATAAACGATACTGCATCTGCCAAAATGGATAAAAGCGGTTTTCTGCGCCATACAGGAGCATTGTCTGTATCTGTCTTTCTCAGTCGTATTCTCGGACTTTTGCGCGATATCGTGATGAGTGCTGTTCTCGGAGGCGGGGTACATATGTCCGCCTGGGTACAGGCTTCCACATTTGCCAATATCATGCGTCAGATTCTGGGGGAAGGAGCCTTGGGGCAGGCATTAGTTCCGATTTTGGCGGAAACTCTGAAGAATGACGGCCCTGAAGCAGCGCGGAGAAAATTCACAACGATTTTCATTTATCTGACACTGTTTTTGTGTTTTATCTGCGTTATCGTTACCCTGCCGATGTATTTACTGGTGGCTTTCGGCTTTTTTACTTCCCCGATTTGGAAAACAGCAGCGTATCTGATGCCCATCGTCATGCCGTACATGATATTCATCTGTACGGTCGGTATTATGACGTCCTGTATGAATATGCTGCGCGTTTTTTTTCTGCCGTCGCTTACGGCTGTTCTGCAGAACTTAGTGATTATTCTGGCAATGCTTGTAGTTTGCCCGTATTTGAACACAGGTTGGGACAAACTGCAGACGATAGCATTTTCCGTTCTGTTGTCTGGTGTTCTTGAGTCCCTGTTCATGCTCTGGATTCTGCACCGTGAAAAAATGCAGTTGTGTCTGTTCGTTAAATCCGTTTGGACCGACCGGAAAAGTCTGATTGAGATTTTTTCGGTGGCGCTTCCGGGAATTCTGGCAAGCGGGACCCATGCGATCAGTACGATGGCGGACCGCCTGATATCCGGCAATATTCCGAAGATTGCGGGCGAGGTGGGGAATTACGCTACGGCGGCGATTTATTATGCGGATCGGGTTGTGCTTTTTCCGATAGGAATTTTTGCCTTCGCATTCGGTACGGTTGCCCTGACGGAGATGTCGCGGGCACATGCGGAAGGGAATGAGAAGACATTTCTGGATACGATGGTATTTTCGTTGAGAACCCTGATGTTCATTACGTTTCCGCTGACGGCTTTTTTGTATTGGTACGGCAGGGAAATTCTGCAATTGTTTTTCCTGCACGGGAATTTTGATATGACGTGTCTGGAGCAGTCTTTCTGGGCACTTCAGTTTTATGTGTTCGGTATTCCGGCTTTTGCCTCGTTGAAGATTATATCCTCCGCATTCACCTCGCGGAAAGATATGAAAACACCATTTTATACGGGTGTGGCGGCTATTATGCTGAATATCGTGCTGAATCTGATTCTGATGTATCCTTTGCGTCAGGGCGGCATTACTTTGGCAACGGCTGTCAGTTCTTACGCGAATAATTTTTGTCTGCTGTATATTTTACGGCGTCAGTTCGGTGAAAAGTTCCAGTTGAACGATATGCTTGTTTTTCTATTGAAAACCATTATCCTGTCCATCTTGCCCATTATTCCATCCGGATATTGCTATGATGGTGTGTATTATCTGATTTCTTACCTTCATATACCCCACGCCGGTGCGATTATCCGGAATGCCTTCCAGTTCGTATATCAGGCGGTTCCGATTGGTGTTGCCGGTATCGTATATGTCGTTTTGCTCTTGTTCCTGGGAAGACTGTTCCGCATGAAGGAAGCGGAGAGTGTGGTTTCAAAAGTGGTATCCCGCCTGAAGCGGAAATAAATGGAAAGGTTGTTAAAATATGTCATTGGAATGGCAGATATCAGAAGACGGTTGTTATTACGCTGCGGGAAAAGTTGCGGAGTTGTATTCCGATACACCGGAATACGGCAGATTCCGTTATCAGG
Source organism: uncultured Lentisphaeria bacterium (assembly GCA_937900075.1). Classification (GTDB taxonomy): domain Bacteria; phylum Verrucomicrobiota; class Lentisphaeria; order Victivallales; family UBA1829; genus SIG77. The sequence continues at coordinate 6,292 of CALCCZ010000227.1, forward strand.
TTGATTCCGGTATAGCAGTCCGTTCTCTTTATGCACAGTTTGAGGATTTTTCCGAATCGCTTGCCTTGCGGAAGATGCGTAAAACGCATTCCTCTGCCGATGGCAAAATTTTGTCAATCGATATTGTTGATCCGATTCCATTCGGCGATGAACCGGAAGTGAAACGTGTTTTGGAATTTGACGGTGAAAATCTGACAGCCACGATGAATCTGGCGATGCGTCACAGTTACAAAATGGGGAGCGTCAGTGCGGGCGGGCTGGAGTTTACGGGGAAAATCAATCGTATAGCCATTATCCGTTGTCCGTCGGATACGGTTATTCCCAAGATAAAATACAGGGATTTTTCGGAAATCCCTGACGGCGAAGTGCTGTTTGACTCGGAATATCCGCCATTGCAGCTGATTGTGGCTCCCTCAAAGGGGGCAGGTGTCCGTTTTGAACTCGGGGAGGATATCTGGCGGTGGTCCAATGCCGCACGTATTTCCGGTGTTTCCCGTTATCTGGTTGTGAAAGAAAACAATACCGTCCGCTTTGTCTGGCAACTTTACACATTCAAACCGGCAGATGAACAAAGTACCCCGCCTGACGGCAGGGAATGGCGCCTGCGTTTCCGTTTGCTGCGGATGGAATCTGCGAAGAAAAAAACGGAGTCGATTGAACATTTTGCGGATATTTTCGATGTGGAGAGTTATTCCTGGCCGACTGCTGCCTGTGCGGAGGATGGTCAGGTGTGTTTTTCTTCCTCCGTGGCGTTGAATATATTGAAAAAGTGGATTCGCGGGCATTTCAATACTTGCGGGGAAGGGGATATTCTGGCGATTGTGAATGTACATCCGCATATTTGTCATGATGCGGCGCACCAGGACAGGGCAAAACTGGGGACCCTTTCCCACTGGGATATTCCCGTTCTGGCGGATTTTTCCGATTGGGCGAACCGGCAGCTTGCCCGATACGGAGCTGTTTTGAAGATTCAATTCAAACAACAAAAATAAGGATATTCTGATGATTAATTATCTGTTTCCCGAAGGAAGAAAACTGACTCTTACTTTCAGTTATGACGATGGAAACCGTTGCGATGCACGGCTCGCCGATCTCTTTACCGAGTATGATATGAAAGCAACTTTCAACCTGAACTCAGCGTGGCTTGGACACGGGGAAAAAATCCGTGCGGATGAGTTGAAACCGCTTTTCCTTGATCGCGGTCATGAAGTTGCCTGCCATGGATATCAGCATCCGTTTGAGGATAAAGTGCCATTGATGGCGGCGGTGGAAGATGTGCGGAAGGACCGTGTGGCACTGGAAAAAATATTAGGTATGCCTATTCGCGGTATGGCATATCCTCAAGGCACCTTCAGTAATGACGTGAAAGAAGTGCTGCGTATCCTCGGTATTGCCTATTGCCGTACCACAATTAATGCCCGCAGTACAACCTATATGCCTCAGGATTTCCGGGAGTGGAATCCTACCACGCATCACAATGGCAAAGACGGCATATCACTTCAGCAGCAAGGTGAAAATTTTCTGAAAACTCCCGGCTGGTATGGTACTCACATGTTGTATGTCTGGGGCCATGCATACGAATTTGACATGAACAAAAACTGGGAAATCATGGAAAATTTCTGTAAACTGATGGCGCATCACGATAATATCTGGTATGCTACCAATATCCAGATTTGCGATTACATTCAGGCGTTCCGGCGTCTCGAATTTTCCGCCGACCTTCACCTCGTTTACAACCCCAGCGTCATTCCTGTATGGCTGGAGGACGGTGAAGGAAAAACCGTTGTCGCCGAGTCCGGTAAAACCGTGGAACTCGCTTGAGGTTCAGTTATGCATTTACGCAGTGCCGGAGAGCCGGATGCCGTTGCCGTATCGGAAGTATGGCGCAGCAGTATCCGGACGATTTGTGCTCCGGCATATCGTTTTGATGAATCGGTTTTAGTGCCCTGGGCGGACAGTAAGACTCCGGAATGTGTGTCAGAACTGATCCGGTGTGAGGAGTTTTTTGTGGTTGCGGAAGAGTTCAGCAAAATTTGCGGTTTTTTCTGCGCCACGTTTGAATTGGGCTCTTTCGCTTTGTATGTAGCACCTGAATGTCAGGGGCAGGGGATTGGTTCACGTCTTTTCCGATGTTATGAGAATCTGGCACGTGCTTCTGACCGGAAAGTTCTTTCTTTTCACAGTACTTTGAATGCTGTGACGTTCTATCAGAAACTGGGGGCAGTGATTTCCGGAGAACCGCTTTCAAAACCACGGCCCTGTATTCCCATGCGGAAGGAGTTGTAATGAGTCAGGAAACAAATAACGAATCAGCCGGTCCCGTATACGATATTGTCGTTTGCGGGTCCGGTCCAGCCGGATTGTCCGCCGCTTTGGCAGCTGCGGAACGCGGTGCAAAAGTGCTGGTCTGTGAGAAACAGAACCGCTTTTCCACAAAACTGCTGGCGTCCGGCGGAGGTAAATGCAATTTTACCAATGCTTTGCCTGAAAATAAATTTATGGACTCATTCGGACGCAACGGCCGCTTTATGACGGATGCTCTGCGTGTCGGCGGACGCGATTTTTTGCTGGATTTTCTGAAAAAACATGACGTGGAACCGGTACTGGAAGACGGAATGTATTATTTCCCGTCCAGCGGATATGCTTCCGATATTCAGGATGCTTTCATGGAGACCGCAAGAACTCTCGGCGCAGAAATGAAAACCGGACTTCAAATCAACCGGGTAATCGTTGATGATAATGGCAATTTGACGGGTGTGGAGACCGGATCCGGTACTTACCCCTGCCGTAAACTTATTCTCGCTGCCGGGGGAACGGCAATGAGTGCTTTGGGCGGGACTTCCTCCGGCTTGGAACTCGCTCGCGCTGCCGGACATACGATTGTGAAACCTCTGCCCGCTATGGCGCCTCTGCTGGTCCAGGAACGCTATCTGTACGGTTTGGCGGGAGTCTCGTTGCCTGCAGCAGCATTGTCTTTTTCCGCTGAACGCCGGCATTACTCCGCATCCGGTGAAATCGTATTTACGCATAACGGTATATCCGGCCCTGCCGCATTGGATATTTCCGCACCTGCATACCGCGTTTTCGACCGGGACGGCACGTTGTGTTTGCGTTTCACACCTGTTGATAAAATGGATATGCCGAAATGGATAAACCAGCTGCTGCAAATGCGGAAAGAAGAAACAAAGAAACTGGTACGGAACGCAATTGCAAAGTTTATGCCGCATTCTCTGGCGGATGAACTCACACGGGAATACGGAATTTATAATTACACTTGCGGGGAAATGGGAAATTCCCTCATTGAGGAGTTCTCTCACTGGCTGACAATGATCCCTCTCCACATCTCCGCATTGTGTCCCATGGATAAGGCTATGGCTATGTCTGGCGGTGTATCCCTCAAAGAAGTAAATCCGAAAACCATGGAAAGTAAAATCGTGAAGGGATTGTATTTCGCAGGCGAAATTTTAGACCTTGCCGGACCTTGTGGCGGGTTCCATATCCAGTTCGCTGTCGCTTCCGGTCGTTTGGCTGGCCTTTCCGCTGCTATTTGAAAATTGAAGTCCATGAGAGTATATTACCACTCTTGATTTTTTTACAATAACCGATCCGGCCCGGAAAAGGAAATATCTCATCCCGGTCCGCAGAAACACAGGAGCATCATAATGGCTTACGACAAAATTTCCGTGCCGCCAAACGGCGAAAAAATCACAATCGGACCCGATGGAAAACTGATTGTTCCGGACCATCCGGTGATAACATTTATCGAAGGAGACGGGACAGGACCCGATATTACTGCGGCTGCAATGCTGATTTGGAACACAGCAGTGGAAAAGGCTTACGGCGGAAAACGGAAAATCGAGTGGATGGAAGTATATGCCGGAGAGAAGTCTAACCGCATTTACGGCGAAGGTACCTGGCTGCCGCAGGAAACTCTGGATGCTATCCGTGAGTTCCGTGTTTCCATCAAGGGGCCCCTCACTACTCCCGTCGGAAAGGGATTCCGTTCCCTGAACGTGACCTTGCGTCAGCAGCTCGATTTGTATGTTTGTCTCCGCCCCGTCCGTTATTTCAACGGTGTTCCCTCACCGGTAAAACATCCTGAAAAAACGGATATGGTGGTGTTTCGCGAAAATACGGAAGACATCTATGCGGGCATCGAATGGAATTGCGGTACACCGGAAGTTCAGAAAATAATCCATTTTCTGCAGACGGAAATGGGTGTTACAAAGATCCGTTTCCCCGAAACCAGTTCCATCGGCATTAAGCCCGTCTCCCAGGAAGGCAGTGAACGTCTTGTACGGGCGGCAATTGAGTATGCTATCGCCAACAAACGCCGGAGCGTTACCCTGGTCCACAAAGGGAATATCATGAAATTCACAGAAGGCGGGTTCAAGGAGTGGGGTTATGCGTTGGCAAAGCGTGAATTCGGTGAACAGACAGTTGCCTGGGCCGATTGTGACGGAAAAGTCCCGGAAGGAAAAATCGTTATCAAAGATTGCATTTGCGATGCGTTCCTTCAGCAGATATTGACACGGCCCGACGAATATGATGTAATCGCCACGATGAATCTCAACGGAGACTATGTGTCCGATGCTCTCGCCGCATGTGTCGGCGGAATCGGTATCGCTCCGGGCGCCAATATCAACTATAAGACCGGTATGGCAATTTTCGAGGCTACACACGGCACCGCTCCCAAGTATGCCGGATTGGATAAAGTCAACCCGTCATCTTTGGCGCTGTCCGGTGAAATGCTCCTGCGCCATATCGGATGGACCGAAGCCGCCGACCTGGTTGCAAAAGGCATTGAAAACGCGATTTCAAACAAACAGGTGACTTACGATTTTGCCAGACTTATGGACGGTGCAACTGAATTGTCCTGCTCCGGTTTCGCAAAAAAAGTCGCAGAAATGATGTAATACCAAAGAAAACACCTTCACTGCCAAAAATTTCCCTTGTGAGATACTGCGAGGGACGGCAGTGAAGAGTGTTTGCCGGGGAGGGGACGGACTTTCTTGCCTCAAATATGCCGGAATCCGCACCAGATGTTGAACGCTGCAAATGCGCAGTAGAGCAGAAACAGAACGATGCCCTCAAAGCGGGAGAGGGTATGCTTTTTTCTTCCGAGCCACATGGCAATCGTCAGGAGAATGCCCGCCGGCAGCATCAGCAACAGATTGATAATACCGACTTTCCCGCTCGTTATTTTTAGCGGCGAAAACAACGCACAGATTCCGAATATCAGCAGAATGTTGAAAATACAGCTGCCTATGATATTGCCGATAGCCATATCGGCTTTCTTTTTCAGTACTCCAACTATCGTTACTGCCAGTTCCGGCACACTCGTACCGAATGCCACGATTGTTGCAGATATGATAATCGTACTGACTCCAATGGCTTCGGCTCCCCATTCCACCGGCTCAACCATGCCCTTCGAACCCAGAATAATCATTGCCAGCCCTGCCACCAGCAATAAAAATTGTACATAAAGCGGCTTCGCAGAAGAAGTATCTTTCTGATTTTCTTCCTCATCGCCGCCACCGCCCGGAGTCTTGAACAGAAACCAGGAATAACAGACGGCTCCCGCAACCAGTACGGCTCCGCAAATCCGGTTCAGATTGTACATCCCGTCAATTTTCGGACAAAGGAAGAACATCAGGCAACTGACGAGAAAAATGGCATTCATCAGAATGGAATCGCGGGACAGGAGTTTCGGTGAAAAAGTCAATGCCCCGCAGAATGCAACAGTGGCTCCGAGCAGCAAAGTGATGTTGGTGACATTGCTACCCGCAATATTGCCGATGACAAAGTCACTGTCGTGATTGATTTGTGCAAGAAGACTGGTGGAAAGTTCCGGCAGACTTGTGCCGATACTGACCAAAGTCAGCCCGATTACCATTTCGGAGACATTCCAGGCACGGGCAATCGCCGCAGCCGCATCCACAAACAAATCACTGCCCTTTATCAGGACGTATGTTCCGACAACGAATATCAGCAGATTGCATACGATATTCACAGCCATTGATGAAGTCGTTAAACAAAATTCCACTGGAACATTTCCTTTCTTCTCGTAAAATTTTACTTTTGCGAATTTCTTTTTGAAACACCGGAATCCTGATATCAAAACATTCTTCCAATGAATCTATAACACAAGAATATACAACACTCCTGCTGGAAAATCAACACCATTTTCTCAAATTTTATTGACGAATGACGATTTCGTCATAATCGCTCAGTGGATTGTGGTTAGTAAATTGTGGTTAGTAGATTGTGGTTAGTGAAACTCCGGAGTTTTCATGTTGGGCAAACTGGCGGATTTCCATTACGCGCTCATCCTCTTTTTTACAGAGCTATCTGGGGTAAGCCATGGGGAAGAGAAAAACACCAGAGGGCGCATCTCCATGCACAACGTTTGCGTGAGGTCATTCACCCCTCCCGCCCGAGCAATCACGAATAAGATTCGGCGCTTTCCACTCCATCCACTCTTTTTCTTTGTCCTCATGCAAACGTTATGCATGGGGATGCACCGCCGGAGGCGGTTTCCCCCATGAAGGGTTCGGACCGCCCCGTTGGGGCTCAAATTGTCGTTTTTATTTTGTTCCAGGGGTTGCGCCACCTTCGGAGGCTCCACCCCTGGCTATTATCGTACCGCCCCGTTGGGGCTGGTCTTGTCGAAATCCCGATATTTTCCGTGTTTTGCGCAAACGTTTGTAGTACAACGAATAAGACCTATAGGACTTATAAGACTTATTTTCATTTGAGCCGGGAAACTCCGGCGTTTTTTATGCCGCTGTTCACAATCCACTATTCACTATTCTCTGCCCGGTTATGTCCGGAAGGTAACCGGGTGTCCTTGGTAATATTTTTGCGTTTTTACTTGAAAACGCGCATTGTGGCGGTTATATTCGTTGAAAATCCAAATCATCAATACAGAAAACAAGGTTTTTTCTTATGAGTAATAAAACTTCTTTGGAAATTCGTTTGAAACGCGCATCGGAATTAGCCGGACAGCAGATTGAAAGCGGTCTGATTCAAGGTTGTGTTTTTGCTATTGGCGATGAAGGTCCGGCGATTGCCTGCGGACTTCAGAAAATTCATCCTGTCGAGATCCCGATGTCTCCGGATTCGCGTTTTGATATGGCATCTGTCGGAAAGGTCTTTACCGCTGCCTGTTGTGCATGTCTGGCAGCGGATGGTAAATTGGATGTGGATGCTCCGTTCACCCGGTATTTGCCGGAACATGAATTAGGGACACAATGCGATATCACACTGCGCGATCTGGCGCTACACGTCAGCGGATTCAGTAACGAGAAACCGTATGAAGTGCCGGATATTGTTCAATTCGAACGGGAATTATGGAAGAAGATGCCTGTCCGGCAGCGGTTGACGGGTTTTGAATACTGCTGTTACAATTTTATTCTGCTGGGAAAGATTGTGGAACGTGTGAGTGGCATGACATTGGAAGAATTTGCCCGGAAGTCCATTTGGAACCCATTGGGAATGAATCATACCCAATGGACCGCGCCCGGAGACGGTCCCAATGAAGTGGAACACTGGTTCCCCAACCGCCCGGCGGGAACACATAACGATACGACTACTTTCTACTGCCCCTATCCGCTGGGAAACGGCAGCTGTTTTTCCACGGCGGACGATATGCGCCGGTTCACGCAGGCGATAGCCGAACAGCGTTTCTTCCCGAAAGCATGTCTGGATCTGCTGCTGACACCCGGTTATGAACAATCCGGCACACGCAGAAGTTTTGGATGGGATATGACCGAATTCAATCTTTTCGTTCCGCCGGAAAATACACCTTTCCGTTGTTCCTCCGCAGGGATTCCGGCTTGTTTTTCCAAAAAGACAATTCATCACACGGGCTGGACGGGTCAGTCGATTTATGTGGACCCGGAAAACAGAGCTTCCGCCGTTGTCCTGACTTCCCGTACAGGCGATCATTTGGAAGCCCGCAGGGGACGCAATGCGATAGCGGCGGTTTTGCTGGACAGATAAATCAATCCGTAAAGTAAGGAAACAGCAATGCATACATTTCAATCTTTGCAGGAAGACCTGCGCAACATGAATATTCAGCCGACGGATACTCTTGTAGTTCATTCGGCTACCCGTTATATCGGGGAAGTGGAAGGTCGTGCCGATACGATTATTGATTCCCTGATGGATTACTTTCGTGAAGACGGATTACTGGTTTTTCCAACGCTCACGTATCATCTGCGGGCGGGCGGCGATCCGGTTTTCGATGTACAGAATACGGCAAGCATCGTGGGACTGTTGACGGAGATATTCCGGAAACGTCCGGGCGTGATCCGTTCGTGGCATCCGACTCACTCCGTAGCGGCATACGGGAAAGATGCAGCCGGATTCTGTGCCGGACATGAAAAATTTGATACTCCCGCAGCCCGGCAGTCACCGTGGGGAAAACTGATTGACCGGAAAGCCAAAATTCTGTTCATCGGGACCGGAATCTGCTGTAATACCTTTCTTCATGGTGTGGAAGAACAAAGCGGTATCCGCGGCGTTGTGACGGATGAGCCGGAGATGCTGTATTCCATTCTTCCCGACGGGCGGAAAATCGAAGTACCCTCCCGCCGTCATGTCGGTGCCCATTCTCACTATTATGCAAAAATGGCTCCGTTCTTCGCCCGGCACGGTATATTGACTTGCGGTAAATTTGGCGATGCCCATTGCGACCTTTTGGACAACGCCGCAACAATCTCTGAAACCGTAACCCCGCTGCTCCTGAAAGACGAGGGGTTCTTTACCCACGATATTCCCCCGGCTGAATAAGTATGCCGTTCCAGATCGTAAAACATTTTCTGCTTGATGCCCTGCAGACCTTTTTCCCTATGGATTGTCCGGTTTGCGGCAATCCATCGATGGATGGAGTCCCGGGAACTCTCTGCGCAGAATGTCTGTCGCAAATTGCCTTTGTTCATCCGCCGTATTGTCCGGGTTGCGGCGGGGAACTTACAGGGATTATGGAAATGTGTCCGGCTTGTCTCAAGGCAGAGACGATGCGTCCCTGGGAAAAAGCATTTTCCATTTACCGGATGAATGGCTTCGGACGGGAGCTGGTACATCGGTATAAATACCGGAACCAACCGGAACTTGCCCGTGCACTGGGACATTTGGCTATGGTACATTCCGGAGAATTGCTGCGTGCCGGGAATTTTGATTTCATTGTGCCGGCCCCGCTGCACTGGTTCCGTTACATGCAGCGCGGATACAATCAATCGGAATTGCTGGCACAAATGATAGGAAAAGAGATACAGGTACCGGTATTAAATGCCTTGAGACGCGTAAAATGGACCCATCAGCAGGCACATTTATCGCAAAAAGAAAGAATTTTGAATTTAAAATCGGCTTTTTGCGTAAAAAGAATGACAAATATAAAAAATCGTGCTATATTATTAACGGATGATGTTTTAACAACCGGTGCAACATTGGCGGAAGCATCCAATGCTTTACTCGAAGCGGGTGCTTCGCGGGTCTGCGTTCTGGTTATAGCGCGAAGATAGAAGGAATCCGAATATGGCAAATTTCAACAAAACGGGCACAGATGAAGAACTTATCCAAAACCCGCCGGCTGCAGGCAATGCGCTTCCATTGGAACACCCCGGGATTTCTCCGGAGTTGTCCAAAAGACGTGATATTCCGGAAGGACTTTGGGACAAGTGCAAAAAATGCGATGAAATCATATTCGTCCAGCAGCGGGAAGACGATTGGAACGTGTGTCCCAAATGCGGATATCACTATCCTTTGCCGGCATTGCGGAGAATTACGCTTTTGACGGACAGTGATTCTTTTCATGAACTCGATCCCGACATGGAAGCACTGGATACTCTCCATTTTGAGGGCGTTTCTTCCTATCTGGATAAATTGTCATCCAATCGCCAGAAAACCGGTATGAAAGATGCTGTTATCTGCGGAGAAGCTACCCTGAACGGAATTGTCTATGCCCTCGGCGTAATGGAGTTCCGTTTCCTCGGAGCCAGCATGGGCGCCGTTGTCGGTGAAAAAATTACGCGTTTGACGGAATATGCCACCTCCCACAGATTGCCCCTGGTCATCGTTACCGCCAGCGGCGGCGCCCGTATGTATGAAGGTATGATAAGCCTGATGCAGATGGCAAAAACCAGCGGCGCTCTGGAACTCCACAAAGAAGCCGGTCTGCCTTACATCGTGATTATGACGCATCCGACGACTGCCGGCGTGACTGCCAGTTTCGCCTCTCTGGGAGATTTGATTCTTGCGGAACCCGAAGCTCTGATCGGATTCGCAGGACAACGCGTTATCAAAGATACAACACAATCCCAATTGCCGGAAGGTTTCCAGACATCTGAGTTTCTTCTGAAGAAAGGTTTGATAGACAGAATCGTGGAACGCAAAAAAATGCGTGAAGAACTCGGAATTTTACTTGAATATTTCAATTCCAGTGGTAAATTATGTAAAAGTGGCAGAAATGCCGTCACAAAAGGTAAATGATTTTTTTCGTCATTGATTGCCGGACCCTGTGCGACGGGGACGTGTGAACCGGGTCAGGTTGGGAACAAAGCAGCCCTAAGCATGAAAGCGTGTGCCGCAGGTCATCTGGCAGTCAGTGGCGTTTTTTTATGCCTTGAAAACATTGCTTACAAAAGGACTTTATTATGGCTCTTAACCGAATCGACGGACGCCTTTGGAATGAAACCCGTCCTCTCCGTATTACTCCCGATTTCCTCGCACATCCCATCGCCTCCGCTCTTATCGAAAACGGTGGCACGAAAGTCATTTGTTCCGCGTCATTCGAACCCGGCGTGCCGCCATGGATGAAAATTCAGGGAAAAACCGGCGGATGGGTTACTTCCGAGTACGGTATGATTCCCGGCGCCACCGGAACACGTGTCAAACGCGAAGCATCATCCGGCAAACAGTCCGGCAGAACCGTGGAAATCCAGCGGCTCATCGGCCGTTCGTTCCGTTCCGTTGTTGATTTGGAACTGCTCGGTCCCAACACCCTGTACATTGATTGCGATGTTATTGACGCTGATGGTGGCACACGCTGTGCAAGCATCAGCGGTGCTTCCGTTGTGTTGCAGATGGCATTCCGCCGATTGCTGAACCGGGGACTTATCCCCGCTTTCCCCATGAAAGAAAACGTCGCAGCCATTTCCGTCGGAATGTTGCAGGGGAACTGTATTCTCGACCTCTGCTACGAGGAAGATTCCAACGCCGATGTTGATATGAATGTGATTATGACGGAAAGCGGAAAATACGTTGAAATTCAGGGAACCGCCGAGGAAAATCCGTTCAGCCGCGATGAATTGCAGGTCCTTCTTGACTTGGCGAAACAGGGTACGGATAAAATTTTCGCATTGCAGCGTGAAGTTCTTGAAAAGATAAAATAAGTTTCCGTTTTTAGGCCCATTCGGGCGGGTAGAAAGTGCGTCAATTTGTCTTATGTAAAATAAGCGACATTTTGGCGCACTTTGAGTTTTCTGCCAACCGTTTTCCGCTGAAATCGCACTTGGCACGCTTTTTGTATATCCATATTCAAAACCATAATTTTTCAACCATCACCAGAAACAGAGGAGATGCCGTATGGATATGCAGAAACTGACAGAAAAAAGCCGTGAGGCGATGATTCGTGCCCAGGAGTTCGCATTGGAGCAGAAAAATCCGGAAATTACCCCGGTACATTTACTTTATGCCTTGATTACGCAGGAGCAGGGATTAATTCCCTCTGTACTCCAGCGCATGGAGGTTCCTGCGGATGCACTGAAAACGTCTGTGGAAAAGGAAGTCGGAAAATTGCCGCGCGTTTCCGGACCGGGTGCGCAGCAGCCGTACACATCGCGTGAGTTCAGCGAGGTTCTTATATGTGCGAAGAATAAAGCCGAACAGATGAAGGATGAGTTCATCAGTGTGGAGCATTTGTTCTGGGGAATTCTGGAGAAGTCCTCCGCAATGGCGGAATTGCTGAGAAAATTCAATATTACTCAGGAAACGTATCTGAACTCCTTGGTAGCGGTACGCGGCCATCAGCGGGTTACGAGTGAAAACCCCGAAAGCCAGTTCGAAGCTTTGGAAAAATACGGACGCGATCTGACAGCGGCTGCGCATGACAACAAGTTGGATCCTGTGATTGGACGTGACAATGAAATACGCCGTGTTGTGCAGATTCTTGCCCGCCGTACAAAAAACAATCCGGTCCTGATTGGTGAACCGGGTGTTGGAAAGACGGCGATTGTGGAAGGTCTGGCACTGCGTGTTGTGCATGGAGATGTGCCGGAATCGCTGAAAAACAAGCGGATTATTTCATTGGATATGGGCGCATTGATTGCGGGCGCAAAGTACCGTGGCGAGTTTGAAGAACGCCTGAAAGCCGTGCTGAAAGAAGTTGCCAGTGCCAAGGGCGGAATCATCATGTTCATTGACGAACTGCACACGGTTGTGGGGGCAGGGGCATCCGAAGGCAGTATGGATGCGGGAAATCTGCTGAAGCCGATGCTGGCGCGCGGTGAATTGCACTGTATCGGCGCGACTACGCTGGACGAATACCGCAAACATATCGAGAAGGATCCCGCACTGGAACGTCGTTTCCAGTCCGTGTTGATTGCCGAGCCGGATGTGGAAGATACCATTTCCATTCTCCGTGGCCTGAAAGAGCGTTACGAGGTGCATCATGGCGTCAAAATCCGTGACGGCGCTGTCGTTGCGGCAGCCACGTTGTCCAATAAGTATATTTCCGATCGTTTCCTGCCCGATAAAGCGATAGATCTGATGGACGAGGCAGCTGCAAAACTGCGTACGGAAATCGATTCCAGTCCATCGGAAATGGACGAACTCGACCGCAAAAAAATGCGGATGGAAATCGAACTCTCCGCTCTCAAAAAGGAAAAAGATGAGGCGTCCATGAAGAGACGTGCGGAATTGGAAAAAGAATATGCCAATTTGAAAGAAAAAGCAGATTCTCTCCATGCCGCATGGGATGCTGAAAAAAAAGCTATCGCGGAAACCCGTACTCTTCGCGAAGCCCTCGAACTGGCAAAAATCGAACTCGACAAAGCGGAACGCCAGATGGAATATGAACGGGCCGGTGAATTGAAATATTCTAAAATTCCGGGTATCGAGAAACAGATTCGTGAGGCAGAAGCAAAAGCCAATGCTGCAAATGCAACCGATAAACGTATTCTGAAAGAGGAAGTTACGGAAGAGGATATTGCGGAAATTGTCAGCCGCTGGACACGTATTCCTGTGACAAAATTGGTGCAGAGTGAACGGGAGAAATTGTTACATCTCGGGGATGAGCTCCATAAACGCGTAATCGGTCAGGACGAAGCCGTATCTACGGTAGCGGATGCCGTACTGCGGGCCCGTGCCGGTCTGAAAGATCCGAAACGTCCCACCGCTTCTTTCATCTTCCTGGGCCCGACCGGCGTCGGAAAAACCGAACTCGCAAGAACTCTTGCCGAAGAATTGTTCGATGATGAACATGCCATGATCCGTATTGATATGAGCGAGTACATGGAAAAATATTCTGTGTCGCGTCTGATCGGCGCAGCACCCGGTTATGTCGGTTTCGAGGATGGCGGACAACTCACTGAAGCGGTTCGCAGGCGTCCTTATTCCGTGATTCTGTTCGATGAAATCGAAAAAGCTCATCCGGATGTCTTCAATATCTTCCTGCAGATTCTGGACGATGGTCAACTGACCGATTCCCACGGAAGAACCGTGAATTTCAAAAATACCATCATTATCATGACAAGCAATATCGGAAGTGATTTGCTGCTGGAAAATGCCGACCGCGAAAAGGGCGCGGATATCGATGCTTTGCGCCCGGAAATGATGAAACTGCTTCGAGTACAGTTCCGTCCCGAATTCCTGAATCGCGTGGATGGTATCCTTATGTTCCGTCCGCTGAACCGTCAGCAGATTGCCGGTATTCTTGATATTCAGCTGAGACACGTGGC
>CALCCZ010000228.1 GCA_937900075.1 uncultured Lentisphaeria bacterium
ATACTCCGGAGCAGAAATCCTCGTCTCCCGTATCACGGAAGAGGATATTGCTGCGGGAAAACTTGTCAATGCCACTTCATTTTTGAACCGGATAGCCGCAAAATCCAGTCCGGTAACAAAATAACATTTCTGCATCGGAAAGATTAACACTTCGGAAGTCCGAAATCCCCCAATCCGGTGTCTCGTTCCGGTTCTCCGGAAAAGACTCCGGATCGGTTTTCCCGGTATTCCCGGCACAATTCCGAGGGGGTCTTTCCGTAAAATTGTTTCAACATGCTGTTGAGATGAGTAGCATTACGCATACCCGTCTCAAATGCAATCTCCTTCAAGGTAAGATTACTGTAGGAAAAAAGATATAAAACCCGCTGCAAACGTTTCCGGATACGATACTCACCGGGCGCCACTTTATACCGTTTCATAAACTCACGACGCAGCCAGTCCCGACCGAATCCGATATCACGACAGTGCTCCGCTATGTTCTTCTCCCACTTTTCATCCGCATCTATTTTTTTCCGCAGCTGTTCTACCGGATCGTCATCACTCTGAAGCGGTTCTAAAAAGCGCAGTAGCAGATTCTGCACCATGATTTCCGCTATCAGAATATTCCGCGGTATGGCACTGTAAAAATACTCCCGAATCGTTCGGAATGTGTGTCGCAAAGGCGAAACTTCCGCAGAATTCACTGCAATTGTGCGCGGGACCGGAAGACAGGTACCATTGTAATCCAGGTACAGCTGATGTTCCGTCTGATTGAACTTAATCGCATCGCATTTCATGATGATAACCCAGTTTTCACGGTCCGGACCATATTCAAATTCAGTGGAAAAACCCGGATAACCCAATGTCAGAAAAGGTATATTCCGGTGTATTTCAGAATCAGAGTCAAACTCAGAACAAAGTTTCCCGTCGGGATAAAAGATGCGCTGGTGCAGCAGCCCACTGATATTGAACGAAATCCAAAAGTGATTGATCTGCTGAAAAGTTTTCTGTGCAAAGGTATAAACACCGGCACTGGTAATTTGCGGAATATCCATGATTTTTCTTCCTCTCCGGTTGCAAAAATATAAGTTTACAACTCTAATATAACTATTTCCGTGAATTTTTCAACTATTCCGTATGCAAAAATGAAAAATACAGGTTATTTTTTCTGTATGCCGGAATCTCTTTTTCCGGAAAAAACTATACCACCAGAAGGATTATAACAATGGAAAAGAAAATCAAACTCGGAGTATTCGGCGCAGGACGCGGTGCCTATCTCGCAAATTGCGCACGACAGAACGGTTTTGAACTGGTTGCTCTTTGTGACCTTTTCGAAGCACAACTGAAACATGCCCAAAAATATCTGGGCGCCGATGACAAAGGTATTACTTACTACTCGGACTATGACAAGTTTCTGCAGCACGACATGGATGCCGTCATTCTGGCCAACTATGCCACACAACATGCCCCGGCTGCCGTCAAGGCTTTGAAAGCCGGCAAACATGTCATGAGTGAATGTATGGCAATGTTCACCATGGGCGAAGCCGTCGAACTTGTCGAAGCAGTAGAAGAAAGCGGAAAAGTTTACTCGTTCGCCGAAAACTATCCATACATTACAAACAACCTGGAAATGCGGCGTCTGTATCAGTCCGGAGAAATGGGAAAATTCCTCTATGGCGAGGCTGAATACGTTCACCCCATTGATGCGGAAGGTCGTGCAAGTCTGACTTCCAGTCTGAGCCATTGGCGCGCATGGCTGCCCGTCACGTACTACTGCACGCATTCCATGGGACCGGTCATGCAAATCACGCAAACCCGCCCGGTACGCGTAAACGGATTTGTTGTCCCGCACGATTTTGATGACCATCTGAATCAGGGCGGCAATATCAAACTGGACGACGTCATGAGCGTACTGATGTGTCAGATGGACAATGGCGCATTGGCAAGAATCATGCCCTGCTCCAAACTGCGCGACCACGGAAACCGCTGCCGTATCTGCTGAGCATCACCAACCTGCTGCTGCACGACATTGAAGCGCCCAACATCCGCCATTGCGACTCGCTCGGCACCAACGTGAGCGACTTCAAGGAGAGCGACCGCGTAGATGTCATCGGGATGAACCCGCCCTACGGCGGAAGCACCGGCACCAGCGTGCAGAGCAACTTCCCGAGCGCCTACCGCAGCAGCGAAACCGCCGACCTCTTCATCGCCCTCATCATGTACCGGCTCAAGGCGGGCGGCCGCTGCGGCGTCATCATCCCAGACGGATTCCTCTTTGGCACCGACGGCGCAAAGCTGGCCATCAAGGAAAACCTGCTCCGCAAGTTCAACCTGCACACCATCATCCGTCTGCCCGGCTCCATCTTTTCGCCCTACACCAGCATCGCCACCAATATCCTTTTCTTCAACAACGAGAAGGCCGATGACGCAGCCGAGGGCTTCTGCACCAAAGAAACTTGGTTTTATCGCTTGGATATGCCCGACGGCTACAAACACTTCAGCAAAACCAAACCGATGAAGGTGGAGCATACCCAGCCCATACAAGACTGGTGGAACAATCGTCAGGAAATCGTGAGCGACGAGACGGGCGAGAAATCGCGCGTATTTACGGCACAGCAACTGCTCGACCTCGACTGCAATTTCGACCAGTGCAAGTTCCCGAAGGACGAGGAGGAGGTGTTGCCGCCAGACGAACTGCTGCGCAACTACTGGCAACAACGCGAGGCACTCGACCACAAGATTGACGCCACTTTGGGCAAAATACAGGAAATGTTGGGCATAAAACTTTAGGGGAAATGACAGGAAAACAACTGAAAAACGCCATACTCCAACTCGCCATACAGGGCAAGCTCGTGCCGCAGGATCCGACTGACGAGCCCGCTTCCGTGCTGCTCGCCCAAATCCACAAGGAGAAAGAGCAATTAGTGAAAGCCGGCAAACTGAAAAAGAAAGACCTCGCAACCACACCGATTAGCGATGACGAAAAACCGTTTGAGATTCCGGAAAGTTGGGAGTGGGTAAGGTTGGGAAAAATTGGTATTTTTGAAAGAGGAAACGGGATTAAAAGAGACGAAACTTTTTCTTCGGGCAAACCATGCGTTAGATATGGTGAAATGTACACCAAGTACCGTTATAATCCAACTTTTGACAAAACATTTTCATATACATCTCCGGCTGTATTTAATAAATGCAGAAAAGCTCACAATGGGGACTTGTTCATGGCATTGACTGGAGAAAACAAACAAGACATTGCATTGGCTGCTCAATATACTGGAAATGAAGAAATCGCTGTTGGTGGAGATTTATGTCATTTCAGCATACTACAAGCGTATGCATTGTATTTTGTGTATGTAATCAACTCTCAATTCTTTTCAGACAAAAAAGAACTGCTCGCTACTGGAGACATCATTGTTCATATCTCAGCGGATAAACTCGGTTCCATTCCCATCCCTCTCCCTCCTCTTCCCGAGCAACACCGTATTGTTGCCAAGATAGAGGAGTTGATGCCCTTGGTGGAGGAGTACGGCGTGGCGCAGGAGAAGTTGAACCGTTTGAACGAGGCCTTGCCGGAAGCGTTGAAGAAGAGCATCTTGCAGCAGGCCATACAGGGTAAATTGGTGCCGCAAGATGCCAACGACGAGCCCGCCTCCGTATTGCTCGCCCAAATCCGCAAGGAAAAAGAACAATTAGTAAAAGCCGGCAAACTGAAAAAGAAAGACCTCGAAACCACACCCATCACCGACGAGGAAAAACCATTCGAGATTCCGGAAAGCTGGGAGTGGGTGAGGTTGGGAGATATATTGCTCAGTTTGACAGATGGAACTCATTCCACGCCTCATTACACAACAGCAGGAATACCTTTTTTGTCTGTGAAAGATATGAGTTCTGGAACAATCTCTTTTGACAGAACAAAATTTATTTCCGAAGAAGAACATTCTGATTTAATAAAAAGATGTAATCCTCAGAAAGGAGATATTTTGCTGTCAAAAGTTGGAACGACAGGCATCCCAGTAAAAATTGATACAGATATTCCATTTAGCATCTTTGTCAGTTTGGCCCTTTTGAAATTTAATAATACGTTTTTATATGCCGATTTCCTTGTTTATTTAATATCTTCCCCTCTTGTACAATTGCAAGTACAAGAAAACACAAGAGGGGTTGGAAATAAGAACTGGGTTTTAAATGATATTGCCAATACAATCATTCCTCTTCCTCCTCTTTCCGAGCAGCATCGCATCGTAGACCTGTTGGATGCCGAATTTGCCAAGATTGATGCCCTGAAAGCCAATGCCGAAAAGAACTTGCAGAACGCAAGAAAGCCGAGGAAGTTCTCGGGGGCAGAACCGACAAGCTTGAGGAGGAAATACAGGCTCTCAACCAGCAGGTTGCGGACCTTCAGGCAGCAGACGCTACTCTCGGGCAGAGGATAGACGACCTGAATACATTCGTCAATGATACTCTCAGGGCATACGCCACAACAGAGTGGGTGGAGGCAACATTCTCAACTCTTGAGCAATACGAGGCAACGTGTGACGCTATCGCAAAAATAAATGCAAGGATAAGCGATCTTGACGCCAGACTCTCAAATGAGATTGCCGGTCTTGTCGGGTCACTGAAAGCTTGGGTGAACAAACAGTTCGAAGGCTACTATACTGCAGCCGAGGTTGATGCAATCGTCGAAGATCTCCAGTCACAGATTGATTCTTTTTCAAAAAAGGATCCAGCAAAGGAAGATCCAAGGATTGACAGTCTTGCGACTGAACTGACAGCGACCAAGGCTGCGATAGAAACAGCGAAGGACTCCATTAGGGCGGAGTACAAAACAGCGATAACTGATGCAATTACGCAGAGTGAAGGCAAGATGACTTCGGTAATTAACAGCGCCATTGCAGAGGTGAACTCAAAGATTACCGAACTTACCAATGATGTCAATGAACTGAAAAACTGGGTGAACGCGCTCACGGGCAGGGTTGATGCATTGGAAAAGATGATACAGTCCGTGACAATCGTCCCTGAATACACCTGTTAATACTATTTCATCATTTAATGTTTTGGTTACTTTAATATTTTCACTTATGTTCTTAAACAATTTAATAGTTAGCATAATATCACCTACTTATACCAATTCAACGTTTGAAGATAAAAAGACTAAATCGTTCCAAACCCGCATATTTGCAAAGTTTTTCCGATTTAAGAGCCTGTTTATTACAGATGATTTTCCGACGTTGGACTTACCGGAAAAAACGATGCACGGAAGCTCACCGCGAATAAAGCCCGACGGCGATGCTGCCGATTTTATCGGAATTGCGGAATTTAAGAAACATAATAAGCACAATGCCTATTATAAGGAACCAGTCAAACCAGTTCAAAGTTGAGTTTTTCATTCCAGTGAAATATTGAATAAGAGTTCAAATATATTGCTTCCGCC
>CALCCZ010000229.1 GCA_937900075.1 uncultured Lentisphaeria bacterium
CTGGAAGCGGTAAAACGCGTTGTTTTGGACAATGTTGACTATGTTCCTCCCTACGGTTCCGGTGGCTCCATGTATATCCGTCCTCTGTACATCGGTACAGGTCCCAAAATCGGTGTTTCTCCCGCCGATGAATACACCGTCATTATCATGGTTATGCCCGTTGGAAAATATTACAAAGAAGGCCTCAAAGGCGTTCCTACCGTTGTTGTGGAAGATTTCGACCGTGCAGCCCCCAAGGGCATGGGTCAGTTCAAATGCTCCGGAAACTACGGTGCCAGCTTATATCCGGCGAAACTCGCCAAAGCAGCAGGTTTTCCGGTTCCCCTCTTTCTGGATCCCAAGGAACACAAATACATTGATGAGTTCGGCACGAGCAATTTCCTTGCCATCACAAAAGACGGCAAATATGTTACCAGTGACTCCCCGTCTATTCTGCCGAGCGTCACCAATAAATCCCTGATGGAAATCGCTGCCGACATGGGTATGACCGTTGAAAAACGCAAAATCGTTGCCGAAGATGAACTGCCTGAATTCGCAGAAGTCTGTGCTTGCGGTACCGCTGTAGTCATTACCCCGATTTCATCCGTCAGTATTCATGGAAAAGTCATTGAATACGGTCACGAATGCGGTCCCATCTCCAAGAAACTGTACGACCACTTGACTGGCATCCAGTATGGTGAATTGGAAGATACACACGGCTGGATGATGGATATCTGAGTTCTTTATGGACAAAGTTCTTCGTGTAGGGTTAGTTGGCTTCGGAGCCATTGGAAAGGTTCATGCCTGCTCCGTTGCCAATCTGCCTTTCTTCTACAAAGATTGCGGATTTTCCGTTAAAATCACGCATGTCTGCACATCCCGGCAGGAAACAGCCGAAGCCGCTGCCGCACTGCTCGGTGCCACAGCGGTTACGGATTACCGGGCAATTACGGACAATCCGGAAATCGATGCAGTGGATATTGCCACGCCTAATGCCATGCATTTTCCCATCCTTCAGGCGGCAATGCAGTCCAATAAGCACATCTATTGCGAAAAACCCCTCACGGACAACATTCACGAGGCAGAACGCATTGCCACCCTGCTCCCGCGTTATACCGGCGTTTCACAGGTCGTTCTGCAATACCGTTTCTCGCCACCCGTCATGCGGGCAAAGCAGATTCTTGAAGAAGGCCGTTTAGGGCAAATTCTTGAGTTTCGGGCACATTTTCTCCATGCTGGAAGTTCGCGTCCGGAAACCGTTATCAAGCCCTGGAAACTGAAAGGCGGTGTCATTGCCGATTTGGGCAGTCACACACTCGACGTCGTCCGTTTCCTTCTCGGCGACTTTGATTCCCTTGCCGCAACCAGACATACTGCCTATCCGACTCGCCCGGATGGACACGGCGGTACAGTTCCCGTTCCCACTGAAGATAACATGATGGTGCTTCTGCGCCTGAACAATGGTGCGGACGGCATGGTAGGTTCCTCCAAACTTTGTACCGGCGCCGAGGATGATTTGCAGTTTGAAATCAATGGTTCTGACGGTGCTCTCCGGTTCAGCGGAATGGATCCACATCACTTGTATTTCTACGATAATACGCTTTCCGATCGCCCCATCGGCGGGTTCAAAGGCTGGACCGCCATTGATTGCGGACAGCGTTTCCCTGAACCGGCCTCCGGATTCCCTGCCGCGAAATCTACCATTGGCTGGTTACGCAGTCACATCCATTCCTATTGGAATTTTGCATCCCATGCGGTCGAAGGAACTCCAACCTCCCCGTCCCTGCAGGATGGTATCTATCTCCAGAAAGTCCTGGATGCTGTGGTCCGGTCCGCAGATTCCGGTGTCCGGATCAAAATCTGATTTCAGCCACTTGAACTCCGGATCGCAATGTCCTCCCTGATCAACAAAAAACTCTCTGCACAGTCCCTCGCGGATATCATCCGCAGTGAAATGAAACGGAAAGTTTTACGTCCCGGAGACAAGTTAGAGCCCGTACGGGCATTATGCACGCGTTTTCAAGTCGGCAGAGGCATTGTTTTTCCCGCATTGAAACAGTTGCAGAAAGAGGGTCTTCTGGAATCCCATGGAAGAAACGGATTATTCGTAACGGAGGCCGCAGACTCTGCCTATATCAAACCGGCCGCCAGAATCGGGTTCTGGTATCATTTCGAAAACGTTCATGGTAATGCCTACAATGACCTGAACTCCCTTTCCATTGCGGGTATGATACGTGGCTGCGATATTGTTTTCGGCTTCCCAGAACGTGGTGTTTCCCTGGACAAATGGACTGCCGGACTGGATGCCGTACTGGTTTCCGGAAAGGTGGACAACAACCTTGTCCGACAATTCAAAGAATTGAAAGTCCCGTTTATCGTATTCGGAAATTATGCTTTCGATGAAAGTTGCAACCGCTTAGAAGTCAACGAACCGGAAGAAATTGCAATGGCAGTGGAAAACATTTATTCGCGTCTGCATTTCCGTTCTTTCGGCATTGTTTTGCACTCACCGGAACTTTATTCCGCCCAACTGATTCTCAAGGCAATCAAACAAAAGAAAAATCAGCTGGGGTTCCAGCTCAGAACGGAAGATATCATTTTCGATTCCACGGAAAACGGCTATTTCATTATGGAACAAATCATGAACCGCCCCAAGGACAAACGACCCGATTTGATTTCCCTTTCTCATCAGTCCATTTTCGGCGCTGCCAGATACATTTATGAACACAGCATAAAACTGCCGGACAGACCCCTGATCCTTTGCCGCACAACAGAAAGCACCCGCCAGTTTTTGCCGGATTTGCCGGATATCGGACTGCACGCAGGCAGCGATGCCCGTTTTGCAAATGATATGCTGGATTGGGTTTTGCAACTATCGGAACATCCGGACACGCCCTTTGAAACGCGAAAATTCATATTGAACCGGACAATACAGTTTTCGGCATCCATGCAAAAACTCATGGAGACTGAGAAACGCTCCCTGACTCAAACCAGCAAATCAATTACGGATTGAGGTTTGATACGGTCCAGGCATGCTTTCGTGCCCAATGGACAATTCCTCTTAAAACAGGGGGAACACGGCAGTTTGTCATACAGCAAGGTCCAATGCTCTGAAATCGGGGATGTCGCCGCCGGATCTGTTGACCCGTAAACAGCAATTCCGCGCCCTCCGACAGTCCCGGACAAATGCATAATTCCGCTGTCATTGGCTACACAGTATTGCACATGCTGCAAAATCACCATCAGTTCATCCAGTGTGGTTTTTCCCGCAAGATTGAAAACTCTTGACGGAGGAAGTCCGCGCAATGCTTCCTCGCAGCCGGGCAATTCCGCTTTGCTGCCCAATGCAAGCACGCAGCCATCCGCACATTTGTCCAACCAGGCTGCAGCGACCGCCCGGAAACTTTCCGCAGCCCAGCGTTTGCCGTCACCATACGCTGCGCCGGGCGCAATTGCAAGGATATTCTCGCAATTCTGCCCCGGAAGTAATTTTCCGCAAACACCGTTCCAATCGGCAGCGGGAGTAATTTCAGGCATTTTCCCATCCCACAATTCGCCACCGAGAGCATAGATCATCGCAAGATACTTTGCGGATTGATGCGGATAATTCAGTTCATGGTCAAGACGTTTCGGGAAAGTCCAGCTCGAACGCAAAAGCCAGGAACGATTGCGTGCTTTTGCGCCATAAAGATTCTTCACACCGGCTAAACGCAGTGCCAACGCATCACGAAAAGAATTGTTGAACAGAACACCCGTCCGCGCTCCCAGTTTCCGGATAGCGGCATATTCACTGAAATCAGGAAACGCATGGGCATCTTTCAATGGCACCACAGCATCCACTAAACTGCCCAGCGATTGATACAGGGGTACCAGCCCTTTCGGTGAAATGACAAATAATCCGGCTTGCGGCGGAAGAATGGTACGCAATTGTTTCAGCGCCGGAAGCGTCATTACCGCATCCCCCAGCCAGTTGGAACTCCTGACAACAATTCCCTTGCCCGTCTGCCCGGGTTCTACGGAAGTGACGGGAAAACGCGGAAACTCGTCCCGCTGCCATTTCATTTGAATTTCACTCATGATACGCTCTTGTCTTTACTGCACCATTCTGGTAAATAACCGGCTCAAGCCAAATCAAAAACTTTATCCGGAGTCCTGTGACTGCCGCCATATACCAACGCTTTCACGCCACTGTCATCCACAAGAATCCGGGCATACCCTGCCCCTTGCGCACGCCAGTAATCCGTCAGATACGGACGGTACTCATCAAACAAGTCCTTGCTCTCAGAAACATTCCAGCGTTTCATCTGAAGGGAACCGTATGCAGCTGCCCCTTCGCTTTCCACAGGCAGAAGTTCCTGTTCCTTCTGCATCCATACTGCGTTCATCACCAACTGCGTTACAACGCCGTCTTCGTTTGCATAACGCATAAATTCCACCGTATGCGTATGACCGGTCAGCACAATTGCATGATGACGGCAAAACAGTTTCAGCATCTCATGACGCAATTCCGGCTGCTTGCCGAATAGATACCAGTGATACGGCCAGGTATCCAGGGGTAACGCGGAACCATGAGTCATCACAAACTTGTACCGGGCATCGCCATGTTTTTCAAACGCCTCCCGAATCACTTGCGGATCCGGATCGTTGAAATCCACAAACAAATACAGGTCTCCACCGGCACAAAAATAGAAATTCACAGACTTTACTTCAAAACCCAATTCGCCGGAAAGATACTTCGGCATCAGGGCCCGGTATATCTCAGCCGCCCCAAGACCGCGTATATCATGGTTCCCGATAACGGGCAGAAACGGCAAACCGGGAAAACTCTTCTTGAACATTGCCAGTGCATCGGTCAGCATCTTGCCATGAACTTCCGGATTATTGCAGTCGCCCTGAATCAAATCGCCTGCTTGAAGCACAAACTTCGTCCGTTCATTGCAAAAACTTCCAGCAGCTCGTATCATCTCCGGGGAATTGCCTTTCCATAATTGGCAATTCCGGGCAAATTCTTCCCGCTGCACACGGTTCAGCCATTCTACCGGCTCATTGTAATCGTGGTGATAAACATCGAAATCGGTATCGTAATGAGTATCCCCGATAAACAGAAATTCATAATTCTCGCTCATACATTCTCCAAATATATTTGATTGTACAGATGCGGCTGCAACAAAAAATACATATCAACTAATTTACAGGGAAATCACTCCTTTTTCAAGTCAATTATGCAAACTCCAATCCCCTTTTTAATCAAAATAAGGAGATTTTCAGGTCAATTTCCGCAGTCGGATAACTTCCGTCCGTAAAGAACTGCGGAACCATCAGAACAATGTTCCATGACAATCCAATCCATCGGAAAGAAACGTCCCTCCAAACGGGAACGGAACATGTTCAAATATTCCTGCCAAGCCCTGTCAACAGACATCTTGGACTGTTCAAGCTGGGACAGCTCTTCCGGTAATTCCCGTGGCGAAAACCAGAATGTGGAGGAAACAAAAAAGGTACGACCGGAATCCGACATGATTTTCCGGCAGAATTTGGAATTGCCGGAACGGATTTGCTTTTCGCGTCTGGCCCATTCTCCGGCAATCTGCTTCCGCAAACGGGTCTTGACTTCTTTCAGCAGTTCCGCAGGGGATGAAGTCAGAGGGGAAATGATGTATTCCGCCTCGGCATCCGTAATCGTCGGCAGGAAATCAACGACGATGCGGGCAAGTTCCGTAATGGAGGCGGAGTGCGCCCGGCGCACTTGTTCGCAGTCAATCAGATAGGCTTGCGTACCGTCCTGGGACAGGAGTATGTTTCCGGCATGAAAATCACCGTGCCGCAAACGTTCCTGCCTCATTTGAATCAAGAGGGAACGAATCGTATTGAGAAAAGATTTGCGCAATTCCGAATCGCTCTCTGCAAGACGGAACCAGAATTCCTTTGCGGAAACAGTATCGGGAATCTCGCGGGAAACCAGCAATGACTCCGTAAGACCGCGTCTTGCATAAGCAATATAGAAAACAGAGGGTATCTGCAGTTCCTTCAGAAGCAACGTTGCCTTGTATTCTTTTCCCGCCTTCCGGTCAAACATAGCAGAAAGCAAAGGCTGTTTTTCATATTTTGCATAAAATATCCCGTTAGAGTTTTCCAAACGCCAGACCCGACGTCTGCCGTTTTGCTTGATCAGCACTCCGTTGCAGATACCTTTTTCCTCATCAAAGCAGGAAGCCAGCATTTCGGGACCGCCAGCCAGCCAGCGCCACTTGGAAACAGTCATTGGACACCTGCTTTCCCTGCCCGACGTACCATGTGCAGATAGTGAAAACGTGCCCATGCCGTTACCCCTTCCCGCTCCGGCACAAGCGGAATTCCGGATATCCGGCTATATGCGGATATCAGAAAATCCGTCAGCTGGGAAAGCAGCAGATCGCAATCCGTGTTTTCTGTCGGCAGACTGGACAAACAGGAGGCGATGAGACGCCCCAGTTCGCGTTCGATTTTTTCACGCGGAGGAATTGAGGCGTAGAAGCGGACACTGTCCAGATCCCAAATACCGAATGGACCGGACATCCCCCCCGTGGAATAGAAATTACTGAGTTTCAAATCGCCGTGTACGACATTGGCTTTATGCAGAACCGCCATTGCCGATGCAGCTTCCGGCAAAAAGGAAAAAAGAAAATCCATCGGCTTCTCCATGGCGCCGAAAAGACTGTCAACACCCGTTATTCCGGGTTGCGAATCCGTAACAATGTAGCCGGCATGCAGCAAAAGGCCGGAACGTTTTTCCCCGACAGCAAGCACTGACGGCGTAGGAATACCGCATTTTTCCAATGCTGCGGCTGCAAGCGTTGCCCGGAAAGCACGTGCCGGACGGAAAAGATACCGGAGTGTAAACTTCAATCCTTTGTTGTTGGTCCTTTTCAGAAAAAGACTTTCCGAACCGGAGTAACCACTCACAAGCCCGGCGGTAGTTGTTTTGGATTGTTTCAGCAAACGGGATTTCTCAAGGGACTCATCGAAATTCTGCAATAAAGATGTCAGGCACGGCTGATTGTATTTTTCTGGAACAGCAAACGAAATACCGCCCGGGAAACAGAGCCATCGGGCATTTGTTTCCCGGATCCAGTTCTTCACTCTGCTGTCTTTCCATATCATTTCTGCTCAATCCTTGCTGTTTGCGGCGATTTCCCAGATAAGCGCGAAGGCAAAATCCGCAGCCATGACAATGCTGTTTTCTGAAACATGCTCAAGGGTATCCTGATCGGTATGCCAATAGGCATTCCCCGGACCATAATCAAAATCGATAATATCTATCGCAGGTATCCCGTTCTGCTGAAAAGGTTTGTGATCATCCAGCATATTGGTGCCGCCAGACTGAAAATGTTTTTCCATTCCGTGTTTCTTTGCCGCATTCTCCGCATATTTCAGCAGAAATGGCGTCGTATCCGCCGGGAAACGGACCAGCAAATCGGTATCTCCCACCATATCCAGCAGAATCATCGCCTTGCAATTTTTCGTTTCGTTCCGGTTCACAAGCTCCCGGACATAAAATCTGCTCCCGTGCAAACCATCATGTTCATTGTAGTCATTCAGGGATTCTTCCCCGTCAAAAAAAACAAACCGGACCGAAAAAGGAAGTTCCTTTTCTGGACAGGCAGAAATCATTGCCAGCAAGGCAGCAACACCGGACGCACCATCGTTCGCACCCGAAAAATGAGGAACGGATAGCATTTTCTTGGTGTCATAGTGCGCACCGACAACAATAAATTTTTCCTCCGACTTGCCCGGAACCTCCACAATAAGATTCACAAACAGCTTTTTTCCTTCCGGTGTCATATCTTCAAATTTCTGATAGATCACAGGACGGGACACCGATGCCGCGATTTCATCACGCGCCTGACTGGCACCACGACTTGCGGAATAACGAGCCCCAATCGCAACTTGGGCATTCAAATATTTTTTCACTTGTGCAGCATTGACTTTCGGCGGGTTATCGTATGAATTGCCGCAGGCTGTCAAACCAAGCACAACGAACGAAAAAAGCAGAAAAAAGAGAGTCCTCATCGATACGACTTTCCCAGGTCTATCTTGATATTTTTGCGCTGGAATGTCGGTATATCCAGATCTATATCCCCGTAGAGATTCGGTGCGGCATCGTTGAAAATGCCTTTCTTATACTCACTAAGAAAAAGTTCCACCTGCGTATAGTCACCCATTTTCCCGTCATTAGCACGCTTGGACGAACCAGTGTTCCCTTGAGATGCGGATGCTTTTTTCCCTTTGTGCGAAGCGGAAGCGACAGGCGGAGCATCGAATGATTCCGCGTATTTCAAGGCAAGTCCGGTCAAACGGATTTTTCCATTCATCTCCGGAAGAATTGAAACACCGGAAATGATTTCAACTTGTTTGGGCAATGCATCGGCTGCAAGTTCAATGGCGCGTTTCATTTCCGCAATTTCCAGATCCTGTCCGCCGATAAGAACAAGATAAAAGGCATCCATCTTGTTCAGATCATCAAAACCGCCAAGAAACGGCGAATGCAGCATACGCCCAAGCGCAACGGAGCAGCGTTCGTTTCCATCGGTTTCATTTGCCGTTCCGGTACCCAGCCGACACCGGGAAACTTTGCCCCGAACCGATGCCGCCAAGGACGCATAATCCGCGCCAAACACATTTTTGCTGCTTATAATACAGGCTGTACTGCTCACAACAGACGCCATTTCAAGTGTTGCCAACTCAAAAGCCTGCTCCACCGGTGTGTCCGGCGCAATCGTGGAAAACAGCAAATCATTCGGAAAAAGGAAAAGTGCGTCTGTCAGATCTAGAAGATCTTTCGCACATTTCTCAGCATTGCTGCGACGGGGATAAGATTCAAAGGAAAACGGCGTCGTAAAAAGAAATACCGATGGAATATTCAGCGTACGAAGAACACTGCACAGTATCGATACTCCGCCGGTTGCCGTTCCACCGCCCAATCCACCGCAAACAATCAGAGAGGAAACGCCAGTAAGCAGCTTCGTAATATTAGAACGCTCCTTGGCAAATGCCTGTCTTCCACGTTCCACATCACCTCCACACCCCATGTTGCTGAATCCCCACTCCGATCCGGCACAGATCTTATCGGCAACCGGTGTAGTAGCTATCTGTTTCCGTTCTGTATCAATAAGGGCAAGTGTATATCCTTTCATCTCTGGCATCTCAGCCAGCTGTTTGAGAATTTCGGCACCCTCGCCGCCTATCCCCAAAACCATGATTTTCGGGGTAACATTATTTTCTGTTGTCATTTTGAAAGCGCCTTTCTGAAGGACATAACACTATCTACTAAGGATTCTAATTTATTGCGCAAGAAATCCATTCCCGGTAACCGTTTGTCCGTTATGCCTGCCAACGCACAGCGGAGCAGTCCGTGAATCGCCGTATAGGACGAGGGGGCATCCGTAAAACTGCTGTTCGCACCGCTGAACGGTAAGGGTTTTCCTATGCGAATCGGCGACTTGAATACATTCTTGACCACGGATTCAATCTCTTTGATGGCTGCACATCCACCGCAAAGCACAACACCATTCGGCATATAGGAAAACAGACCATCTTCTTCGATTTCCTTGTATATCAACTCGAAAATTTCACTCAAACGCGCGTTGACAACAGCTTCAAAAGACTCCAACGGAATCAGCCGCTTCTTATCTTTTTCCATCACATATTCATAAAAATGACCACCCTGCGCAAGAAGTTCGGAATATTTCGAATTCCTCACAAGCAACTCGCATTGTTCATAAGGCATTTCAAGTCCGATATGAAGATCATTCGCAACATTGGCAATTCCAACCGGTATCACTCCGGATGCAAGGACTCCATTACCATGCACCAACACATAATCCGTACAGCCATGACCAAGGTCTATAAGCAAAACACCTTGTGACATCTCATCATCGTTCAGAGTCCCGAATACGGATGCTATCCCGTTGAAAACATAATGAATTTCATTATCAAAACCGATCCTCTGCAAACAGGAATGTATTTCCGACAACGTACTCGCCCTTACCGTATAATATCGCATGAAGGCTTCCAGCTGACTGGACTGCAAACCTACCGGAGAACCGGTTATTTTATCATCATCAAGCTTAAAATAAGCATCGTAACGCGAAAAAACCTGCTCCCCGTTGCGAATCACGTTCGCTCCGGCTTTTTCCATGGCTTCCTGCGCTATCTGTGCGGTAATCGTTTCCGACGGATTCAACTGCAAAGTACCCGATCTCAAAAAAGAATGAACCTGTCCCCCGTTCACGGTCACAAAAAATATGCGCCCTTCAGGAGTCTCCGTAAGCGATTCATCTGCCTCTTTCAGCAATTTCCGCAAAATCGCCTCCACTTTCGAAATATCAACAATCTGCCCTTTCACTACACTGCATTCCGATGAGGCCTGCGCAAATGAAATTACCTCCGGCATATTGTTTTCATCGGACTTCCCGTTCATTACGGTAATCTTACAGGTGCCGAACTCTATCGCTGTAATCAATGTTTTTGAATAACTTGCCATTGAAATATTCCCGTGTTGCCTTGTAACAATAAAAAAAGCGTATCAATTACATAAGGTATTACCATTTTCCCAAAATTACCAGTACGAATTTGAAAAAAATGCCACAATTATCGCAATCTGTCAGTGGTCAGCAGCTCAAATGAAAATAGGTCCTATTTTATACCTCGTTCGCACAATCACGCGAAACATCCGGCATTTTCCACCCCTTACTATCCACTATTCACTGTCCCCTAACCACTAAAAAAAACATTTTTTCCCCCCTTTCCTCTTGCATTTATTCTGTTTTCGCTGTATCTTATTTTAAATACATTTTTTCACGGAGCAAAGATTATGGATAAAGTCTATTACGAAATACGTCTCGACAATGGTTCCGCTTATTTTGCAGCAGGAGATAAAAAACTGTCCCTGAAAAAAGGGGATCGGTGTGTCATACAAAAAGATTTCTATCTGGACCATGGAACCATTCAGAAAACATTAAACGGAATTCCGGATGCGCCCCTCTCTTGCGCCGGCAGCGAAATCACAACAAAGGTTACCGCTCCTTCCGACCCCTCCGAGTTTCCGCAAATCTTGAGAAAAGCTAATGGTGATGACCTGATAAAAATCGCAGAATGCCGACAAAATGCTCAGAATGCCTTGAATACGACCCGCAGTCATGTGGAAAGTCTGAAACTGCCGATGAAACTTATCAATGCGCATTTTGCGCTGGACGGGAAATTGCTCTCGATTCAGTTCAGTGCCGATGGCAGAATTGATTTCCGCGAATTAGTCAAGATTCTCTCCAAAGAGTTCAATACCCGTATTGAATTACGCCAAATCGGAGTCCGGGATGAAACTGCTGTTTTAGGTGGCATTTCCCTTTGCGGACGCCCCCTCTGCTGCTGTGTATTTCTGAATGACTTCGCATCCATCAACGTAAAAATGGCGAAAGATCAGGATCTGGCACTGACTTCAACCTCTATTTCCGGTATTTGCGGACGTCTGAAATGCTGTCTCAAATACGAACACGAAGGATATCTTGCCCTGGATGCCGAAATGCCAAGACGCGGCGACTGCTGCGAATGCAAAGAGGGGCGTGGCAGAATTATCGACCGCAATCTTCTCACCCAAAAGGTTGTAGTTCAGCTTGATAACTCGGACAGAACGATTACCTGCGATAAAAGTGAAGTAACCGTAGTTTATCCCGACAAATATAAAATCCGGGGCAGCAAACCGGATCGGGGAAATACGACAGGAAAACCGGATGTAAAACAGAACAAACAGGACACAAAGAATGACAAGCAGGACAAACAGGAACGAGTGAAGCATTTCCCCCAAAACTCCCGGTAAGCCCTGCCCCATCCGTTAATCCGTCTATCTTCCGTTTTGAAAGGTTATTTTCCATGGAAAAACAGAAAAAAATCCGTATTGTCCAAATCGGAGTTACCCATGAACATGCCAGAGGCAAGATCCGGACTCTCCGGCTGCTGCCTGACCTCTTCGAAATAGCAGGAGTCGTGGATGACCGGGAAAGCGCCTGCACTCCTTATTTCAGCGGATGTTATGAGCTTTACGAAAATCTCCGGCACTATACTTTAGACGAAGCGCTTGCCGACCCGACGATAGAAGCAGCCGTCATTGAAGTTCCGAACAACGAGCTTGTCCCCGTTTCCCTCCGGTGTATGGAACGCGGACTGCCTATGCACATGGATAAACCGGGTGGCGAGGATATGGAACTCTTCCGGAAACTCCTCCGCGGATGCCGTCAGCGGAACCTGCCGTTTCAGATGGGATATATGTTCCGTCCGAATCCCATGTTCCGTTTTGCCGAAGAAGTCTGCCGCAAGGGCTGGTTGGGAGATATCTTCCACATTGAGGCGGATATGAATCACAATTACGGGACTGCGGAATACGAAGAATACATCGGGAAGTTCCGGGGCGGGATCATGTACAACCTCGGATGCCATATCATTGACGTAATTGCCCGGATTATGGGACGTCCGGACAAGGTAATTCCGGTTCCCGGTTCTGCTCCGGGCTTCCCGGACAGGATTCTCAACAACTGTGCCGCAGTACTCGTATATCCTCATGCTTCGGCAATGATCGTTTCCTGCAGTCAGGACGCCATGGGATCGGATAGCCGGCGTATCGCCATCCGCGGCACGAAAGGAACAATCGTCATGTCACCGCTGGAAATCTACGACGGCAAGACGCCCATGACACTTCAGTTGTTTCTGTCGCAGGACAGCGAAGAATACCGGGCGGGTCTGCACACGGTCAGTTTTCCACCATGCGAAGACCGATACCTCAATCAGCTTACGGAATTTGCCCGGATCATACGCGGAGAAATACCGGATCCTTTGGAATTTGATCAGGATGAACTTACTCAGGAAATCACACTTGCCGCGTCCGGATTGATTCCCTGGAAGGGATAAAAAACATCCCGGAACCGCTATTTCCGCACTCTGTTATCTACCGGCAGCATTTCTCAATAAAGTCTGCCATATCGTGCGTCAGAATCGTTCGGACCCCCATCATTCCATGATTGCACCGGCAGGTTTTGAATGTACGGTACGGAATCTTTTGATTTCTGTCCGCTGCCGCACAAAAATTCTTCATCAGACTTCCGTTTTCATCCAGGCCCCACTCTGCGGCAATCAGCAGGACAGAGGTCCCGTTCAAACGCTGTGCAACTGCCGGGAAAGCATATTTTGCAGCATGAACGACAAGATCATGATACACGGCTTCCGGGCCATCGGTTTTCAAAATCTGAAGACCATTGTCAACCAGGAACTCCAACATCTGCTCTTTCTTCATAGTCTGCGTCATACTTCCGATATCACAGGGGTCAAGAAGAATAATCCCGCGAACACCGGATACTTCCGATGCGGCATTCAACGCCGTGTTTCCTCCCATGCTGTGTCCCGCAAGGAAAGTCCGACTTGGATCCGTATGATATTTTTTCTGAAATTCGGGACTACGGACATAATTCACAAGATTGACCGCATCCCGGACACAGTTTGAAACCGTATATTTTCCCTGACTTCCCCATGCGCCGCGATGATGCGGAATAATGACCACGCATCCGGCGCGGCACAAAGCCTGTCCGATATCGTCAAAGCGTCCGAATCCGGCAAAGCCGTGAAAAAACAGCACAACCGGGCGTTTTGCGCCACAGGAAGGAGCCGGCTTCAGTATTTGTCCGTAAATTTCTGAACCATCACTTTGAAAAACCATGGAATCGTAATCGGAAACCATTTCTTTGGCTTCAGCGGGTGTCATATCCTGAAAAAGATATTCCGTACGCAATAACGTGTCATTCGGCATCGTACATCCGTTCAGAACAAACAGCAGACAGAACAAAGGCAAGCCTATCCGCAAAACTTGTTTCATCATTTCAAATCTCCTGAAAAATCAATAAATAAACACTCAAACGCGAAACGTGTAAACGATTCCGTTCAGTCGTTTCACGGAACAGAGAAATCAGAAAAAGTCCCCAAATGTGATGGCGATAGGATAATCCCGGAGCGGCAGTTCGCTGAGCCATGTCAGGCTGGAATGAGTCCCGGAAACATAGCAGTCAGGATTTCCGTATGCGGTTTTTCCATCGGTACGTATCATCGGTCCGGTCATTTCATAGATATCTCCGTTCATCAGATCAATAAGACGCACTTTTGAACAGTCTAAAAACGTTTTGAACGCAGTAAGGGTATCCACATCGCCCGTCAGAGGATCGGCGGGATTCCAATACACAACCGCTGCACTGCCATTCGGGCGACGGAACGAAACGACCGTCTGTTTTTCAAAGGGCTCCACGGTACGGTAACTGCGTTTGGACTCGTATGGCCAGGAAATGAAAACGGGTAAATCATCACAGACTTCCGGTTCGTTACGGAACACAGCGGCTATAGTCTGGAGGGCGCGATAGGATTTTT
The DNA here is from genome assembly GCA_937900075.1 of uncultured Lentisphaeria bacterium. Lineage (GTDB taxonomy): Bacteria > Verrucomicrobiota > Lentisphaeria > Victivallales > UBA1829 > SIG77. The sequence goes on from CALCCZ010000229.1 coordinate 14,416, forward strand.
TCGGAGAATACTCACCGGTACTGAATCCGTTTTCATCAAAATCCGCTGCCAGAACTCCAAAATACCCATAATCCAGATAAGAAGCCTTGTCCCCAACAGTCCCGTTCAAAGCCTCAATCATGTCAACGGTTGTGAAATAGGAGGTAAAACGCACGCCCAAAGCAAGATGCTGAAACATAAGTCTCAAGAGCACTTTTGCCTGCCTGTGCTGGGTCCAGGCGCCATCATGCAACGCCCCGAAACCATCATCCCGGGAGGGAGACCCCGTCTCGCCTTGAATCAAGGGAAGAGAATCCAATCCATGACGATGTAAAATTGCCCGTATTTCCCGGATGCGCTGCGGCTGTCCCAGTTCGTTTGCCGTATAACCGTGATAAACGAAAAAATCCATATCTCTGCCAGCACCGGTGGCAAATACCTGATCCAGCCAAATCCAGTTGCAGCCGCACATAGAGCCGCCCAGAACCTTGGCGACAGCATCGCCGTTCCGGATTGCCTTCGCAGTTGTCTTGACAAACTCGCCATATTCCGTTCCATTGGCACCATGTTTCCAGCACCAGTCACCATCCGGCTCGTTCCAGACCTCATACATGGTGACCCGTCCATGGAAATGAGCGGTCAATGTACTGACGTAGCGGCACCAGGCATCCACTTCCTTCTGTGTCGCAATAGGCGGGCATCCGACAGCACCGAAAACTTTTTCCGCCGAAGGGGTATAAAGGGCATTGCCGTAACACAGACAAATCCAGGGCTGCATACCGCGGGAAAGCAGATTATCGACAATGGAATCCAACCAGGCGAAATCATAGATTCCGGGTGTTTTTTCCGTGCGTGCCCATCCGGATTGGAGACGTACAAGTTTCACGCCGATTTCCGCAAGTTTATCATACGCTTTTTCCGGGTCAAAAACATTCCGGTCGAGTTTTTCAAAACCGATTCCGAAAAAGGAAGAGTGAATATCTTTAGCGGGAATTACGGGAACCGTACCGACTTTCTTCAGATATTTATTCTCAAACATCCCCATCACCTCACAACATCTGTTCCAATGTTTCCATTGCTTTATCAAGAAGACCGAGTTCATACAGCAGATCCGTAACAGTGTAGCGGATACGAATCAGCTGACCAGTCTTGACAGCATGGAGAAACTGCTCACGGGATAAGCCGATTTCAGAAGGTTTCACGGGGCAATGAGCGGCAAGCAGCATATTGCGGATCTGCTGGAAAGGAATCAACTGCTTGCGGATTCGCTCCTGCAAAACGCTCCAATGTTCGCGGATCAGATTGCGGCGCGCAGTAAGTTCACTGCCGGAAATGAATTTCTCCATGGCGGTTATCCGGGGCGCATCGCTGTAACATCCTTTCACAAGGAGTTCATCAATCTCGGCAATACGTTCCTCCCGTGTCAGGCCGGGTTTCATGAAGGGTTCGAGTTCTTCGAAAGAATGTTCTGTGACAAACTGCTGCAAAAGCGTACTTGCCAGAAGACCGATACCGACTTTGAAGCCGTGCGATACATCACTGCCGTTGAAGGTCAGACCTTCCATTTCCCAAATATGCCCCATAAGATGCTCGGCACCGGATGCGGGCCGGCTGTCACGCATGATCTGCATGGAATAACCGGTATTTGCCAGACCATCAAAAATTTTCAGCATGTCGGCAGAATCGGCGGTCCAGTCGCGAATATGTCCCTGTATCAGTTCCCAGACATCCTGACGGATGGGATGTTGCCCCAGTTCATCCGCAATAATCCAATCCGTTCCGGCAGGAACTTTCGCAAGCAAATCCGCATAACCGGAAGCCGCCATGGGGGCGGGAGCCGTCTTTAATATATCCGTATCCGCACAAATGGCAAACGGAGGCGGACACTTCACAGTCTTCTTGAAATCCTCTACGGACAGGGCTGCACCTGCGGAGGTATAGCCATCCACAGAACACGCCGTCGGCACACAGCAATAGGGAACACCCGCAATACCGGACGCACATTTTGTCAAATCGTTGATAACTCCGGACCCGATGGAGACCGGAACACAATTGGCAGGCATCTCACGTGCCAGCATCTTGCTGTAGGCATAGTCGGGATGAAGACACGGCTGCCCGGGGAAGATATGTTCCGGACAGGGTTGAAAACCGGCTTCTATAAGAAGACTGCGGGCTTGTTCACCGGCAACCTTCCATGTATTTTCATCCGCTATCAGCCAAGGCGTTTTCCCGGGAAAAGCGGTATGGATCAGTTCGGGAAGGGATTTCAAGGCACCGGGTGCCAAAAGGAACCATTTTGTTTCGAGACCTTCCGGAATGGAAATAAGCGGCATAGACATTTTGTTTTCTCCGAATCAATTGTTTGTTACAGAATAAATTTCAGGAACAGCAAGCAGCAAATCACCTTATTTTTTTTCATCGGCAATATGGGTAACGTGCAGTTCCGATACGCGGGACGCAATCTCCGGGTCATTCATTTTCGCCTGATCCCAGGTATGACAGAACCCCAAATCATGGAAATGATAGGACTCCGACGGAGTCGGCGAATAATCATGAGGACGCCAGTACGGCACCCCCTGCTCCATACGCTGACGGAGTTCCGGATAATGAGTCTTGCCAAGTTCACGCGGTGAAATGCCGTACTCCTTGCAAAGCGAAGCTGCAAGTCCGGCGGCTTCCCCCAGAACCCCTAAGGTACGCATCACACGGGAAACAGCAAATGCCACATGGGTCATGCTGAGCAGACGCCCGCCAAGGAAAAGATTATCCACATCCTTTGAATAGAGACAGCGATAGGGTACAGGACGCATTTTACGGAATCCCCTGTGATACGCACAGGAAATAAATGGCTCGCTGAACAGAGAAACATTCTTCGGGTCCGGCAAATGCAAATCAATATTCCAGGTCAAACAGCCGGTTTCATCCGGATAGGAAATCCCGGAGTCTTCCACATCGTTCTGGGTCATGACATAATCGCCGTATACACGGATACCCTCACGTTTTCCGCCTAAGGGAGACGCCCAGACAAGTTTCCGTTTTGACCATTCATCTTTCCGTTCGGAATGATTCTTGATGTAGGACCAGTTGCAGAGAAGTGTCATCATTCCGTAATCACGGATATATTCAATATCCTTTATCTGATCCCGGGTCATACCGGTTTCCCATTCCCATACACAAGCATTTTTGTATATGACATTCTCCTCCGTAAAGGGAATACCCCAGTCGATTTCCGGAAATACCTGTTCGGTTTCCATCTCCTCGGAATACCAGAGTACGGAATGCCCCATAATCATCTTATCCGCAATCTCCGGAGCAAGCGTCTCATTAAAATCGGAACGCGCTTCACGTCCGTACATGAAGGTACATCCGGCACCGATGGCAATCACACCATCACCCGTACAATCGGAAAAAAGTTCTGCCCGATGTCGTGTAAGCACTCCCGTGCAAACATTCCGGGAGATAACCGCAGCAATCTTCCGTTCATCCGCCATTTCCACCTTTACAACCCGTTCGTAAAGCAGGAGACGACAGGCGGATGCGGGAATCGTTGAATGGAAAATATGGGTTTTCCGGAAATCTTCATAAAATTCAGCAGGATATGTAACCGGACCACCGCAAATGGGAGCGAACAAATCCACTACCCGTCCCAGATTCGGAAACGGGGGATTGCAGCAGCCACCACCTAAAGCAACACGGATTTCGGAACTGTTGCAGCCGCCTAGGACTCCACGGTCATTCATAATAAGAACCTTGGAACCGGTTTTTGCTGCCGCAAAAGCAGTACATACACCGGCATAACCTCCCCCAGCCACAATCAAATCATATTCCTCAGAATCATCCTGAATCCGGCAATCAAAATACCGGGAACGGAATTCATGATTGCCACTTTCATCATCGGGCGGTACGAGCGTTTCATCCGCAGTCAGAAAAACAGCCTGGCATCTGCCGCAGAATCCGGTCAAATCATGAAGAGAGATGGTATTCTCTCCGGCAGGCAAAACAACCTGACCCGCTTTCTGCCAACTCCATTCGGTTTTTCCGATACCCATCCTCTTTCAATAATACAGTTCATCAATTCTTTGGCTTCATCGTATCTTAAGTCGTACTGTTTCATCAGCAAAGGAATCGAAACATGCACATTTTCGTTCAGAAATCCGAAGAGCTCTGTAATATTTATCTTTTCCAAAACCAAACATTTCAATCACCGCCTGTGTTTTATCTTATGATGTTATTATATTGTGTGAAAATGAATAAAAAGGCGCACAAAGACAGGTCCATTCGGCCGGATCCGTGCGGCGAAAAATGAATGGGCTTATGTTTGTGCACCTATTTTATCTTTATGTTGGTTGTACTTTTCTAATGGTGATAGCGCAAAGGAAATGATGCTTTGGTTGTTTTTTGTTGTATGGGCCACAGATGTCGGGGGCTATATTGTCGGTAAAACAGTCGGGGGGGCAAAATTATGCCCACGGGTGAGTCCAAAAAAGACTTGGTCTGGTTTTGTTGGGGGTATTGTTTTTGCTATGTTGGTTGCTTATATTTTTTCTTTGTATTTAAAGGCCTACGGCTTAATGGAAGGGTCGTTCCAATTTACCACCAGATTGCTTGTTTGTTCTGCTGGGATATTGGC
>CALCCZ010000230.1 GCA_937900075.1 uncultured Lentisphaeria bacterium
GCACGAGAAAAAATAAAATGTCCGCTAAGATGTGCTTTTAGTTTGGCAATTGACCAAAAAGTCCCTGATGTCCCATATTTTTTCAAAAACGGGGAATTTTTCCCCATTCTCCTGCGTGAAAGAATGTGTTTTTGAAAAAGCAATTTTGTCAGATTTTGTAATATGAGTTCAAATGTTGACGAGGGTGGACAGGGGGGGGCGGTCAAATGTTATGCACGGAGATGCATCGTCTGACAGTTTGCCCGGCAGACCTGTAAAACCATAAGACCTATAAGTACTATAAGTCCTATTTTTATCTCTGCCGGAAAACTCCGGAGTTTTCCATTCCCCTATTCCCTATCCACTATGCTGTTCTTACAATGCGGGACGGAAAACAGCGCTGCCGTGCAGCAAATCCAATGAATCTAAAAGGACATAAATGAAATCACCGGTCTTATACTGCTGATGAACGCGGTCCGTACGCATTCTCTGGCGTCCGGAGGGTTGCTTGCGGAATTCGCCGCCGCGCAATTTTTCACGGGGAATGAAACCGTATAATCCGAGTTCATCAATGGAACATAACAACCCGGTGGCAGTGATTCTGCTGATAACCGCCTCGTAGATGGTACCGTTTTCCAGAGCGCCATGCTGGCGGAGATAATGGAGTTTCATGCGGTCATTCGCATCGAAATAAGCATTATCGTTATTTTCTTCTTTCACGGAACAATCCAGAGCGATTGCGGACATTTTCTTTTTCGAACGCAAATTTGAATTCGTATCGTATGCCCATAACTGCTGGTGAATACATAAATCGGCATACCGGCGGATCGGACTGGTAAAATGGGAATACTCGATTTTGCCAAGGCCGTAATGCAAACCGGGCTCCGCCTCGTAAGATGCACGGGGAAGAGAATGCAGGAACAGGGAAAGGATAATCGGGCGTCTGTGGTCATCCGGGAGATTTTCCAGAAAATGCCGGCATGCCGTCCGCGAACTGAGGATATCGCCAGTGGAAATATGGAACAAATCAAGGCAGTTCATGCTGAACTGGTCAATTTTATCCGGGTCGGGGTCCGGATGAATCCGGAACAATCCGGGGATATTTTTTTCTATCAATTCCCGGGCGACAGCTGTATTGGCCGCGAGCATACATTCTTCCACGATGCCATCCGCCTCACAAGGCATTTTCCGTTGGATAGCGGTCACTTCCGAGGCGTCTTCATTGCAGACTGCCCGGATTTCCGGCAACGGTATATCCAGGAACATTTCCTGTTCCATTCTGTTTTGCCGCATTTCCCGGACAAGTTCTGTCAGATGTTTCAAATTCCGCTTCAGGGTTACGGTCCAGTCGGCGGGAGCATCATGCGGATCGTTGAGAAATGCCTGGACGGTCGCGTAATCTAAACGTTTTTTGATTTTCGCTAACGTATGAAGGCGTTTGAAGGAAAGGATTTTCCCGGTATTTTTATTGACCGTGAACAGGATGGAATGGGCTGGAGAAGCGCAGCCTTCGCGCAAACTGATTTTCCGGGTCAAGGCAGCAGGCAGCATCGGAAGAAACATGCCGGGAAGATAAGCGGAAAAAGCCCGTTCCGCAGCCAGTTTATCAAATGTGGAGTTTCGCGGCACGTATGCTGCGACATCCGCAATATGTACACCTAAGATATATTCCTCTTTATTTTTGCCCGGTCCCAGGGATATGGCATCATCGAAATCCCGGGCATCCGCCGGGTCAATAGTAATCGTAAACGGACGCAGAAAACCGGTTCGCGGGATATCCGCCGGTTCCAGTTTTTCTGCCATTTCATTCTGTTCCGGGGTATAGGGTGCTTTCAGATCATATTCTGCGACAATCGCCGCCAAATCGTTCTGAAGAATTCCCGACTCGCCTAATGCAGAAACGAACTCTGTCTTCACCATTTGCGTTTTTTTGCCTTTGGTATCCAGCAAACGCAGCTGGACCCAATCGCCCGGCTGAGCATTGCCGCACACCCGGCTTACCCGGACTTCCTGCGGTAAATGCCGGTTCATAGGACTTGCGGTACTGTTCGAAGTCAATTCCGCTATGATTTTTGTTCTGCCATGTTTCAGAATGGAGATCACTTTAGCAACCGGGCCTTTGCGGTTTCCGCGTTTTTCCCTTTCATCGAGCAAACACAGGGAAACATGGTCGCCATCCATAGCATCCATGGTAAATCCGGGCGGGATAAAAATATCGGAGGGGTATTTCCTGCGTACTTCCGGATCACAGGGTACGGCAAATCCCAAACCTCCGGCAGCGGAACTGAACACGGCATCGGTGATTTCGCATATCTGCCGTTTTTCACGAATTGTCTTTTTCGCAGCCAAACGTCTTGCGCGTTTTCCCATTCGTTACTCCTGTTCAACGTTTTCCGAATATCGCTGTACCGATCCGGACAATGGTTGCGCCCTCTTGAATGGCATAACCGTAATCACCGCTCATCCCCATGGACAATTCGGGAAGGATGATTCCGAACCGTTCCTGCAATCTGTCACGCAGAATCCGGGTATCTCCGAAGGTTTTCCGCAAAACACTTTCCTCCGCACCGGCAGGCGCCATAGTCATGAGTCCCATCCAGCGGAGATTCCGGCAAGTCAAGGCATATTCGGCAATACGCATCACATCATCTTCGCCGCGGATACCGGATTTGGATTCCTCGCCGGAAACGTTCACTTCCAGCAGAATATTCAGCTTTCTTTCCGCACATCCCGCGGCGTTGTCTAATTTTGACAGCAATTTTTCCGAGTCCACGGAATGGATCCAGCTTGCCAGTGCCGCCGCTTTCGCAGCCTTGTTGCTCTGCAAATGTCCGATGAGATGCCACTCTATGCTGCCGGGAAGGACCGGTACTTTTTCACTCAACTCCTGCACACGGTTTTCTCCGAACATGAACTGTTCCGCCGTCTCCATTGCTTCCTGTACATCCGAAGCCGGAAAGGTTTTGGAAACAGCAAGCAGTTTTACGCTATCAGGAGTTCTGCCGCATTCGGTTGCATATTCCGATATTTTTGTGCGGATTTCCCGGATATTATCGGCTATACTCATTTTTTCACCTGTTTATCATTGCCGCGACTCTGGTTCACGGTCAGTTCCGGAGGTGCTATTGTGATTTTCGTACCCGGCTCCGTACCATGTGTCAGCCAGACATTACCGCCGATTACCGAATTTCTGCCGATTGTAACAGCACCCAGAATCGTGGCTCCGGCATAAATTGTCACACCGTCTTCTATCGTCGGATGCCGTTTGGCGCCTTTGATAATCATGCCGCAAGCATCTTTCGGAAAAGAAAGAGCGCCAAGAGTAACACCCTGATAAAGTTTGACATTGTCCCCTAACTCCGCAGTCTCGCCGATTACAACGCCTGCACCGTGATCGATAAACAACCCTTTGCCGATGGTGGCACCGGGATGTATCTCAACACCGGTATGGAACTTACCGCGTTCGGAGATCCATCATGCAAGGCCTCTCCAC
>CALCCZ010000231.1 GCA_937900075.1 uncultured Lentisphaeria bacterium
AAAACAGGCAAACCGCGTCCGTCATAAGAGAGAGTTTTTCGGGTTCGGCAGATTTTTTCCATTGCGGCACAATATTCAGCAATTGAGGGGAATATCGGCTTATAATCTGCGATAATTTTTTTTGCGCGTACTGCGCCGTTCTCCAGAAGGGAACAGACAATAGTTGCCTGGACGACAGCGGGATCAAAAACGGCATATTCGGGATATTTGATCTTACAGTCCGGGGAATGTCCGCCGCCTTCGATTCCGGCTGTAAATGGTTGTATAACAGGCATTACTGAGCCGACATTTCCCATATCGGTTCCGCCGCGGTTCTGTATTTTTCTGCTGCGGTCAAAGCAGACGTTTTCACAGCCGAAAAGATTGCATCCGGCTTCGTAAGCGACATTTTGGAAATCGGGGCAGTCACAATCCTTTTCGGGAATATACATTTCGAGGTCTTCGATTTCGACTTCTGCACCGACGGCAAGAGCCCCGGCGGTATATGCGGCGTTTATTTTTTCGTTTACCATTTTCAGGACATGATAATCACAAGCCCGGACATTGGATTCCAGAACTACCTTGGCGGGAATGTACTGAGGCGTCGTGCCAGCCTCGGTTATGATTGCGGCGTTCCGGACGAGACAGTCCTCCGGGAACACTTCGCGGAGAGCATTTACGGCAGTCATGGCGACTTGTGCGGCGGAAAGAGCATTCACACCGCCGGCAGGATAGGCGCCGCTGCAGTTTTTACTGCCGTAATAGGTAACTTTCTTGGCGATAATCCCGTTTGTTCCCGGAGCAATGCGGAGTTTATGGTTGCTGCCCGTATCCGTGTGTATCATCATAGCGAGATCGACACCGTCAAAAAAACCTCTGCGCATAAATTCAGTTTTTCCGGAAATGAATTTCAGGATACCATCCGCTTTCATTTTTGCCCGTTCTGTAAGTTCAATCAATTCTTCCGCAGGCACCGCCATAATGCGTATTTTTCCGCAGAGTCCGGAAAGGATTCCGGGATCGCGGAGGACAGCCGCAGTACCGAGAAGCGCAGCCGATTGACAGTTATGACCGCAGGCATGGACCGCCCCGGTTCCGGGTTCGCTTTCCGGGTGTTCCGGCAAAATAATACAATCCATTTCAGCGAGGACCGCCACCGTTGGACCGTCTTTACCCGTGTCGATATCGAAGAAAAATCCGGGGATATTCCCCGCCTCTACAGGTTGAAAACCAAGTGTCGTATATTCTTTCTTCAGATAGTCATTTGCAATCCACTCTTTGAAACCTGTCTGCGGATGCGACCAGAGATATCTCTCCGCGCTGTACATCATCCTGCGGTATTTTTCCATTTTTTCCAAGATGATTTCATGCCATTTGCTGTTTTTTTCTTTCATTGCGGTTCCTGCCCTGAAAAATTAAACTGGTACTTTTCCATGTAATCTCATTGACGCCCGGAAATCCGGGTTATCCGATACGATAGCATTTTTCCGGCTGTTTTTCAAACTTCACAATGAAAAAAGTTGAAAA
>CALCCZ010000232.1 GCA_937900075.1 uncultured Lentisphaeria bacterium
ACTAATAGTAATAGATGATCCAATATCCAGTTTTGACTCTATTTACAAGAATAAGGTCGTTTATGCAATTGTAAAAATGTTACATCACAAGAAACGCATTGTATTGACCCATAATACAGATTTGATACGATTGCTTGATGGACAGTACAGGCATTGTTTCAATCTGTATTTACTGAATAATACAGACGGAGAAGTTAACGGTTTTATTCCCCTAAAAAACAATGAGCAGGAAATGCTTATCAGCCTTGAAAAACTTCTGGTTGCTTTTAGAGAAAGCGTTCCGCAACATGTCGTTAAGCCAGAACTTTTTCTTATATCCATGATTCCGTTCATGCGAGGATATGCAAATATCATTTGCAATCGTCAGTTGTTTGATTCATTGACTCAAGTAATGCATGGATATAAAACAGAAAAAATAGATATTGCGAAGGCATATTCCGAATTATTTGGGGCGCATCCAGCTTGTCTTCCCTCATCTTATGAAGTGTCTGTCTCGGATATTTTGAGTAAAACAGTTGATGGTATACATTTGCTTGACTTTGAAAGATTTCCTTTACTGGACAGAACTCTACGGCATTCTTTTGTATATCTGTTCCTTCGGCTGATGGTCGAAAAGAATCTCGTTGAAAAATTTAATATCAATACAACCCATAATGAACAACTTGGACAAATCATATCAGCTGCATATCCGGATGAAAACGATATTGGGCAAATTAGAAATCGCATTCGCCTAACATCAAAAAAGACACTTATCAATGAATTTAACCATTTTGAGGGAAATTTAAGCATTTTCCAACCTGCTATCGATATTACAGATCAAGCATTGGGAAAAGAAAGAACAGATCTTGTAACTTTTATCAGCAATCTAAATTCTTGAACAGTCAAGTTGAGAAATAAAAGCACATCCGCGAACTGACACAGGTGCGTTTTTTAAATTTCACGCTCAAACAAAAAAGTGTAGCAGGGGTTTGTTTTTTAATATACATGCTCCACCATTTTTTTTGCACTTATTCCAGTGTTATTTGGGCCAAACCAACGTTTTTTGCACTTATTCCTACCTTGTCCAGGGCAGCCCACCATTTTTTCTCTTTATTCCGGTGTTGTACAAGTCAGCCCACCATTTTTTTGCACTTACGCCCGACAGATTCCCGCCGGGCTTTTTTTGCCCCGAAATCCGACCTCAAAACTGCTCAAATGTACAAGGGTGCGGTGTTTCGTTACCTCCTTTTCCGGCGCATTGCGATTTCAGCATACACGGAGTACGTTACAAGACGCGAACCCGCGTCCTGGTTATGTTCAATATTTTGTGCAAAACTGTTAAAGTTATGGATAAGAATGTACGGTTTGTCCGTTTTTGTCAAGTAACCGGATTTATGAGTTTTTCTCAAGAAGTTTTTTCCCTGCTTGTGCGACTTTTTTACGCAATTTCGGAGGATGTAAAACTTCAATTTTCCCGCCTTCGCTTAATACCCACCGAAGGACAGCATTTTCATCTTCCGGTTTCATCGTCAATATAACAGAACCGTCTTCCTGGTAGTCCATTTTGTATTTGCGGGCTTTTTGCTGTTCCTGCAATGCCATTGCCATTGAGGCCTCACACCGGAGTTTTATTCCTTTAACACGCGGAGTTTCAAACAAGCCATCCCGTTTGGTTTTTGTTATGAGTTTTTTATCTTTGAAGTCAAAAGTATCAATCATTTGAATATCTGATACCCGTTGAATGGCATAACAATTTACCTGCCGTGATTTGAATTCATACCCCTTTATGTACCAGGCCCCCTTGAAAAAGGATATGATATGAGGTTCAAAAGATTGCTGTGTCTCTTCCCCATTTTGATGTTTATACGTAAAGGAAATCACCTTACATTTTTGCCAAGCCCGAAATACCTTTTGGAATACTTCCGAATCAACGGTTGATTTTGTGCCAGTGTTACTGATAAACGAATCTATCATCGCTTCAGAGAGTGCTTCAACTTTATTTCCCCCATTCAACAGAGTTGAATTTATATCAGAATTAATTTTGCTGCGTAATGGTTCCGGGATGATATCCAAAGCGAGTTGAAGCCCAAGCAAAAATATGCTGAGATCTGTCTCTTTGACGGGAGTTTCCAAATTCCATTCCCGATCCGTCAAATAGTAGCCCTTCGCACTAGAGTCCCACTTAATCGGAGCATTGCACTCTTCTTGCAATGTTTTTATATCACGGGCAAGTGTTCTGGTGCTGACGGCGTATCCTCCCTCGTCACCCCTGTCTTCGGCGTCTTTTAGAGTTTTGACAAGACTTTTCCGGTTTGGATATTGATTTTTCTTCAATTCTTCAGCGATTAGCTTCAATCGCTGCATTTGTCTGCTTAATACACTCATAACAAATCACCTCTCTATGCACATAAAATACCATCATAACCATCGCGACAATCTAATATATCACATCATCTTGAAGAAACAAGGGGGAAAGATTACGGATTATCCTAAAAAAGTGATATCACGTAACGAGTCGGCGGATCGTGGTTAGTAGATAACGCAGAGTTCCCTTGCTGAAAATAAGTCCTTGACATTTTGCGAAAGTGGGAGTAGTTTATAGAGCGATTCGGAAGAAACAATGTGCGGTAATGGTTACCCGCAAAAATTCCAGAAGCGCCTGAACAAAGGAAAAAAAATATGGATATCTTCAAGGGTGTAACATTTGGTTATTACGGCAGAAACGGATACTTTTCTTCCGCAAAAGCAAGAGAGGAAGTCAATCATATTGCCGAACTTGGTGTCCCATGGGTGTGTCTGATCTCAACAATCATGCAGGAAGCATACTACAGCACAAGGCAGTTCCGGGATTTTTATATGACCCCGGGCGACGATGAACTGGTTGATATCATCGGCTATCTGCACAAAAAGGGAATCAAGGTCATGCTACGTCCCATGATTGAATGTTGGGACGGAACTCAGCGCGGCAATCTGCATCTGCCGCAAGGAGAGATTTTCCCGGAACGTCCTTTCCGCTACAAGGACGAGTGGTTCAAGAACTATGCGGCCGTGACAGCACACTATCTGCGCATTGCCAGCAAGACCGGATGTGAAGCGTATGGTCTCGACAGCGAACTGAATCAGTTGGTCGGCTATTCCGAGGACTGGCTGAAGATCATAAACATTGCCCGCAAAAGCTACAAAGGACATTTGACTACATCCTTAATCAATTCGGAACAATATTTACATAAAATCACACAGGACAGTAATTTCTGGCTGTACGCATTGGATTCCGTGGGGACAAGTTGCTATTATCCGGCATCGGAAGACGGCAGCGGAACCATAGAGGATATGGTGGAGTTTTTGCGTCCCCATGCGGCATCCATGAAAGAGTTTTCGGATAAACTGGGGACCTGTTTCTATTTCGGTGAATGCGGGTGCTGTGCTACGGAAAACGCCACGAAACTCCCGTATTACTGGAAAAACGGAAAAAAGTACGATGGTCAGCAGCAGGCAAATTACATGTCTGCCATTATCCGTTTGTTTTCCGCTGAACCGTGGTGGAAAGGAATGTTCTGGTGGAAATGGGATGAAAACAACTTCCGAGCTGAATTTGTGGAAGATCCAGCCGGGGATAAGGGGTTCACCATTTACGGCAAACCAGCAGCCGAAGTCATGAAAAACTGGTGTCTCGAGAACCACTGACCGCTCCCTGAACCCGAGATTGAGGTTGATAACTCCCCTGCCCCCGCTTTTTTGGGAGTTTCTTCGTTGATTTGTGAAAATTTTGCAAGGGACCTGATTTTCAAGACTGAAATCACGATAAAAACGGTTCATAAAGTTGGATATATTGCCTCTAATTCCCGATTTGTGGAAGTTTTTCCATTTTATGGGAATAAATTTACTCTAATTACCTGAAATTCGTATTAAATACGGCATATTATTCCCAAAAACTGGAAGATATGCCAAAAAACGGGAATAAAACACACACAGATATTCCATAACTTTTTGTAATCTGCGGGAAACAACGGATATGAACCTCTCCAGTGTTGCATATTGTTTGACCTCAGGCAAACGTTATGCACGGAGATGCGCCGCCCAGGGCGTTTTCCCCGTGAGTGGTTCGGACCGTCTGTTGAGGCTATTGGGAAAATGCCAGATGAGTACGTAACGGCAATCCGACAGTTGTCCTGCAAAAAATAAGACCTATAAGACCTATTTTCATTTGAGCTGGGAAACTTTGCATTCATGGAAGAAAACCATCCTCCAACACCTGCCCACTATCCACTATTCACTATCCACTGACTGATGCCAATAAAAATCCATTTCAGACGAAACATTTTTGAAATTTTCTTGAAGAAACGGATTGAAAAAAGCAGAATATCGGCTATATTGGAATTAAATTCCATTTTAAACGAAACTTGGAGACGCACTATGTTTATTGAACGACAACTTAAAACGATTATTGAAGCAGGAAACAAGTTTTTTCCCGCTATTTTGCTGACCGGACCGCGTCAAGTCGGTAAAACAACTTTTCTTCGTCGTTTGGCTGAACCGGAACGTCGATATGTAACATTGGATGATCTCTCTGTTCGAACATTGGCACAAGAAGATCCTGAAGGGTTTATTGAAAAATTCGCCCCTCCGGTCCTGATAGATGAAATTCAGTATGTTCCGGAATTGCTGAATTATATCAAAATCATCATTGACGAACAGCGTTTCCATGATCCTCAAAAGGCAAAAGGGATGTATTGGCTTACCGGCTCGCAGCGTTTTCCCCTGATGAAAGGCGTTTCAGAATCGCTTTCCGGACGCATCGGTATTTTTGAGATGTCCGGATTATCTCAAGCAGAGTTGGCAAATAAAAAAAGTATTCCATTTACTCCGGATATGCAAATCTCATCAGAAAAAGGTTCTGGCGCAAGTAAACTATTTAAACGCATTTGGACAGGATGTTATCCGGAAGTTATCAACGCAACACCGCAGGAACGGGACTTCTTCTATTCAAGTTATGTAACCACTTATCTGGAGCGTGATATCCGTAATCTTACGAAAGTTCACGACCTTGATAAATTCTATAAGTTACTCTGTTCCTGCGCTGCCAGAACCGGTCAATTGCTCAATAATGCGGAACTTGCCAGAGATGCCGGAATTGACATTAAAACAGCTCAAAGCTGGCTGAGTGTTCTGACTTCTTCCCGAATCGTATATCTGCTTCAGCCATATTCCGGGAGTCTTACCGCAAGATTGGTAAAAACCCCAAAACTCTATATGCTCGATACCGGTTTATGTGCTTATCTGACCCGCTGGCCCACACCTGAAACCTTGGAAGTGGGGGCGATGAGTGGCGAGTCTTTTGAAACCTGGTGCATTTCTGAAATTCTGAAATCTTATTGGAATACCGGAATCGCTGAACCGCCCTTATATTTTTATCGTGACAAGGATAAAAAAGAGATTGATTTGCTGATTGAATCGGCAGATGGATTTTATCCCGTAGAATTCAAAAAAACCTCAACGCCGAAAGGAGAGGATGCCAAGCATTTCCATATACTTGATAAACTTAAGATAAAAGTCAAAAAAGGAGCAGTAGTCTGCTGCTGTCCGGAAATAATGCCGTTGCCGCGCCAAGATGTATTATGTATTCCGGCGTCATTGATTTAATGTTGGCAAGTGGATTTTTTCGTCCAATCTGGAATTAAATTCCATTTCAGACGAAATCCGTCAGCAGATAATGGGTAGTAGATAGTGGTTGAGTAATAGACAGTGCCGGATGTTATTCGTGATTATGCGGAACCAAATAGTGTCTTATGAATAAAAAATACCGTGATGAACCGGAATCGGACTCTCGTTTTTCGCCCGGTTCCGGCAGATTGTGATTTCATCATACAGGAAGAAGTTTGTGTGACACAAACTCGCGTACGTTGTTTTTTTCAAACGGAACCAGGCATAAAAATCTACAAATCACCGAACAAAATCTCAACAAATCACCGAATGAAATCTCAACAAGTCACCGGATTTGCGAGGACTGGTCTCTGCGTTATTTCGTCTTTTGAAAACGCGGGCCTTCCGCACCGGATCCGCAAGGCACAAAGCCGAGTTTCTTCAGAATCCTTTGTGAGGATCCGTTGTCTGCCTCCGTTTCAGCGAATACGGAGTGAACTCCCCTCTGTGCCAATGCCCATTGCACAACGGCAGCGACAGCTTCCGTCATATAACCTTGACCTACAAAACCGGAGTTCATTCCGTAGCCGATTTCCACACCGCCGTTCTTCTGCGGCCCCTTGAATCCGAGTGTTCCGATCGTTGTTTTCGGATTTTCCGCCAAAGTAATCTTCCATGGAACGAACCAGATACGATGTTCCGGATCGGTCAAGCCGCCGTCAAGCATTTCGGAAAATGCCTGCTTCAATTCCGGAACTTCCTGTACCGCAATCATCTCCTGAAGTTCGTTATCCCGCATTGGGGAAATATGCAGACGGACCGTTTTCAATGTCAGGATTTTTTCCATGCGGACAAGCCCTTCTTCGTCAGGAACTTCTTTTCCATCCTTGGGAACGTATCCCATCTTCCGGTAGAATCCTACTGCCGTGATCGATGACGGTATTTCAATGCGCCCTGCCCGCAGAAAAAACTCGTCATTTTCCAAAGCTTTTATGATGGCAGTGCCGATGCCGTTGCCAATGCAATCAGGCAGAACATAGATAGTCAGCAGAATACTTTCATGTTCACTGTTCCAATATGGTGCAATAGTACCCGTTCCAAGTATCTTGCCATTCTCCGACACAGCCACATACGTATGCGCGGAATCTGCCTGCGAAAGGATTTTTCCGATTGAAAAACGGGCGCAGATATTCTCAATGAACTTTGCAGGATAGTCCTTGCCATTAACCTCACGCAGACCGCGATGGATAACCATCTGGACTTCCTGCGCATCCTCGGAAGCAAAACAGCGTATTTTGAATTTCTCTGTCATGTTCTTAAACTTTCCATTTGAGTTTTACCTTGAATTACACCATGTTGAGTGGCAAGTACAATTTCTGCACATACCACGGTTTTATCAAATTCTCCCTCGTCAAATATGTTTTTCTCATGCTGCAGTTGACATTAACGCAGCAGCCAGTCCAAGGCGTTAAGCTTGCGTATCCCGTTGAAGTCATTCGAAGGATCCTCATCCAGCGTCAGCAGGAACTTCGGGTGGTGGTCGTGAATTTTCTGAAGCGGCGCAAGTTCACGCCGAAGTGTTTCGGGGTCACGCACTGTAGCGGCAACTTGGTAGTACTCCGTGCCATTGGAGTTCTCCGCCACGAAATCAACTTCCAGACTTCCGACTTTCCCTATATGCACCTTGTATCCGCGTCGAAGCATCTCCAGAAAGATTACGTTTTCCAGAACATGTCCCACATCCTGTGAGCGGCCCGAAAGGAGATGACGGCGGAGACCCGGATCTGCCACGTAATACTTTTCCATCGTTTTTAACAGTTGTTTCCCCTTGACATCGTATCGATCCGCCCTGTATATGAGGAAACTCTCAAGCAAAGCGTCCAAACACCTCTCAATCGTCCTGGAATCGGACTTGCGACCATCGGATTTCAGTGTTTCGGCAATTCTTCTCGTTGAAAGTTCGCTGCCAATGCTGTCGAACACGAACTTTGCCACGCTGTCCAACATCAGCGGATCAGGAATTTTCCGCCTTTGAACAATGTCCTTCAACAAGATGGTACTGTAGATGCCCTCAAGGTAGTCTCCCAATTCCCGCGGAGAATCCAGCAATATGCCAGCGTATGGGAATGAGCTGCCGCCGACATATTCAGCGTATAGACGGGAGCGTTCGCCACCTCCCCGCATCTCCACAAATTCACGGAATGACAACGGCAGCATCTTGATTTCAACATAACGTCCCGAAAGCATAGTGGCAATCTCATGAGAAAGAAGATTCGCATTCGAACCGGTAATATAGATGTCCACATTCGGGCGAATATAGATGCTGTCTATGACTTCCAGAAAATCTTTGCACAACTGCACTTCGTCCACAAACACGTATGTCATCTCACCCGGCTTCAGTCTGTCCTTGATATAGGAATGAAGTGCATTGGAATCGCGGAGTGGCTTGTTGTCCATATCCTCAAGATTCACGGAAACAATGCATTTAGGCGAGACACCCTGCGCCCGCAACCACTCCTGATACATTTCCAGAAGAAATGATTTCCCACATCGTCTCACTCCCGTAATAACTTTAACCTGTCCATTTCCCATTCGGTTTATGAGTTTTGTTAAATAGAAGTCACGCTTAATATCCATATCAACCTCCAGAATGGAAAAATGTCATTTGTGACACTTTTCCATTCTAAAA
>CALCCZ010000233.1 GCA_937900075.1 uncultured Lentisphaeria bacterium
CCGTTAGGTGGTATCGGTTCCGGTTGCATTGGTTTATCTGGCAATGGTCATCTTGTTGATTGGGAAATTTATAATTCTGCAAACAAAGGTTCTACAAATGGTTATACACACTTTGCAATTCGAACGGAAGATAGTTCCGGTGTCAAATATCGTATTTTAAAGGGAGACTGTCCGGAACCTTATACCGGTTTTTACCGTTATGATATGAAACAAGGTTACACAGGCTATGGGTGGGGAACTGAAAGTGCCTATTTAAGTGGACTGCCTCATTTTCGTAATCATGAATTTCAGGGAACATTTCCTGTAGCAAAAATCGTATTCTCCGGTGAAGAGGAAGATTTTCCTTTAAGTGCTGAATTGTCCGCATGGAGTCCATTCACCCCTGGTTGTGACAGGGATTCATCTATGCCTTGTGCCATTTTGGAATATACATTCCGGAACATTGGAAAAGAACCTGTAAAAGCAACCGCAATTGGTGTGCTTGCCAATCCCTGGTGGGAAAAATTACACTATAATCGTCTTCAAGGAAACCGGCTCAGCGTTTATTCGGGAAAACCGGAGGATGATTTGGAACACGGCATGATTACTTTGGCTGTTCTCGAACCGGAGGATAAAATTTCCGGTCAGGAATACTGGTACCGCGGTGGTTGGGTAGATGCTCTTGAAATGTATCTCAATGATATAAATCGTGGCGGACGTCTACCAGAACGTACGTATCCAACTGGAGCGGAATATACAGACTTAGGTACTCTTGCAACCTATTTTGATTTAATGCCCGGAGAAAAAAAGACCGTTAGTTTTCTTCTGACCTGGCATTATCCAAACAGAGAGAACACATAGAACAAATCCGCCGTTGAAAAAGCGCAACTGCAGGGAATTCCGGTACGTTGGAAAAACTACTATGCAACTCAATGGAAAGATTCACTGGATTCCTCTCGTGAACTGGAACTCCGTTTGGATGAACTTCGTACCCAAACAATGCGTTTCGCAGAAGAAATGGACAAAACTTCTTTGCACAAAGCGATTATTGATGGCGCATCTGCAAACCTCTCAATTCTGAAAACCCCAACTTGCCTTCGGCTTGAGGATGGAACTTTCTGGGGTTGGGAAGGTATCGGTACTGCTTGGGGATCCTGCGAGGGGTCTTGCATACATGTTTGGAATTACGCTCAGTCGCTTCCGTTCCTTTTTCCTGCAATGGAACGCACTATGCGGGAATCTCATTTAGGATATAGCGTCGATGATTTCGGCGGTGCACATTTTCGTCGAAGCATCCCCTACACTTTGAAAGCAGATACAACTTGGTTCCGCCCATGTGTCGATGGACAGTTCGGTGAAATTATGAAATTCTACCGCGACTGGAAAATTACCGGTGATGATACTTGGCTCTTAAAGTGGTATCCGACATTAAAAAAAATGATGCAGTTTACTTGGTCTGAACACAATACAGACTGTTGGGATCCGGACAAATCCGGAATGCTCACTGGCAGACAACATCATACTCTCGATATGGAACTTTTTGGACCAAATGGCTGGTTGGAAAGTCACTATCTCGGGGCACTGCTTGCTATGAACAAACTTGCAGTCGCAGCTAATGATGGAGCCTTCGCTGCTGAATGTCAATCCATCTTTGAAAAAGGATGCATAGCCGCAAAAGAACTCTTTAATGGCGAATATTTCTCTCAAAAGATTGATCTGACAGACCGGAATATTCTCTCGAAGTGGGAGGACGCAAACTCTAATTATTGGAATAATGAAACAGGCGAAATCAAGTATCAGATTGCAGATGGTTGCGAAATTGACTCCTGTCTGGGGGCCTTTTACGCCTCTTTTTATGGTATCGGTGATGTTTATGACCGTACTTTGATTCAAAAAAACCTTCAATCCATCTATAAGTACAATTTTGTAAATATGAGAGATCATATTAATCCATGGCGCACATACGCACTTAACGATGAAACGGGTGTTTGCATTTGTACTTGGAAAAACGGCAGTAAAAAACCGACAATTCCAATCCCTTACAATACGGAAATGATGAATGGTTTCGAATGGACATTTGCTGCTCATCTTATGCTTGAAGGATATACCAATGAAGCCGAAAACGTCGCTGTTGCAATTCGGCAAAGATACGATGGTTCACGCCGTAATCCATGGAATGAATTTGAGTGTGGAAACAATTATGCCCGCAGTATGGCGGCTTTCGGTTTGATTCCCGCAGCTGCCGGTTTTAAGTTCGATATGACAAAAAAATTCATTGGATTTTCCCCAAAATTTGCTGGAAATTTCCGAACAATCTGGAGTATCGGTTCTGCATGGGGAAATTACATTCAGACAGATAAAGTCATAGAATTTAATTTACTTGGCGGAAAATTGGTTTTGAACTCTATTTCTTTACCGGTTCTCCCCCGAACAATTACCTCTGACGATAAAAACATCTCATTCCAGCTTTCAAAGGATAATAACATCATTTTCAATGAACCACTTACCGTAAATAATACTGTGACCTTTCAGATCTAAATACACAAGCTGCTCTGTCCTAATACGGGAGAAATTTCCACTATGAAGATTACGGAACTCGTTCCCTCTGCCGAACAACGAATTGTTAGCCTTGAAATTGAAAAAAACGGTGTCGCCCGTCTCTTTCGCAGAAAAGAGGATGATTCCGTAGAATCATTCACACTTGCTTTCAGACCTTATATTCTGGCAATAGACGCAGGACTTATGAGGGGATTTGACTGCAATTACGAGGCTATAGATCTGTCCGGAAATCATGAGTTCCGTTCTCTGTTGCTATTTGATTCACCCAAAGACTATGATGCAGCTAAAAAACATCTGAAAATGCTTACAGGATTTGCCTCCGGAAGTCCTAATGCACCCTATCTCGCTTCCAATGATCTTATTCAGCAAGCTCTCATTCAGTTACAAATCCGTCTCTTTGCCGGTATGAATTTTAATCAGGTCCGCCGTATGCAAATTGATATTGAAACTCTTTGTACACCCGGATACAGTTTTTCAAATCCATGCAGGGAAAACGATGCTGTCTGTATTATCGGAATGTGCGACAATACAGGTTGGGAATGTGTACTGTCTTTGAAAGATTACTCAGAAAAAGATATGCTTCAAAAATTTGTTGAAGTTGTTCAAAGTCGGGATCCAGATATCATAGAAGGTCACAATTTCTTCCGTTTTGACTTACCCTATATTGAACAACGTTGCAAGCGGCATAAAGTCAAACTTTCACTCGGAAGAGACGGATCCGCACCGGACAAACACAACTCGCGTTTTAACATAGCAGAACGAACCGTAAACTATACGCG
>CALCCZ010000234.1 GCA_937900075.1 uncultured Lentisphaeria bacterium
TCTTATAGGAAGTTTTATCCTTGTTCTTCCTATAAGTTTAAAGCCCGGTGTTTCTTTAAGTTATTTCGATGCTCTTTTTACTTCAGTTTCTCCATGCTGGAGGTTTCTGACTCACTTCTTCTCGCACACAAAATGGAGTTCTTCCCCATTACCAAAGCAATTTATACCTTGTCTCAATATCTGGGAAACGGATACAGTATCGCCTCCGCTTTCGGTGTCTGGGCAATGGCTTTCCTCGCTGCCACTCTATTGGCTGCAGGACTGCTGATCGGAAGAAAAATCGGTTCACTTTTCAAACTTTGAGGATTCCAGAACAATGACAAACAAAATTTTACTCTCTTTCGATGTCGAAGAATTCGATTTGCCGGAAGAATACAACTTCGGTACCGTTCCGGAAAATGATAAATACAACGTTTCCGGAAACGGTATGAAAACGGTAATGGACGTAATTGAAGCTGAAAAAGTACCGGTGACTTTCTTCGTTACTGCTAATTTTGCCACACATTTTCCAGAACTGCTCCAGCGCATGGTAAAATCCGGCGGTGAAATCGCATCCCATGGCGTTTCACATTCCTCTTTTTCTGTTCCCGACCTCGCTAAATCCAAAGAAATTCTTCAGAAACTCTCCGGACAGGACATCATCGGGTTCCGTATGGCTCGTCTGGCCCCCGTGAAAAAACAGGAAATCCTGAATGCAGGATATCTCTACGAATCTTCTCTCAATCCCGTCTGGCTGCCCGGAAGATACAATCATTTCCGTGCCCCGTTACTTCCCTTTCAAGAAAATAACGAGCTTTGGCAATATCCCGTTTCCGCAGTTCCGGGGGTGCGCTTTCCACTCTTTTGGCTTTCCTTCAAAACATTGCCGGAGTCATTGTATCATCTCTTTACAAAATTCACTGTCGCAAGGACCCATTATTTTAATTTGTACACACACCCTTGGGAATACAATGCCGAAGCACGTAATCCGCAATGGAAAATCCCCGGATACATCACAAAACATGCCGGACCGGAATTAGCTGAACGCCTTACTCATTTGATTCGTCTGCTTAAAACTATTGGTGAATTCAAAACTTTCCGGGAGGATTTCTGATTCGGAAAACTGGAAATGCTTTTTCAATACAATTGTGACTGAAAACAACATTATCGTACCCAATACAGTTCCTTTTTTATTATTTCATTGTGCCCGGATTTGATTTTTTCGTCAAACTATGGTATATTGACATCTTAGGTAAATAGAGACATAAAACTTAACAAGGAGCATAATTATGATTGACGTTCTCGTAGTAGGAAACGGGGGCCGTGAACATGCTATCTGTCGCGGTCTGAGCTTAAGTAATGAAATCGGGAAACTGTATTGTGCCCCGGGTAACCCGGGTATTGCCCGGATCGCCGATCTTGTTCCGCTCAAAGTAGAGGATATTGACGGCATCGCAGATTTTGCCGAAAAACATAATATCGGACTCGTGGTTATCGGACCTGAAGTACCATTGTGTTTAGGTCTCGCCGATGTCGTCCGAGCAAAAGGAATTCCCGTATTCGGTCCATCCAAGGCAGGTGCTGTTTTAGAGGGCAGTAAAGATTTTTCCAAACATTTTATGGACAAATTCGGCATTCCAACCGCACGCTACGGCAGCTTTGACAATTGCACAGACGCCATTGCATACGTAAAACAGGAATACGCAGCCGGACGCGCAGTAGTTGTTAAAGCAGACGGTCTTGCAGCCGGTAAAGGTGTTGTCGTTGCACAAAACGAACAAGATGCAATTCTTGCCGTTCAAAATTGTTTTGACGGCGCTTTCGGAAGTGCCGGTGCAAAAGTCGTAATTGAAGAACTTCTCATCGGAGAAGAAGCATCCATTCTTGCACTGACAGATGGTAATACCATTGTTCCATTAGTCAGTTCACAAGACCACAAAAGACTTTTAGACAACGATTTGGGTCCCAATACCGGCGGAATGGGCGCTTACTCTCCTGCCCCGGTTGTCACAAACAAAATCATAAATGAAGTCTCCGAGAAAGTATTGCAGCCTTTCCTGAAGGGTATTCAGACGGAAGGTTTCCTTTACCGGGGTATCATTTATGCCGGAATCATGGTTACCAATCAAGGTGTTAAAGTACTGGAGTTCAACGTCCGTTTCGGTGACCCGGAAACAGAGGCAATTCTCCCGAGAATGGAAAGCAGTCTTTTGGACGTTTTGCTGAAAACTGCTCAAGGAAAACTCTCTGAAGCAAAAATTGTCTGGACTCCTAATCCGTCTGCCTGTATCGTTATGGCATCCGGCGGATACCCAGTCGGTCCAATTCAGAAGGGATATCCTATTTCCGGCATTCAGAACGCGGAAGACACTGGAGCTATCGTTTTTCACGCAGGTACGAAACAGAATGGCGTTGTTCTGGAAAATTCCGGTGGTCGTGTTCTCGTCATCGCTAAAGTAGGAAAAACCATGGAAGAAGCCGTTTCCGGTGCTTACGATGCGGTTCATAAAATTACTTGGGAAAAGGTCCAGTATCGTTCTGACATCGCTAAACGCGCTTTTATCAAACGATAAAGAATATATGCCGGAACATAGCAGAATATCAAAAAACTCTGTAAAAAAGATTTTGAAAAACAGAACCGGACTTGACTTTATTTCACATTGCATTACATTATCTGTGATTTGAATCAATAACAACCATTAACGGAGAACATTCAACATGTTGAAAAAATTTACTTTCATCACTCTGTGCGCCGCAATCATGCTGACCTTAGGAGCATGCTCTTCTGTTCAGGTTTCCATGAACAATACCATGCCATTTACAACCGATGAAAAACATGCTACTGTCGGTCATATCAATGTCGATATCTGGGGCATCTATTTCTTCGGACTTCCTGTCTTTACCGGCAGTTTCCGTGAAAATAACAAATGCAGAATGTTTGATGATACCGTCGATACCAGCCACGCTGTCCAGATGCTTTCCTCTTTCGGAACTCAGAAAATGAGAGGAAATATCCTGACTGATGTCCAGTCAAATCGTAGCACAGTCTGGCTTTGGCCGACTCCGGTTTGAGCATCCATGCTCCGGCACACCCGGCAATGAAGACAATCGCGAGAACGCATGCCGGAATCCACTTGTGCCTGACACGGCGGAGGACGGAGCTTTCCCTGGCGAAAATGCAGATCAGGGCCAGGGCCATGCCGAGCCACACCGCACGGCTCCGGGCAATCACGACCATCACGGAAGACCACGACAATGTCATCAGGGTAAGAATCCTCACTAACCTGCCACCACCGCGTCGGAGCAGATTGACGATGCAGAGGACTGCTGCTGAAGCCAGCAGACATGCATAAGGCGCCGGATTCAGGAAATTGCCTGTCAGATGGTATAGTGCGTGGCGGGATTGCGCAAATCCAAGCAGCTGGGCCGTGCCAAGGACGCATTCGGCAAGGGAGTAACAGCAGATGACGACATACATGAATTTCCCGAACCAGCTCCCGCGCACGGCCAAGATCGCCGCGGTGGTTGGCGAAGTCCTCGACGATATGCGTTTCAATGCCCGAGCGCTTGAAATTGCTCGGAATTAAAAGCAGGACCGTTTCATTCCCCGATTATGAAAGTGATTCGAGTGCCCTTGTCAAGATGTATTT
>CALCCZ010000235.1 GCA_937900075.1 uncultured Lentisphaeria bacterium
TATGATCAGTGTGATTACGCCGCTGATGATAACGCGTCCGGATTCACCGGGTTGGGATCATCCGGGTACACTCATCCGGTCAACTGCCGGTGAACCCATAATCGGTATCGTCGATACCGAAAAAATGCTCGTCCGCCTGACGGGTGTCACCCCCTACTACAATCCCGACATCCCTTTTTATTGCACCCTCAACGAAAATAAAAACGTGGTCTGCAACGGAGGATGGTGGCACCAGCTTATCTTCACTAATCCCTCCGACACAGAACCCGGGTCTCTCAATATCCGTTCTTTCTTTGTTGACGGGAAAAATTTCGGTATGCTCCCGCAGGATACATTCAAATATATCGTCTTTTCGACCGATGAATACCAAATCATTCTCCGCGACAACACAGAACCCGGGGATATCCTTCTGGCGACATACGACAACGGCGGTATCTCTAACCGGTATCATACCGTTATCATCACCACGCAAAACCAAAGCTGACCGGGAAAGGTCTTCTGTCAGCTTCCTTTTTTCTCTCCCAAAAACAAAAAAATCAATCCATGAACAATAAAAAAATCCTGCCAAGGACGGAACAAGCAGATTTCAGTTTTTTACAAAACGATATGCATCCGTCCGGACAGGACTTTTGGTTTCAGCTGATATCCTCGGAAACTACCCGGCTGCTATAAAAGACTCCGGTGAGGGGACACCAGCCCCAACCCCGGCAAGTACCACGGTCTTCTTCACCGAATACGAACCAACGGATCCGCATCCGGAGCTGAAGAATCCATAGTTTCGGATCCAGCAGCGTCTGCTACTGTTGCAGTACGTCTGGAAGTTTTAGCTGCGTCTGATTTTATTGAGTTCTTCAATATGTTTTTTTTCGTTGCAGTACGTCTGGAAGTTTTAGCTGCGTCTGATGTAGCAATCGCGGGATCCGGACGACATGCAACCGCTTTTCCCCTCAAATTCTGTTTCAAAACAATATCAACATCAGAGACGCGAATTCTCATAGTGGAACCGGGGATGGGAACGCGGTTACCTTCAGCAATGTTCTCTTCAGCGAGGATAATTTGGGAAAAACGGAAAAAAACACCCTTGCGGCAAATGCCGCAGCCGTAAAAACGTAACGAGTTTTCATTGTCATAAAAAACCTTCTGCCTGAATCACCGGCCGAACCAAGAGAAAACCTGTAAAAGAACACAGATATTCCGGTAAATGGTTCGGTGATTAGTGGATAGTGATTAGCAGAATAGAACATGTCACGACATTTTCCGTTCCACTATTCACTGACTGCCTGCGATATCTCGGATAAAAAGATTAATTTTTTCAGTTTTGAAACTTGAAAAAAAAGATTTCAGAGCTTAATTATTATAGAAATATAAAATCTTATTTGAAGTTTTTCAAACAACAACAAATGGATTGCCTGTCAAAATGTATCGACAGATCTTTCCATAAAGGAGTTTATCATGTTCGCAGTTACCATCATTTCGTTTCTTTTCTTCACGGTGCTTGTTGCATTTGGCACCTGGCTGATTGTGCGGAAAAAAGAAAGCGATTCCCAAGACGGATTCTTCCTCGCGGGACGGAGTCTCACTTTTCCGGTAATTGCCGGGTCCCTGCTGCTGACCAATCTTTCCACCGAACAGATGGTCGGGTTGAATGGTTCGGCATTCAAAGAAGGTATGAGCGTCATGGTCTGGGAAGTGATAGCTGTAGTCGCCCTGGTTCTTATGGCTATCTGGTTTCTGCCCAAGTTTCTGAAAGCCGGAGTAACAACGGTACCGGAGTATTTGGAACGTCGTTTTGACCGTACTACAGGAGGAATCTGCAATCTGATTTTTCTGCTTGCCTACATTTTATCGTTGCTGCCGATTATTCTTTATACCGGTGCCCGCGGGATGCTTGATATTCTCGATCTCAGTTCGATTTTAGGCATTCAAGGTGAAATGGCGCAACTTTATACTCTGGTGATAACCGTGGCGTTAATCGGTGGCGCGTATGCGCTGTTCGGCGGCTTGAGATCCTGCGCTGTTTCGGATACTCTCAACGGTATCGGTCTGCTGATCGGCGGACTGCTGATTGCCTGGCTGGCATTCGACTATCTTTCCCCCGGATCGTTTGCGCAGGATCTGGACAAATTTGTACAAGCCGGTGGCGACCGTATCAATTCTATCGGCGCAAATGACGCCGAAGCTCCCTTCTTCACCTTGTTTACCGGCGTCTTTCTGATTAATGTCTTTTACTGGTGTACCAATCAGCAGATTATTCAGCGCACTTTCGGGGCGAAGTCGCTTGCCGAAGGTCAGAAAGGTGTTCTGCTTACCGGGCTTCTGAAACTTATCGGACCGCTTTTTCTGGTTATACCCGGAATGATTGCCGCCATTTTGTACTGTGACGGCAGATTGAACATTCCCATTGACCCGAACAGCGGTTTGGCGGCTTCCGACAAAGCATACGGTTCACTGGTCAATCTGGTTTTGCCGGCACCGTTGAAAGGCTTTTTTGCTGCGGTTTTGCTGGGAGCGGTTCTTTCCAGTTTCAATTCTGTTCTCAACAGTATCTGCACGCTTTTTTCCCTTAATTTTTACAAGCCGTATATTAATCCTGCAGCAGATGACCGGAAAGTGGTCCGTATCGGACAGTATTTCGGTTTTACGGTAATGGTCATTTCGATAATAATTGCGCCTATGCTGGCATCAGCCGGCAGTATTTTTAATTATCTGCAAAATATGAACGGACTGACTTTTATTCCGCTGCTGGCGGTAGTGTTCATCGCCATGATTACGAAAAAAGTCCCGGCAGCAGCCGCCAAGACCGCTTTGCTTGCAGGTATCGCCGTTATTGCCATCGGTTATTTTGTGCCGCCATTTAACAACTGGGTCAAAGTTATAGGGAATTACCATTTTCTGGCTATAGTGTTTGTGCTGATGCTGGTGACAATGCTTGTTTGGAGTAAGGTTGCGCCACAACCGGTACCATTTGAGGAAAAAGATGCAGGCGTCACCGATTTGACACCTTGGAAATACCGGACTCCAGCCGCCATCGGACTGGTCGTGATTGTGGCTCTGATTTATGTCTGTTTTGCCGATTTTTCGGTTTTGTCCAAGGGTAAGCCGGAATATCCGAAAATACAGAAAAAGGCCGTTCTCGAAAATACTGTAACGGCACTGAAATGATAAAAAGAAGCATTTGAGCAAACACGATAACATATCGGCATTTCAACATCTCCAATCCAAACGGGACTGGAGATGTTCTTTTACAGTTCATTTGCAAAAGACGAATAAAAAAAGGCATCTTTTTCAGTTTTAAACTTGAAAAGAGTAATACAGGAACTAATTTGTATTAGTACAAAAATCCTGTTTTGAGATTTTCAAAAAATAATAAACAGAATTCCTGTTAAAAACGTATTGACAGAGGGTCCCATGAATATGAAAAATGGAAAAATAAACGGTAATTATATTTTCATCGTGCTGATGCTGGCGGCTTCGGCAATCCTGATGACCGGCGGGATTATCAAAAAGATTTCTCACAGTCGTTCGGATCAGGGGAAACCGGTCGTCATTGCCGTAATTCCTAAGGGGACCATCATTATGTGGTGGGAAGTTGTTCACAAAGGTGCCTTAAAAGCAGCGGAAGAAGAAAATGTCACGATTACCTGGAACGGTCCGGAAACGGAAACAGACCGGGAAAAACAGATTCAAACCGTTGAAGATGCTCTGATTCAAAAAGTTTCCGCCGTTGTGCTCGGTCCTAATGATTTCAAAGCGTTGGTGCGTTCAATCGGGAAAATCAAGGATTCCGGAATTCCATGTGTTCTGATCGACTCCATGGCGGATACAGAAAATTACGATTCTTTCGCAGGTACGGACAATTATTCAGGCGGTGCCGATGCTGCCCGGCTGATTGGCAAAGCTCTTAACGGAAAAGGGAAGGCACTGCTGATTCTTTTTGTGCAGAACTCTGCATCCACCGATGCCCGTGCAGCCGGATTCCGCGATACCCTGAAAAAGGAATTTCCCGGCATCACCATCCTCGCCGAACAATACACAATGGGAACTGTGGATGATGCCCGCCAGAAGGCGGAAGATCTGCTGACGCGCTTCCCCGAAACCGATGCTGTTTTCGCCGTGAACCATCCGACATCCGTCGGGACCTACAAGGCGCTGCAGAACCGGCATGCTGCGGAGAAAGTAAAATTTGTCTGTTTTGATTCCGATCCTGTCCTGCTGGAGGGAGTTGAAAAAGACGAAGTTCTTGCGATAATCGCCCAGAATCCCTTTGAAATCGGATACACGGGCGTCAAAACCGCAGTCAAACTTCTGAAGAATCAGAAAGTGGATAAAGATATTCCGATTCCGAGCATGATCGTTCAGAAAAACAATTTGGAAGAAATGAAGAAAAACTTCCCCGAAGCATTGGGTTTATAATGAACAACAATAACGATTTTATCCTCGAAATGGAGGATATTGAAAAATCCTTCCCTCCGGTTTCCGCTCTGAAAAATGTAACTTTCCGGGTACGGCGCGGAACCGTTCACGCCCTTTGCGGTGAAAACGGAGCCGGGAAGTCCACCCTCATGAAAATACTTTCCGGCATTCACCAGCCCGATAACGGCAGAATTCTGTTGAATCACCATCCGGTTTCCTTCCGTACTCCGGCGGAATCCATTCAGGCTGGGATTTCCATGCTCTATCAGGAGCTGGAACTTGCCGGAGATATGACGGTTTATGAGAATATTTTTCTCGGACGCGAAATCCTTGCCAACCGATTTTTGCATATTACCGATCGTGCCGCTGAAATCCGGATTACCAATGACCTGATTACAAAATACGGATTCCACCTTGATCCTCTTGCCGAGATCCGAACGCTCTCCACCGGCGAGTGCCAGATTGTGGAATTGTTGAAAGCACTTCTGCGCAAAGCGGAAATCATCGTAATGGACGAGCCGACAAGTTCACTGTCAGAAGCAGAATCCGAAATTTTGTTTAAAATCATCCGCGAATTGAAAAAAGAGGGCATCACTATCATCTACATCTCCCACCGTATGGAAGAAGTCAAAACGCTCGCGGACGAAATCAGCGTTCTGCGGGATGGTGTCATTGTCGGAACAAAACCGGCGGACCAAATCGAAATCAATGAAATCATCAAACTGATGGTCGGACGCGAACTCAGTAACTTTTATCCGCCGCGTACGGCAAAAATCGGACCAGTCGTATTCCGTACCGAATCGCTGTCTGCGGAAAACGGAATCCGGGACGTCTCTTTTGAAGTACGTTCCGGAGAAATCGCGGGTTTCGCCGGATTGATTGGCGCAGGACGCTCCGAAACAGCCCGCGCTATTTTCGGAATCGACCGCAAAACCGATGGAAAATGCTTTCTGGACAATAAAGAACTTTTAATCCAAACTCCGGCTGACGCTATCCGTTCCGGAATTGCGTTCCTCACGGAGGACAGAAAACGGACCGGACTCTGTACCGGTCTGCCCTGCTCCTGGAACATCACGCTACCCAATTATGAAACCATTGGAATGCGCACTTTTCTCAATCTCGCAAAAGAATATGATTTAAGTCTGAATTTCGGAAAAAAGGTTCAAATCAAATGGAGTACTCCGGATGCACCCGCCGATTCTCTTTCCGGCGGTAATCAACAAAAACTGCTCCTCGCACGCTGGCTCATGGCAAATTCACGGTTCATGATCTTTGATGAACCGACCCGGGGAATTGATGTAGGCGCAAAAGCAGAAATCTATTCTCTTCTGAATGAACTTGCCGCCACGGGAAAAGCAATCATGGTCATCTCGTCCGATATGCAGGAAATCTTCGGCATCTGCGATAAAATCTACGTCATGCGGGATGGTAAAATCACCGGTTGCAGACAACGCTCCGAAACTTCTCAGGAAGAAATCCTGCGGCTCGCCGCAGTCGGTTTATAACGAAAGGATCCGTTCATGAATAAATTAACGAAACAGCTGCTTCCCTTCTCATCCTTACTTTTCATTATCTCTCTCTGGGCATTCCTTGCCCCGGATACTTTCCTCACAGGCACAAACTTCTTAAATGTCCTCACCCGCTCCTCCATCAACGGAATCATGGCTGCAGGAATGACGTTTGTCATCATTACGGCGGGCATCGACCTCTCTGTAGGCGCCATGCTTGCCATGTGCGGTATGGGCGGAGCATTGACCATGCTCATGATATCAGGCGGCACATGGGACGTCATTACAAGCGGCGGCTTTATCGAAATCGGACCATTCAGTGTGCTGGCCGGTATCCTTGCAGGTATCCTGCTCGGCGCAATCTGCGGCTTACTCAACGGAGTCCTGATTACCCGTTTGAAACTCGCGCCTTTTATCGTCACTCTGGGCTCAATGAGCGTGTTCCGCGGTATCTCTTATCTGGTCAATGACGGCAAACCGTTTGCCGTATCTTCCTTCAGCGTTCTGGACACAGGAGCGGTTCTTGGAGTTCCCATATCCGTCATTCTTCTGGCTCTGACACTCGCAGCAACGGGATTCATGCTGAAATATACCTCATTCGGACGTTATATCTATGCAATCGGCTCCAATCGGGAAACTGCATTCCATGCCGGTATCAATGTAAATTCAGTTCTGACATGGGTCTATACCATCACGGGCGCTCTCGTCGGACTGGCTTCCATGATTACCACCGCACGGGCAAGTTCCGCTCAGCCGTCTGCCGGTATGTCCCTGGAACTCGATGTCATCGCGGCGGTCATCATAGGCGGCTGTTCACCAAGCGGCGGACGCGGAACCATGACAGGAACCATCATCGGTACTCTTCTCATCAGTTTCCTGCGGAACGGACTGACCTTGCTGAACATCTCTACGAATGTACAATTAGTCGTTATCGGGCTCATCATCATTTTCGCTGTAACAGCAGATCAGCTCGCTACACGCAGGAAATCGTAATCCGTTTTTGCTAACACACGGAAAAACAAAACCGGTATTTTTTCAAAGCTCCGGCAATATCTTTTTGTACCGTTCCATATCACCGACCGTATGCAGACGACCATAATGTACCGGACGGAAATGCGTGTTCATGAGCTTGGTAGTAAAACGTGCCGTGAGAACATGTCCCGCAGGATTGAATACGTAAATGCTGATGATTCCGTTTTCCGGTTCCGCAACCCGGACTGTATGCGCATCACAAAGCGAATTCAGCGGAGTAATGGTACTTTCCGTCTTTCCGCCGTTTCTGCGCAGAAAATCAAGCCCGTATGCCGCTCCGTCCTCTAAAATCAGTGAGGCGGAAACATATCCGCTGTCCGCGGCTTCGAAAATATCGCCGATCCGGCAGTATCCTTCTTCCGTATATTTGACGGTATAGTCCGGCAGTTCATCGGAAATACAGAGTTTTTCCAGATTCTCCGCAGTCAACGGCACATCTGTCCGCAGAATCACATTGCGGATATTCTGTCCCGGAGCATAAACCGACTGCATTCTGCCATTGTTTTCCGTAACCTCCATAACAGCAATTTCGCCGCCGTCAAGATGAAAACAACCGGGGAAATCGCCATCACAATGAAAAAATCTGCCATCATGATCCGGACAGCCTTTTGTGGAGCCGTCCTCCCAGTAAAAAACATTTTTCAAGTGACAGGAACAATTGGGGGTCTTCTGTTCCAGCGCATAAAAACAGGTGTCCGGATAGACTTGCGAGGCATTGAATGACGCACCATCGGAAAGTACAATTCCGCGGGTACCACGCCACCAGACGCCGTTGTCATGACCACACATACTGCCGGTCCAAAGATGCAGATCGCTGCCGTAATTGAATCCGCGGAGCAATTCCAGCGATACGCGGCAGCCCATGATTTCTACATTCGTAAACCGGTTGTCATAGTTATCCGTGCGGATGCCTACACCGGGAACAGGAAAATCCCGTGAACTGAATATCGTTGTATTATGAACAAAAAACGGTCTGGAACCGCCGCCTGTAACATATATCCCGTACCCTCGCACATTGTAAATCCCGACCTTGTCAACCAGCGTCATGGTTGACTGACTGCAGGGATCTATCCGGATGCCGCATTCCTGCGTATTGCAGCAAATATTGAGATTTTCCACATTCATATCTATCCCGGCAAAATTCAACACGCCAACAGAGGAATCCGTATTCTCTATCGCCGATACAAACCACGTCCGGGTATTTGTGATATTTCTATTCCGGCTGTATCCCGCTCCATAAATGGGATTTTTCAGAAAAAGAGGCTTCTCCACACGATACTGACCTGCGGGAAAATACAGAGCATGTGCAGCGGTAGCCTCATTAACGATTGCACTGATATCCTGAGTTCCGTCATTCCGTACTCCGAGAGTCAGCACATTGACCATGTTTATGTCGTCTTCATAATTCATTTTTTCATTTCTCCTGTATTCGGTTTTGAACAGTTTCAAGTTAATCTACCGTATTACTACCCTTTTTTCAAGTTTTGAAAACCACATCTCTAAGTGGCAAAAATTCTTCCATATTTAAATTAAGTTCATCCTGCATTGAATCCACCTCGCTATCTAATCTGCATAAGCATTAGTTTATTTTAA
>CALCCZ010000236.1 GCA_937900075.1 uncultured Lentisphaeria bacterium
AACTATAACAATAACTAACTCGAACGCTATTAAACCTTGGGTTTGGTTTACTATTTCTGGTGTTGTAATCTTTGGTGTTGTTGGAATGGTAATGTTCACCCGTTATAAGAAAAACAAGAAAGATAAAAAATAAAAATATCGTCAGATAAAATTCAATCAGATAAGGATAAAAAACATGAGTTACCTCATAAAGAAAGCAACCGGCGTTGTTGCTTTGGATGCAGATTTTGATAACGGTTCACAGTGGGAAAAAGCGGAAGTCATCCATATTTCCAACCGGATGTACCGTACGTATGGCTTTTTTCAAAGTCTTTGGCGGAAAATTACAGGAAAAGAAAAAGCAGAAGCCAACGATCCGTATTGCCCCGTAACCGATCTGAAACTGCTGCACGATGACCAGTTTATCTATGGTTTGTTCCGGGTCAAAGACCAGTATGTCCGCGCGACCTCCTCGAAATTCGGGGAACAGGCTTGCATTGACTCCTGTGTGGAATTTTTCATTCACCCGTCCGGCACAGAACGTTATCTCAATTTTGAGTTCACTGCCGGTGGATTTCTTTTAGTTTACGACGTCAAAGATCTGCGCAACGGCGATTTCAAAAAAGTCTCGGAAGAAGATTGGAAAAAAGTCAGAATTTTCCACTCTCTCCCGTCAATCATCGACCCCGAAATCGCAGAACCGACAGAATGGTTTCTGGGATTCGCCGTCCCCGTAAAAATGTTCGGACAGCTGGGCTCCGGCGTCAATACCGCTGTCCTCTCCGGTCAGACCTGGACCGCCAATGCCTACAAATGCGCCGAACTGACCAGTCATCCCCACTGGTTCACATGGCATGCGATTCCGCAACTGGATTTTCATCTGCCGGAATATTTCGGTGAAGTGACATTTGAATAAGCAGTTTGTTTTCCGAGAGGCAGCACAGGTTGATATTTCATGACAACAATCGGTACGGAACATTGGCGCAAAAATGTTGTGCTAATGTGGCTTTCTCAGCTTTTAGTCATGGCGGGATTTGACGCTTCCATTCCCTTTGTACCTTTATTGCTGAAAGATGAGTTCGGGATTATCGCGCAGGGAGAACGCGGCGTTTACATGTCGATGTTCGTATTCTGTGGCGTTCTCGCTTATGCCCTGTTCAGCCCTGTCTGGGGTACACTGGGCGACCGGTTCGGACTGAAAATCATGCTCCTCCGGGGCACATTCCTGACCGCGTTTCTGTTTCCACTCATGGCGTATGTGGCTCCTTATGTTTATCTGCTGCTGATTCTACGCTTTCTGACTGCAGCGTGCGCGGGAACCACTTCCGCTTCTCACATGCTTTTAGTCAAAACAACTCCGGACAATAAACAGGGCTTCGCTCTCGGTGTCCTGAGTACGGCGGTCTGGGGCGGTGCCATGCTGGGACATGTAGTCGGCGGTCTCGTGGTACACTACTACGGGTACATGTTCACGTTCTGGATTTGCGGTATCATGTATATCCTCGCAGGGGTTTTCGTTTTGTTCTGTCAGGATGCCCCGAAAACGGTTCCCGTCAAACACGTTGCCGGACCGGAATCCGTAAAAACACACCGGACACTCCTTTCACGGCTGCCGAAATTCACGGTCAGTGTCTGGCTGATGCTTTTGCTTTTTACTCTAATCAGCCTTGTACGGCGTTTCGAAGGACCATTCATTCCCATGAAAATCGAACTGATTGTACCGGATGGATTCGCTGATTACTGGACCGGACTCGTAAGTGCAGCGGTCAGTATCGGCGCGCTCTTCTCCGGTCTTATCATCGGTTATTTGACAGATAAATGCCACCCGGGAAAACTGTTACTCCCCTGTTTCATCTTCTCGGTCGTCTTTCTGTTTGTTCAGGGAAAAACAGAAAATATTTACGTCCTCGGCATCACCAGAACTCTTATGTTCTTTTTCGCCGGCGGCATTATTCCCGTTTTTCAGAAAATTCTCTCCGGAATCACACCGCAAAGAAAACGCGGCTCCGTCTTCGGTTGGTCGTATTCCGCTCAAAATACCGGCGCCATGCTTGCCACTTTCTTTTCCGGATGCGTCATCTACAATTGGGGTACCCCCGCCGTGTTCTATACTGCCGCTGTCCTGACTGCGGTTATGATACCCGTTACCCTCTTAATCGTCAGCAAAGTGACACACGACCCCTATTATCTTGTTCATAGTGACTTATCCGAAAAAAAATCATAAACATCCCGCATTTGTCAAAAACAGGGAAAGGGACCATATCCCTTTCCGTAAAAAAAGTGACGTTTCGGATAGACGTTCTTGCAG
The DNA here is from genome assembly GCA_937900075.1 of uncultured Lentisphaeria bacterium. Classification (GTDB taxonomy): domain Bacteria; phylum Verrucomicrobiota; class Lentisphaeria; order Victivallales; family UBA1829; genus SIG77. The sequence goes on from CALCCZ010000236.1 coordinate 2,288, forward strand.
GATTCCCCGTTGAATAGTCAAATGCCGCCGGATTCTCTATTCCGGCGCTGCATCAATACTGCGGCATTTTTTGCTGTACGGTCACATTTTTCTGCTATAAAACTTGAAAAATGTTGTTTTAGCGCTACAGTATGTATTTATCACTATTTAAAGACTGTATTCGTACCATCACCCATAAACGGGAGCCACTGAAAAATGTATTCTCTGCCTGCAAAATACCATAAGGAACTCATCATCATTGACGGAAATATCGGGGATACAGAAAGCATCTTGTCCGATTTGAAAGAAAATCAGGAGTATATCATTCTGTCCGGAGGGAACGGATTTGCTCCCCTTCTGGAGTATCTGAAAATCTCCGGTACCGAATGGTCCGCGTTACACTTCATTACCCACGGTGGCGATGCCTCGTTCACATTGAACGGGACAATGGTTTCCCAGAGTAATCTCTGTTCCGAAAACTGGCTCAATATCGGTAAATATCTCGCGGATGACGGCGACATTCTGTTTTACGGCTGCAATATCGCCGCCTCCGATGAGGGAAAAGCCCTGGTGAATACGATTGCCAATCTGACAGGTGCAGATATTGCCGCATCCGTGGATATTACAGGCTTCGGCGGCAACAATGTTCTGGAATACCATTCCGGAATGATAGAAACCGTTTCCGTTTTGCCAGAAACGTTCAACCAATCTCTGGATGTGATTACGGAACGAACAATAATCACTGCCGGTTCTTCCGGAACATTTACGAATGCGACCATTTCTGTGCGTCCTTATGATGGCGAAGACACCCCAGCAGTGTATAATGGAGGCACCTTTATCGCCAGACACAGCACGTTCAGCGGGAATACAGCCGCAACCGGCGGTGCAATACAAAACTCCAATTCCGGTACCATTTTACTGGATGGCTGTATTTTTACATCGGAAAGAGATACGATTTACAACGAGGGCAAACTGATTTTAAGCGGAGCGAATACTTTCGGCGGAACTGTTACCAATAATGGATATCTGTTTTTCGACCTCAGCGGGATGAGTCCCGGGAATGAAACTCCCATCATTGACGACATTACTAAATTCATTGGAGGCAATTACTGCATCCAATTCTCCGAAGACCAGATGAGCGGCACTTATTTTCTGGCGGGAAACGCTGCGGAGTTCAATGCAACGGTTACTTTATATGTCGGGACTTCTGAAGCAACGATTGAAACGAATAATGAACCCGTATTTTTTGACGGATTTTCATATCATTTAGGAAAGGAAGATGAAACGGGGAATCTGTTGTTTACCATAGCGGATACTGCGATCATCACTCCCAACGGGTTGACAGAAACGCTTACAATCAATGGTGTTACCTATACTGGCGTAGCACTGGATTCCACTCATCTCGAAGACGCATTGGGAAAATACAAGAAAGTTGCGGTTTCAGAAATCACCCTCCAAACGCGTTTATTTGTACAGGAACGTTACATTTTGGCCTCCGACAATGTCAGTTTTACAGATAGTTCATACAGTAATTATGGCAGTGCGATATACAATTCCAGAGGCACGGTCACAACGTGCAACAGCAAGTTCAACAAAAACTCGGCATCCGACTTGGGTGGTGCGGTGTACAACGATTCCGGAATTTTTACCGCAAATGACAGTATATTCAGCGAAAACACGACAAACGGCAATGGTGGCGCGATATACAATTCCACCTACAGTGCAGTCACGGTGAACCACAGCGAGTTCAGCAAAAACTCGGCATCCGGCTATGGTGGCGCAGTGTACAACTCCGGCTCATTTACAGCAACTTCCATCTTGTTCAGCGAAAATAAAGCGCAGCAAGGTGGCGCGATATACAATTTCACCTACAGCGCAGTCACGGCGAACCACAGCGAGTTCAGCAACAACTCGGTGTCCGAAGTTGGTGGTGCGGTGTACAACAATACCAGTTTTACGGCAACTGCCAGCACATTCAGTGACAATACGGCGCTAAAAGAAGGTGGAGCAGTATACAATCGTGGTATTTTTACCGCAAGCAGCAGCACGTTCAGCGGAAATACGGTGCAAAAAAACGGCGGTGCAGTGTTAAACAAACTCAATTCGTTCGAAACAAGTGAGAGCTTGTTCAGCGGAAATATGGCAGAAGAAAACGGCGGCGCAGTATATAATAATCAGATAGTTAAGACAAACGGTGACACATTCAGCGGGAATACGGCGCTAAGAGGTGGAGCGGTGTACAACGATTCCGGAATTTTTACCGCAAGCAGCAGCACGTTCAACTACAACTTGGCCTATGTTGGTGGTGCAGTATACAACTATACAAATCTGGGCACAGTAACATTCAGTTCGTTCAACAATAACTCCGTTTCCGGCAATGGTGGTGCAGTATACAATTATTTAGGCAAGTTCGAAGCAAGTACCAGTTCGTTCAGAGAAAATACTGCAGCAAACGGCGGTGCAATTTACAATGAATCCGGTTCGTTCACAATGACTTCCAGCTCGTTCAGCGAAAATAATACAACAATAAACGGCGGTGCAGTGTACAACAGTGGAACCGGCACCTTTATCGTCAGTAACAGCACGTTCAGCAAGAACTATGCAGGTAGCAACGGCGGCGCGATTTACAATAATGCGACCAATCCGTTCACGGCAACATCCAATACATTCAACAATAATACAGCTCAAAGCTACGGCGGCGCAATTTACAATGAATCCGGTTCGTTCACAGTGACTTCCAGCTCGTTCAGCGAAAACAGAGTGGCTAACGGTGGCGCGATTTACAATAAATCCGGTTCGGGCACAGCAACTTCCAACACGTTCAGTGAGAACTCATCGTCCGTCTATGGCGGCGCGATTTACAATGATTCCGGAACATTCACGGCAAGTTTCAACACGTTCAGCAAGAACTATACAGGCAACTACGGCGGCGCAATTTACAACAAATCCGGAACATTCACGGCAAACACCAGCACATTCAACAATAATACTGCCGCAAACGGCGGCGCAATATTCAACTCAAAAACATTCACGGCAAGTACCAGCACATTCAACAATAATACTGCCACAAACGGTGGCGCAGTATACAACACTGACACCTTTAACGTTACTGGCAGCACGTTCAGCGGTAACAAAGCATCACAGGGGGGTGTGGTATACAATTCCGGCGCAGTCACAGCAAATTCCAGCATTTTCAACAAAAACTCAGCATCCGGCAATGGCGGCGCAGTGCACAACGGTAACACCTTTAACGCCTGCAGCTGCTCGTTCAATGAGAATACTGCGGCAAATGGAGGTGCAATATCCAATAACAGCACGTTCCATGCGACTTACAGCATATTCAGCAACAACTCGGCGTCCCAAAACGGCGGTGCAGTGGACAATGAATCCGGAACGGTCACAGTGAATTCCTGCACGTTCAGCGGAAATACAGCACTGAACGGCGGTGCAGTGTACAATCTCGGCATGGTCACAGTGAATTCCAGCACGGTCAGCGGAAATACGGCGTCTAACAATGGCGGTGCAGTGTGGAATGAAGGCACGGTCACAGTAAATTCCAGCACGGTCAGCGAGAACAAAGCATCCGTAGATGGTGGTGCGGCATACAACAACAAGATCTTTACAACCAATAGCAGCACATTCAGCGGGAACAAAGCATCACGGGGGGGCGCAGTATACAACGATAACTCGTTTAGCGCAAATTACAGCACATTCAACGACAACAGCGTGTCACAACAAGGTGGCGCGGTGTTCAACGATGACTCGTTTATTGCAACTTACAGCATATTCACCAGGAATGCTGCCGTAGACGGCGGTGCGGTATTCAACAATTCCGGCACGTTCACGGCAATCGCCAATACGTTCAGCAAAAACAGTGCGTCACAACAGGGTGGCGCGGTGTTCAACTCAAAAAAGTTCACGGATCAAGACAGCTTGTTCAACAATAACTTCGCGTCCGGCAACGGTGGTGCGGTGTTCAACAGTGACACCTTTACCGCAAATGGCAGTACTTTCACCGGAAATAAAGCCACAAACGATGGTGGTGCAGTGGACAATGAAAGTTCGGTCTTGAGTGAAAACTGCTTGTTCAACAATAACACCGCATCCGGAAATGGTGGTGCGGTAAGCAACAGTGAAACCGGCATCTTTATCGTCAGCAACGGCTCATTCAGCGGGAATACTGCCGCAAACGGCGGCGCGGTATACAACTCCAACACATTCACAGCAACTTCTGTCTCGTTCAACAATAACTCGGTATCCCAAAATGGCGGCGCGATTTACAACAAATCCGGAACATTCACGGCAAGCACCAGCACATTCAACAATAATACAGCCGCAAACGGCGGTGCAGTATTCAACAGCGGAACCGAAACGTTTAGTCTCAGGGGTAGCACATTCAGCGAAAATACTGCCACAAACGGCGGTGCAATGTTCAATGAAGGTTCACTCTCGGTTGAAAACAGCTTGTTCAACAATAATACTGCATCCGAAAATGGCGGGGCAGTGTTCAACTCCGGCATCTTTACAGCAACTTCCAGCTTGTTCAGCAAAAATAAAGCAGTTGGAAGCAACTACAGCCATGGCAGCGCAGTGTTCAACTCCGGCATCTTTACAGCAACTTCCAGCTTGTTCAGCGAAAATAAAGCAAATGGAAATGGTGGCGCGGTATACAATTCCGGCACGTTCACGGCAGTTGCCAGCACGTTCTGTGAGAATACAGCGGCAAACGGTGGCGCGGTATACAACTCCAACGCACTCACGGCAAACACCTGCTCATTCAACAATAACTCCGTTTCCGGAAATGGTGGCGCGGTGCGCAACAGTGAAACTGGCATCTTTGTCGTCAGTAACGGCACATTCGGCGGGAATACTGCCGCAAACGGCGGCGCAATATACAATGAAGGTGCACTCTCGGTTGAAAACAGCTCGTTCAGCAACAACTCGGTCTCCCAAAATGGTGGCGCGATTTACAACAAATCCGGAACATTCACGGCAAGCACCAGCACATTCAGCGGAAATACTGCCGTAAGTGGTGGTGTAATATTCAATGAAGGTTCACTCTCGGTTGAAAACAGCTCGTTCAGCAATAACTCGGTCTACGGAAATGGCGGTGCGGTATACAACTATTCCGGAACATTCACGGCAAGCACCAGCACATTCAGCGGAAATAAAGCGGATTCCGGTGGAGCATTGTATAACGCCGCCACAGTTTTCCTGAATGACTGTATCTTTGAAACGGAAAACGACACGGTTTATAACACAAACACTCTGATTTTAAGCGGAACGAATACGTTTGCCGGAATTGTTACAAATTACGGAACTGTAGTTTTCGATCTCAGCAGTATGACACCCGGGAATAAAACCGCCATAGTTGATAACATGGCCAAATTCAGTGATGCGAGCGCTAACTGCCGTTACTGTGTCCAGCTCTCCGAAGATCTGGAGAAAGGATCTTATCTTCTGGCTGGAAACGCTGCGGGTTTCAACAAAAATCTCACTTTGTACATCGGCGGAGTTACAACAACGCTCCAGGAGAGTGATATACAAGTATTTTTTTACGAAGATACAGAATTTTTATACAAATTTTATAAGAACAATGAGCAGACGTTTTCGCTTACCATTTCGGATACGGCAATTTTCACTGCCCAAGGAACGACGGGAACGCTTACGGTCAATGATGTAACCTATAATGGTGCGGCACTGACACAAAACTATCTCGCGGGTGCCACGGAAACTCTCCGAACAATAGCAGCTTCAGGAATCACCTCAGAAAAACATTTGACAGTCCGGGATGTCACAGTCTTTGCCACCGAAAATGTCAGTTATGTAAACAGTACGTCAAACAATGATGGTGGCGCAGTGTCCAACCTTGGCACGTTCATAGCGATTTTCGGCACATTCAGCTGGAATAAAGCAATAAGTAAAAACGGCGGCGCTGTGTTCAACTCGAACATTTTCACGACAATCGCCAGCACATTCAGCAGAAATACAGCGGCAAACGGCGGCGCTGTGTTCAATTCCAACACATTTACGGCAAGTACCTGCTCATTCAACAATAACTCCGCATCCGGCAATGGCGGTGCGGTGTTCAACACTGGAACCGAAACGTTTATTCTCAATGACAGCACATTCAGCGGGAATACTGCCGCAAACGGCGGCGCAATATACAATGAAGGTGCACTCTCGGTTGAAAACAGCTCGTTCAGCTGCAACTCGGTCTCCGGAAATGGCGGCGCGGTGTTCAACTCCAACACGTTCACGGCAAACACCTGCTCCTTCAACAATAACTCCGCATCCGGCGATGGTGGTGCAGTATTCATCAGCGGAACCAAAACGTTTAGTCTCAAAGGTAGCACATTCAGCGAAAATACTGCTGCAAACGGCGGCGCGCTGTACAATAAAGGATTGAGCACGATTGAAAACAGTTCGTTCAGCTGCAACTCGGTCTCCGGAAATGGCGGCGCGGTGTTCAACAGCAGGACCCAAACGTTTATTCTCGATGGCAGTACACTCAACGGGAATACTGCCGCGAAGGGCGGTGCAATATACAATGAAGGTTCGCTCTCAGTTAAAAACAGCTTGTTCAGCCGCAACTCGGTCTCCGGAAATGGCGGTGCGCTGTTCAACAGCGGAACCGAAACATTTAGTCTCAATGACAGCACATTCAACGGGAATACTGCCGCGAAGGGCGGTGCAATATACAATGAAAGTTCGCTCTCGGTTGAAAACAGCTCGTTCAGTTGCAACTCGGTCTCCGGAAATGGCGGCGCGGTGTACAATGAAGGATTGGTCATGGCAAGTACCTGCTCGTTCAACAATAACACCGCATCCGGCAATGGCGGTGCAATGTTCAACAACGGAACCGAAACGTTTATTCTCCGTGTCGGTACGTTCAGCGAAAATATTGCCACGAACGGCGGCGCACTGTACAATGAAGGATTGGTCACGATTAAAAACAGTTCGTTCAGCTGCAACTCGACATCCGACAATGGCGGCGCAGTATTCAACTCCAACACGTTCACGGCAAACACCTGCTCGTTCAACAATAACACCGCATCCGGCAATGGCGGTGCGTTATTCAACTCCAGCATAATCACGGCAAAAATCTGTTCGTTCAGCAGCAATTCGACATCCGACAATGGCGGCGCAGTGTACAACTCCGGCACATTCACAGCAATTTCCTGCTCGTTCAGTGGAAACTCAGCATCCGGTGAAGGCGGTGCAGTGTTCAACAGTGACACCGTTTTCCTGAATGATTGTACTTTCGAAACGGAAAACGATACATTTTACAACGCTGGCAAACTGATTTTAAGCGGAGCGAATACTTTCGGCGGGACCGTTACCAATGCCGGAACTGTGATTTTCGAACTCAGCAATATGACTTCGGGAAATCAGTACGCAATCATCGATGACTTTTCAAAATTCAATGGAAACGGCAGCTATTCCATCAATGTTTCAGATACAAACGAGGTCGGCATGTATCTTCTGGCAAGTAATGCGGAAAACTTCGCCGAAACCATTTCCGTTACGGGATTTTCCGATCAGAAAACTCGTGTTTTAGGCATAAATATCGCCCGTGAATATAAAGAAAAGAACTATTCCTTTCTCCGGAACAATACGGGCGAGATTTTTCTTCAAATATCGAAGGAAATCGCTATTACCAAACTTGATTTAGACTATAAGGGCGTTGTATCTTGGAAAAATAACTTGGAAAATCCGGTGAAAGCTGTTTTTGCAACAGACGACTTGTTTTCCGGAGTTCTGTCCGTAACCCCCAACGGAAGCTCAGTGGCAACCTACGGCGTACCGGAAACGAAAATTTCCTGGGGTGTCCAATTCGACGAGAATATGATTCAGGTGGCAAATGAAACGATTTCCGGTAAACAATCCACTACTCCATCCAATTTGACAGCAAAAGATGACTCGATTACAGATTTGTTTTTTGCGGGTGTTCTGGGCCAATGGGGAAACGGCTATGTGGCGAAACATACGGGGACACATACAAACGATAAAAACAACAACGGTTGGGAAGGCACCGGCGAACGGGAATTTTTAACCGGCAAAAATAAGATTGGGGATATCATTACCGGCGCAGCGGATGCCAATATTCTGGTTCTGACCGA
>CALCCZ010000237.1 GCA_937900075.1 uncultured Lentisphaeria bacterium
CTATGAGTAATGCTACAAAAAAGCTTCCAATACCTATATCTGTGCTATAGTCCTTAATTAACACCGCAACTACCTTGCCGACAATTAGTGTAATCCACATTGTTATTGTTATCGGAATCGCTATGCACATTATTTTTGCAAAGGCTGAAAGCAGCTTGTTCTTTTTTCCAAGGCTCATAATTGTCTCTATCTTGCGCTCGCCTTCATTGTATAACTTAAAATATACAACCCCGGACAAAGTAACAAGAAGCAGCAATACTGATGCGATATAATGCTGAAGCACAGTAAACTTACCATAAGCAGATACATTGTCCTCATCAAAATAATCATATCTGGCAAGGAAGTCTATCATAAACATCTGCATTATTCCATTTTCCATCTCAGCCCTGCTACAACTGAAAGTATACTCTTCCATTCCACTGTACATGGCAAGTATCGCGCCTTCAGTACTCTGCATTACACCTTCGACACCATTAAACAAAGCAAGTATCTTGTATTCCGCCTGCGTGAGTTCTCCTTTGGTATAGAGAGTAATCTGCGTCTCTTTCATGCCCTCAGCATCTTCAAGAAAGCTTTCCGGCACTACCATTACAATTCGTATATCTCCATTATCAAGTTTTTCAAAGGCTTCGGTTTCATCAAAGCTGAAAACGGAACTGATGTCTTCTTCCACTATTCATGCATTACTATGGATGGTTACAAAACAGCCGAACCTGGAGAAGAAGTTGAACTCCAAGGTGCCGATATGCTTCAGGTCGGCGGAATTGAACTTCTGTTTGAAAGCGATGACAGTTCTGTTACCACCATTATGCGGACAAGAACAGAAATCGATATCGATGCTGCCGGTCAAACGCAAACGATTCAGCGTATTGATACTTCCGCATTCTCGCGCAAACGCAATAACGAAGCCTCCCAGAAGGTCTTCATCATTATTATCATCCTCCTCGCACTCTTGGTCGTGGGAATGGCAGCGTTTGTTCTGATGACGGTACTCAAAGGACCCGGTGGAAATTAATTTTCCGGGAGAACGGCGGGGATGAGAATCGGTTTGTTTCACAGGATAGTTTTTTCTCCTGCGAAACGGCATGAAATAACGATAGCAGATGGTTCTTTTCCCTGCTGACTGTCGCAGCAGACTTCACATCAGAATTTCCGGATTCCGTTGTCTGTTGAATGCAGTCCCTGAAAATCGCATGTACCAAAAGAGAGTTCCGTGCGATAGGCCGGAAGAAAAAATTTTTCGTATCACTTGAAAAAATCTGCGAAAACAAAAGGATATTGAATAGAATATGAGCAGAGATAAAAAATCAGGTCAGGGGAGAAAACCGTCCGCACGACCGCCTTTTACTCTTTTTATCTGGATCGGTTTGTTCCTGATTGGAATTTCCATTTATTCCTTTACCGGGAAAAAGGGAGTTTCCTCTGAAATGCATCCGGCTGAATTTTTGCAGCTTTTGGAAAAAGGCAGAATTCTCACAGCCAAAGTCACACCGAATCAGGAAAATTTCTTTCTTATTGAGGGAAAATACAGCAAAGATGATAAATTACAGGATGCCGAAACGCGGGATATCACCGCAGGTGACAGTTATGAAATCAATCTTCCTGCCACGGACGACCTCATAAAGAAACTGAACGAAAATACAAAATTGGTTAAAACGCTGGAATACAAGGAAGATTCCTCCTGGTGGAAATCACTTGTCGTACATCTGCTGATCTCTTTGGTAATCATCGGATTCCTGTTCTTCCTCTTATCCCGCCAGATTCATGGTGGCGGACCCGGCAAGGCACTGGAGTTCGGCAAAAGCCGTGCCAGAATGATTCCGCCGGATGAGATCAAGACGCGATTTGATGACGTTGCCGGCTGTGAAGAGGCAAAAGCGGAAACAAAAGAAATCGTGGAATATCTGAAAGACCCGCTGAAATTCAAATTGTTGGGCGCGAAAATCCCGAAGGGCGCTCTGCTGACTGGGCCTCCGGGAACTGGTAAAACACTGATGGCGCGTGCCGTGGCGGGCGAAGCCGGAGTTGCTTTCTACTCCATCAGCGGCTCGGATTTCGTGGAAATGTTTGTCGGTGTCGGCGCCAGCCGTGTGCGTGACATGTTTGAAGATGCCCGGAAAGAAGCTCCGAGTGTGATTTTCATTGATGAAATTGATGCGGTTGGACGTTCCCGTTTTTCCGGTATCGGCGGCGGTCACGATGAACGCGAGCAGACCTTGAACGCCATGCTGGTGGAAATGGATGGCCTGGAATCCAAGGATACTCCGATTATCGTTCTCGCAGCTACCAACCGTCCCGATGTGCTGGACCCTGCCCTCTTGCGTCCTGGACGCTTTGACAGACAGATCGTCATTGACCTGCCGGATATCCGCGGAAGACGTCAGATTCTCGATGTCCATGCGAAAAACATCAAACTGGATCCCACTGTCGATTTGGGAGTTATCGCAAAAAGCACTCCCGGATTCAGCGGCGCCGATCTGGCTAACCTGATGAACGAAGCCGCACTTGCAGCCGCCAGAAATGACCGGATGGCAGTAATTCAGCAGGACCTCGAAGAAGCACGGGATAAAGTCTGCTTCGGACCGGAACGGCGCAGCCGCAAGATTCCGGATCATGAGCGTAAACTTACTGCGTACCATGAAGCCGGTCACGCTTTAGTGAATATTCATTGTGAACACGGTACGCCGCTGCACAAAGTCACGATTATTCCGCGTGGCAGAGCATTGGGACTGACCATGATGATGGATCACCAGGACCGTTATTCGCGTACAAAGAATGAAATGCTGGATACTATTGCCATGAGTCTGGGCGGCAGAGTCGCCGAAGAACTTGTTCTCAGCGATATTTCCAGCGGTGCATCCCAGGATATTGCCCATGCTACAGACGTCGCAAAAGCCATGGTCTGCGCATTCGGCATGAGTGATAATATCGGTCCCATCAAATATGACAGCCGCAGCGAACATATTTACATTGGCCGCGATATTACACGCAACGATTCCTGCAGCGAACAGACAATGCGGGAAATCGATCTGGAAATCAAATCCATTCTCATGGAACAGAAAAAACGTGCCACGCAGATTCTGACTGACTACCGCGACCAATTGGAAAAACTCGCTCAGGCTTTGCTTGAAAAAGAAACACTTGACGCTGCTGAAGTCTATGAACTCCTCGGAATGGAAATCCCGGAACCTCCACAGCAGGACGCTGACTGATGCTTTCCCCTGAAGAAATCATTTCCCTGTGCCGAAAAACGGAACAGGGAACTTTTTTACCCTTTCATGTTCAACCGCGCGCTTCGGCAACCGCTATCACTGGTCTTTTCGGCAATGCTCTCAAAGTCGCGCTGAATGCTCCGCCGGTCGACGGAAAAGCAAATGCCGCCCTTTGTGCGTTCCTCGCTAAAAAATGCGGGGTATCCAAATCCTCTGTTTCCGTTACCGCGGGGGAAACAAACCGAAACAAAACTCTTTTCTTCCGGGGATTGACACCGGAAGAAATTTCCAACGCACTCGCCGGTTAAGATGAATATCAACTCCGATTTCTGCCGCAGTCTGTTTCCTCTTTTAGAACCGCAAACCGATATTTTGCTCGCATTCAGCGGTGGGGTTGACTCGGCAGTCGCCGCCTATCTTGGTAAAATGGCAGGACTCCGTGTCCATGCCGTCTGTATGCGGCTGCTGAATACGTCCGAACAGGATCTATCCATCGTGCAGAATACAGCGGATGCCTTGGATATTCCATTGGAATTTGCCGATTTCAGAGAAGAGTTCCGCAACCGGGTCATGTACCGGTGCTGGGAGATTTTTAATTCCGGAAAAACCCCGAATCCCTGCATTTACTGCAATCCGTTGATTAAATTCGGTGTTCTTTCCGATTTCGCCGTCTCAAAAGGATACAAGGCGGTCATTACGGGACATTATGCCAGAAACATCCGGACCGCCGATAATCAATGTTCTCTCGCACGCGGAATATACCGTCAGAAGGACCAATCGTATTTTCTCTATCCCCTTTCGGCGGAACAACTTGCTTTTTCGTATTTCCCCCTGGGTACCTTCACTAAACCCGAAATACGCACAATCGCCGCCGAACTGCATTTGCCGAACGCTGAACGCAAGGAAAGTCAGGATGTCTGTTTTGCGCCAACCGACGGCACACCCGTTGCTGAATTTTTACGCGGATTTTTTCAAAAGGACTTCCGACACGGCTGTTTTATACATGCGGAAACAGGAAAAATTCTGGGGCAGCACCGCGGCATTCATTGTTATACAATCGGACAGAGGAAAGGAACCGGAATCGCTTTAGGTGCCCCGGCTTACATCAGTAAAATCGACCCCGTTCATGCTGCAGTCTATATTTCATCCGATGAGAAAACCTTGTTCCGCAATACCTTTTCCATTGAAACATGCAGTGGCTGCGGTGCGAAAAACGTTGCAGAACCATTCCGGGCAAATGTGCAGATCCGCTACCGGTCACCCGCAGTTCCCGCCATGGTTTATCCGCAGCCGGATGGAACTTGTCTTGTCAAAACGGATACCCCCGTGCGCGCCGTTACTCCAGGTCAGGCTGCTGTTTTTTACGACACAGCCGATGAATATGTTCTGGGCGGCGGCATCATCATGAATCCGATTGAACGCGGATAATTCATGTCCCGTGCAGCGCATCCCCGTGCATAACGTTTGCGTGAGAGCAATCATCCATCCCGTGCCGCACAATTACGAAAAACATCCGGAATTTTCCACCAATCCACTATCCACTATCCGCTCAATATTGATTTTCTGATGAAAATAATTTGACTTTCCCCCGCTCCGAGTGTATGTTTTATGTCAAAATTTTTTCACCCCCATGACAGGAAACCGATTTACCGAAGGAAATGAAAATAATTGATACGCATGTACATGTTTTTCCGGACAATCTTGCGGAAAAAGTACGGTCTTTTCTGGAAGCTTACTACAAAGTTCCCTTCCGTGGAAAAGGAACACGCGATGACATTTTAACGTCCATGCGCGAAGGGAGAATCCATATTTCACTTGTTTTTTCCACGGCAACTAAAGCCGCACAGGTGCAGACAATCAATGATTATATTGCCGGTCTGGTACGGGATAATCCGGAGTTCATTGGGTTCGGAACCATTCATCCCGATTTTCCGAATGTAACAAACGAAATAAAGCGTATTCAAGAGTTAGGCTTGCGCGGCATAAAACTCCATCCGGATTTTCAGCAGTTGTTCCTTGACGAAAAAAGAATGATGAAAATCTACGGAGCAATAGAAGGGAAACTGCCCGTTTTATGCCATGTCGGGGACCAAAATTCCGACTTTTCCTCGCCCAGGAGGCTGGGTAAAATAGCAGACACATTCCCGGGCCTGACGATTATAGCCGCTCATTTCGGAGGATATTCCCAGTGGAATGATGCGGAAAGATATGTAATCGGGAAAAGAAACGTCTATATTGACACATCCAGTTCCCTGCCCTGGATGCCGCAGGAACAGGCATTGCGCATCATTCATAATCACGGTGCGGACCGGGTCCTTTTTGCCAGCGATTACCCTATCGTCTATCAAAAAGATGCCGTTCAGGATTTTCTGAATCTACCGCTGAACGAAGATGAAAAGGAAATGATTTTCCACAGAAATGCGGAAAATCTTCTTTCTGTCTGAAACTCCGGATTTTATCCCGGTGCTTCATTTTTTCAATTTTAGAATGATTCCGCCCAGCCACGGAAGATGATAAAGGGAAATACTTTGCTGTTGCCCGTGTTCCGGTATGTTGTCCGCATGAAACACACCCGGATTCAACAAATTGGTTCCCCCGTATTCGTACCGGTCGGAATTGAAAATTTCCTCCCAGTCGCCGGGCATTGGGACCCCGACACGGAAATCATTCAGCACGGCGGGTGTCAGGTTCAAAATCACAAGGATGGGGTCGGAATGCATTTTATCCCACCGGACATAAGAAAAGACACTCTGGGCGTCATTGGCGCCATCGATCCATTCGAAGCCGTCCGGAACGGAATCCAACTGCCAGAGAGAGGGTGTTTGTTTGTACAGATCGTTCAGTTCTGCGACCATGGTCTGCATTTCCTTATGTCGCGGGTATTTCAGAAGGAGCCAGTCCAATCCCTGATTGCAGTTCCATTCAATCATCTGAGCGAACTCACAGCCCATGAACAGGAGTTTTTTTCCGGGACAGGTCATCATCCAGACAAACATGGCGCGCAGATTGGCGAATTTTGATTCATAATCACCCGGCATGCGACCGATAAGAGAACGTTTTCCATGAACAACTTCATCATGGCTCAGCGGCAGGCAGAAATTTTCCGTGAAGGCGTATTCGAGCATGTAGGTCAATTTTCCATGATGCTGACGCCGGTACAACGGGTCAATTTCAAAAAAGTCCAGAGTATCGTGCATCCATCCCATGCTCCATTTGAAAGTAAACCCCAAACCTCCGTCATACAAAGGCTTGGAAACACCCTTCCAAATGGTTGATTCCTCGGCAATCATCATGATTCCGGGATACATCCGGTGAGTCAGCTCGTTGAGGTGTTTCAGGAAATCAATCCCTTCCAGATTCTCGCAGCCGCCATACCGGTTCGGTATCCATTCGCCCGGTTTTCTGGAATAATTCAAATAGAGTATGGAGGCAACCGCATCCACCCGCAGACCGTCGGCATGATAATGTTCCAGCCAGTAAAGCGCACTGCCCAGCAGGAAAGAACGTACTTCCGGGCGTCCGTAATTGAAGATATAAGTACCCCAGTCCTGTTGTTCTCCCTGACGCGGGTCGGCATGTTCATACAATGCCGTTCCGTCAAATCTGCCGAAGCAGAACGCATCTTTAGGAAAATGAGCGGGAACCCAGTCGAGAATAACTCCAATACCGCACCGATGCATATAGTCAATGAAGTACATAAAGTCCTGCGGCGTCCCGTAACGTGCAGTAGGGGAATAGAAACCGGTAACCTGATATCCCCAGGACTGGTCGAGAGGATGCTCACAGACCGGCAGAAGTTCCACATGAGTATATCCCATTTTTTTGACGTAATAGGCGAGAGCGTGAGCCAGCTCACGGTAATTCGGAAATATCGGTTCGTCCTCCTCATCCTTGCGGAGTTCTGCGCCCTGACCACCCCAGGTACCCAGATGAACTTCATAGATATTCACAGGTGATTCCTGAATATTTTTGAGGGAACGTTCTTTCATCCAGTCCGAATCTTGCCAGTCATACGGAGTGTCATCGGCTACAATACCGGCATTCCCCGGCCTCATTTCCGTTTGACGGGCATAAGGATCCGATTTCAGCAGAATATCGCCCGCACCGGTTCGGATCTCAAACTTGTACAGGTCACCGGACTGAACACCCGGAATAAACAACTCCCAAATACCGGAATTGCCCATCAGACGCATGGGATGCCGGCGTCCGTCCCAGCAATTAAATTCACCGACTACGGAAACACGCACTGCATTCGGTGCCCAGACTGTGAATGCAGTACCCGGTACCCCGCCCGGAGTACGGGTGTGAGCGCCGAGAACATCGAAAACGCGGTGATGTTCTCCTTGATTGAAAAGATAAAGGTCGGTTTCCCCGATTTCAGGCAGAAAATGATAGGGATCTTCCGCTGTAAATACCTCTTTTCCGTAATGCCGTTCCAGAGTGTAACCGAAATGTTGACTCCTGCGGAGAAATTTCAGTTCGAAAAGTCCGGGAAATCTCCCCGGGCTCATTTCCTTGCGTTTTCCCTCCGTCAGTAGAAATATCCGGTCCGCCACCGGGTCAAATACCCGGACAATAATGCTTTTTCCACTTGGCAGTGTATGCATGCCGAGTACGGCATGAGGGTCCCTGCAGGTTCCCTGCACTACTTCTTCCAGCAGGATTTCTTCGGGATTTCTTATTTTTTTCTTCCGCATACAGGGTCCCCTTGAAATTTGATTACAAAGAAATCACTTCGATTTCCATTTGAGAAAGCGTCATTTCGGGCAGTTTTTTCCATTCCGCTGTCCCGTTTTCACGATATTCCGCCGCAATCGGCTGCTTCGTTGTCCCCAGATTCGCAAGAAATACCAATGTTCCACGGGATGTTTTCCGGCGATACACTAAAATCCACGGATTGTCCGAACGGAACAGTGCCGTTCCTCCGGCAGCCTCGAACATGGTCCGGATCATCTCAATATGCACCAAACGCTGCAGAACCATGGTCACTCCGTACCAGGCAATGGAACCGCCGTTTTCAACAGATAAATTCCAGCCGATGCATTCACCGGTGGACAGCTCTTTGCCGAGTTGCCGGGCCCCTGCGGGAATCACGCCGGGATGGAAAACCTGGGAAACAGTGGTAAATTCGTTGTTCCAACCGAAATCAATACGCTGACAAGGCTCCGTCATGATCTCGCCGGAGGAAGCTCCGCCAAAAGCATCACTGATTACCGTGCAGGGCTGATAGTTCTCGTCCATAAACGGGATCACCGGGGTAAAAACAACATGCCCGCCGGAACGGATGAAAGATACATAACGTTCCTGCTCCGCACGGCTCATCATTCCGTCCGTGGGAACAAAAATCGGTGTGGATATATCATGGGTCCAGTCATCCTTCCCGGAATCGATAAATTCACTTTGCAGATCGGCTGCAAATAATCCGGAAAGCAATCCCAGCTGAAATGTATTCGCAAGCTGTCCGACTTCCGGTGCACGCTTCGCATCACACGATCCCCCTGCTCCGGTAAAACATTTCCAGGGCATGGCAACACGTACATCTGTAGCGGGAACATCGGTTGCCAATTCAGGATGCGCTGCAACAAACTCACCGAACCGCTTGATGGCATAATACGTAGGACGGCATTTTCCATCTGCGGAAATCGGGGCTCCGTAATCATAAACATTGCAGTTGCCGCCAGTGCCGGGCGCATTGGGTCCACCGGTAAAAACATAGCCGTTATGACCGCGTACACCGCCGGCAAGCTGACACATCAGCAATGCTTCAACATCTTCCGCGCTTGTCGGGGGCCATTCCGCAATACTGCCGTATTGCGTTTCAAAAATACACGGGGGATTTCCCATCAGACGAAGCATTTCCGAAGACATGAAACAGTAAATCATGAACTCGGGCGTGGGATTATTCTGCTGCCATACCTGACTCAGCATATAATAATGGTCACTGCCGATCAGCAATTTCTTTCCCAAACGTTTCTTGGCATCGCGAAAAACAACATCCATCCACGGATTTGCGGCATTGTGACAGAACAAACAATCCACACCATCCTCTTCCGCATAAGCCAGCAGCGTTTCCAGATACTCGGAAATCGTCCGGTTATAAAACTCTATGTAGTCCAGATTCCAGCGGACTTTTCCCAATCCTTCCGCAGGTTCATCAGAGGGAAAGAAATCACAGAATGACTGCTTGTCCGTGCCGTATGCTGCATTCACATCGGCAACGGTCCCGTATTTTCCCTTCAGGTAAGCGGGATAACGTCCGTCTTCCTTGCCGAAACCCATCGTCTCACGATTGAAATCACGATCTCCATACCACACATGAATTCCGGTCAGTTCATTATCAAGCTGAACAATTGCCACAGGTCCGCCGTTTTTCAACGTGTATTTTGCTATAATCGGACAGACTTTCGCATAAAATGCCCGCGCTTTCTCTAAAAATACAGGATGAAGATACGATATATTGGAATGTCCATGATGCGACCCGTTCCGGCGTTCCGACAAAATCTGCGGATATTTCTCCATGAGCCAAAACGGCAGTCCGCTGTTCACTAATTCCGAATAGGAATAAGGGCCCGGACGGGCAATCACATAAAGCCCGACCTCTTTCGCACATTCCAGAAATTCGGTCAAATCCGTATGCCCATCGCCGCAATCGAACCGGAATACGCCTTCTTCCGGCTCATGAATAATCCACGGAATATACGTGGCGACTGCATTGCCGCCGGCCGCCTTCAATAACTCCATACGCCGTTTCCAGTCGCTTTTCGGTACACGGAAATAATGAAACTCGCCACTGTTGAAATATACCGGTTTCCCGTCTATAAAAAAGTTTTTCTCGTCAAATGTCAATTCTTTCATAATCGTCCTTTCCTCAAGATACAATTTTGCAGAAATCCGGATTTTCAGAGGGAAACGGACTCCCGCTTTTCAAAATGTAACACTTCACAACCATTTTTCAAGACCGCACGAAAAAAAAGAAAGCGGAAAATGTGGGCGGCAAGTGATTTTTATTCTTTTTTTCATAGCGTTCACGTGAATTTTCAGATTAATATTCGTTTGTAAAACAAATGCACTCGAAGGCAGCTCGGAACGAAAACGTTGCGCACGGGAACGCGCCACTCCGGCGTTTCCAGCTCAAATAAAAATAAGTCCTATTTTTCCAGCCCGTTTTGCACAATCACGCAAAACTCCCGGAACTTCCCACCCATAGCCCCAACGGGGCGGCACGATAATAGCCAGGGGTGGAGCAGCCGAAGGCGGCGCAACCCCTGGTTTACGGCATCCCAAACCTCTTGAGCCCCAACGGGGCGACCCGAACCACTCACGGAGGAAGCCGCCTTGCGGCGCATCTCCGTGCACAACGTTCGCATCAGGTCATGCATCCATCCCGTTTTGCACAATCACGCAAAACTCCCGGAACTTCCCACCCATTACTATTCACTATCCACTATCCACTAAATTACCTGTTTTTTGCGGGAAACAAAAAATAAAAGGTTGAAAAAAACTATTAATGCATTAGAGTATCAACGGAAAACATTTCTCTCTAAAATAAAAACCAAAAAAAATTCAAGGAAAGGATTTACGTTTCTATGAGACGAAAATTTGCATTCATCGGCGCCGGCAGCTTCGGATTTACAAGAGGTCTCGTCCGTGACCTACTCACTTTTCCCGCATTCGCGGATGCGGAATACGCCCTGATGGATATTGATCCGGAACGGTTGGACTTCGCAAAAACCGCAGTCGAAAAAATTATAACCGCCGGGCACTATCCGGCAAAACTCACAGTAACCATGGACCGGGAAGAAGCTCTGCGCAATGCAGATGGTGTAGTGATTACGATTCTGCAGGGCGGATACAAGGTTTTCAGTACCGATATTACCATTCCCATGGAATACGGAGTGGACATCAATGTAGGCGATACCCGCGGACCGTCCGGCGTCTTCCGTATGCTCCGCACCCTCCCCGTTATGCTCGACATCTGTGCCGATGTGGAACGGCTCTGCCCGAATGCCGTCATTCTGAATTATACCAATCCGATGGCTATGCTCTGCAACGGAATGCAGAAAAAATTCCCGAATCTCAACATCACAGGTCTCTGTCATTCCGTTCAGGGTACCGCTGCGATGCTCGCAAACTGGATCGGCGCGGATATGAAGGATGTTACATATACTTGTGCCGGCATCAATCATCAGGCGTTCTATCTTGATTACAAATGGAAAGGAAAAGATGCCTATCCGCTGATCCGGAAAGCCATTACGGAGAAAAAAGAAATCTACAATCGGGAAATCGTCCGCAATGAAATGTTCCTGGCTCTCGATTATTATGTAACGGAATCCAGCGGACACAACAGCGAATACAATGCCTGGTTCCGGAAACGCCCTGACCTCATCGAAAAATACTGCACGCACGGGACAAACTGGAATCCGGGAGTTCATGCCTATATTCTGAACTCGTATGCCGAACGCTCCCGCACCTGGAAAAAACTCTCCAGACAAGAACTCGCAAAAGATTTCCCGCTGGAACGCGGCAATGAATACGCCTCCAGTATTTTCAATGCCGTTTTCGGTGACTACACACCCTACCAGTTCAACGGCAACGTGCAGAACACCAATTTAATTGACAATCTCCCCACCGGTGTTTGCGTCGAAGTACCGGTCCTCGCTTCCCAGCACGGAATCGATGCTTTCCACGTAGGAGCAATGCCGGATCAGCTCGCACTGCTGAACAATATCTCCTCCCGCTGCGAAGAAATGGCGGTCAACGGTGCCTTGACAGGTGACTCAAGACTGGTCTTCCAGTCCATCCTGTTCGACCCCCTGACCTCTGCCGTTCTGAGCCTCAGTGAGATTCGCGAAATGGTCAACAAAATGCTGGCTGCCAACAAGAAATATCTGGGCTATTTCAAAACCTTGAAGGTCAAATAACAGGTACAAGAACACAACTCTTTGAAACATTAAACGGGTGCGGTCTGAAACTCCGCACCCGTAATTTTTTATTCAAACTCAAATCCGGACTTACAGGAGCCGGAATCCATTTGTTTCACATTACATCGAATGATTCTTATTCCGCATCAAAAACACGTACGTAATCCACCAGGAAGTCATCTTTCCCTATCACATCATACGCTTCTTTGACTGCGATATGCTCTTTGAACCGGTACCCCTTGACTTCCGTGGAAATCAGAATAAATTCCGGCCGCTTCGAAACATACTCGGAAATATGTCCGTCCTCTATTCCATCTACGTAGAACGTATAGCCGGATTCATCCCAGTACATGCCGAAACGGTGAAATTCTTTCGGGTCAAGACCTTCCATTCCGCCCGCGAATGCCCGCTTCATGTCTTGCCCGTATCCGCCGGTAAAGGCATTGTGGGCAACAATTTTTCCGGTATCAAAACATTCCATGATATCCAGTTCAGATCCCGTTTCGGCGGGATCCAGACTGGCACCGATAATCGGTGACTGCATCCAGAATGCACTCCACCACGCCTCCGGATGCTGCTGCAGACGGCAGCGACACTCGTAATAACCATACCGGTGTGTGAAAAGATTTTCGTGAAGTTTTCCAATATTCCATTGAAGATGGTCACACCCGAATGTCGTCGGAATCGTCGGCTGGTCCATAAAATTATACCCGGTCTGCAACTGGGAACTGACAGGAATCCCGTTTTCCTCCAGCAGCGAAAAAACAGCATTGCTTTTTCCGTCGATATGAACGCCCTTGTCCGTCCATGCGGGATGTATCTTGCCCATCATGGAAAGACGGTAATCCCATTTCGTGCGGTCAAGCTCCGTACCGTCGAACTCATCGTTCCAGACGAGTTTCCATTTTCCGTCCGGTAAAAAACTGTCTTCATGTCCTTCAAGATGAAAAATCTGCATAATTTGTCTCCAGTATTTTATGTTTTTCGTGGCTTGTATTGTATTCCTCGGATTCATGTAACCGCCAACAAAATTACTTTAATGCTTCTTCCGTGTTTTGCAAGTAAATTCCACAGATATCTCATATCTTTTTTAATCTGTCGGTTTGTCCGGCAGGCCTGTAATTTCTATAAGTCCTATAAGATCTATAAGATCTATAAGACCTATTTTTATTTTGGCAGGGAAACTCCGGTGGTTTACTATCTCCATTCCACTTTTTTTCATTGCCCTTATTCAAACGTTATGCACGGGGACGCACCATGGAGATTTCATCCCCATGCACAAAGTTTGCATCTTGGGGCTACCTTCGGTAACATTTGAACTCATAATTACAAAATCTGACAAAAACACTTTTTCAAAACCACATTCTTCCACGAAGGAAAAAGGGGAAAAATTCCTCGATTAAAAAAATGTGGGATATCTGTAATATAATTATATAAAAAACAATTTGACAAAAATAAAAAAAGATGTAAAATAATGAGTGAAAGGTATCAAAACAGCAATAATCAAAAAAATTTTGCACAAAATGCTGAACATAGCCCTGTTTTTTGTCGGAACGTTGTAAGAAACAATAAGAAAATAGTAGTTAGATAACAAATTCACACGAACATCTTGAAATACAGGAGAAAAGAATGATAAGTTTTACTTGCCCAGTCTGCAAAAAAAACTACGAAAATATTGAAAATGTATCGTTGGGACAGAAAATTGAATGCACTTCGTGTCATTCAACGTTTATCATTTCAAAAGGATCTGAGAAAACAAAAAACAACGTTAGTCAATCCGACTCATTTTATCAAAATGCCCAGAAGGACAATTTCTCAGAATCACAGCAATTAATCTGTCCCAATTGCTCAGAGCCCTTACTTCAAGATGCATTATTCTGTGGACATTGCGGCAAGGAAATTAAAAAAAATAAGGGGACTCCTGTTAATGAAACTTCACAGGTAAATAATGATCAAGATAATGATAAACAAACAAAAACGATGCAACAGAAAAGTGAAGAATTATCAAAAATAGGAAATCGATTTGTTGCAAAAGCATTGGGCGTTGAAAAATTAGAAGGTTTTTCATTTTCTAAATTTTTCAGCCAAATTTTCAAACATCACTCATGGGATGAAATGGAAGAACTGGTGGCGGTTGGAACGAATAAAACGACACCACCTCTATCGGATATTTCTACAGATTGGCCAACTCCTTGGTTTTTCTTTAGGGTAATTGTTTTCTTCATAGCTGCTTATCTAATTGTGATATGGCGAATCGATGATTTAGGCGTTAATGCACCTATGATTTTGCTTCTTTTCGGCATAATAGGAATGCCTTTTGCCGCTTTATCATTTTTCTTTGAAATAAACATTCTAAAAAACATATCAATCATGCAAGTGGGCAAGCTTGTGTGCGTTGGTGGTTTTATTTCTGTTTTAGCAACTCTTATCGTTTCGCGTTTTGTTTCATATTCTTCACCTGTTTGGGCTGGTCCTATTGAGGAAATCGTCAAAGGGGCAGTGATGTTATTGTTCATAAGAAACCTCAAGTATAAATATAAACTTAATGGGCTGTTAATTGGGGCTAGTATTGGCGTAGGTTTTGCAATAATTGAAACTGCTGGTTATATCGTTGACGCAGGCGTAGGAATGGAGGAAAAAACTATGATGACACGAGCATTTTTTGCCCCAATTGGCCATGTACTTTACTCTTCACTTGTTGGTTATGCACTTTGGGAATCACGCAAGAATGGATATTTTGTGTTCTCTGGATTAATTAATGGCAAGACAATACGCCCTATTATATTAGCCATTGCTCTTCACATGTTCTGGAATAGTGAACTCTTAAATAGCGAAGTGATTATTAAAACCTTAATTGTTGCTTTTTGCGGGTATGGAGCTGTTGTTTATCTGATTCAAGACTGTATGAAAGAAATACGGGACCTAAAACAGGAGATATAAATGTTCTGCGAATATTGTCTCAAAGAATTAACTACAGAAGTGAAGTTTTGCCTTTCCTTATTGTAGATAGGCAGTCAAAAAAGAATCTTCTCCGTCAGAAGAACCTTGTCCAACAGAAACTTTAAGTAGAAATAAAAAATTAACTGTTTGGATTCACAGATATTCCATTCTTGTCTGTTACTCTTGACAGATTACAAACAAATATGGGATATCCGTGCTTCAAGAAAAGTCATTGATATGCCTCCATATATGGCCGAATGATGTTTGAGACCCGGCAAATTTTTGCAGCGGACCAGAGTGCATTGTAATCAATGCGATTTTGATTTGCGGCCTCCCGAAGTGCTGTGATGGCAATATCCAGTCCTATTTTGTTTCTGTACTTGAAACAGTCGGCAATCGTTTTTTCTACGGAATAGACTTTTACAGTTGTCCCATTGAGCATACGAGGTATTATGGCCTCGGAAAATGCTTTGCCGGAAAAAGAAAAATAACGGACAGGCGGATAAGAAAGGTCAGGCGTATGATATCCGTGTGGAACAGCGATACTGATTTCATGCGGATTCTCATCCGTCAGGTTATGAAACCGCAGCGCTGATACCAGACAAATCACTCCGGCAGGTATTCTTTGCGCCAGCAGTTCGAGGTCATCGGTTTCTGAAGGAGAATAAACACCTCGTGCCACACGGATAATTTTTCCACGACGAAGCATATTCGTGACGAATTGTGATGGGATTCCCGTCGCACGAATCGCAGAAACAGATAGAAAATGATTCTGCGAGAAAAGTTCATTCAGTTTTTCTATTTTCGTCATTCTGCAAACACTCCATTGTTAAAACTACATCAAATATAGCACAAGTGATGCAGTTTTGCAAATAAAAAAACTTTTCAGA
>CALCCZ010000238.1 GCA_937900075.1 uncultured Lentisphaeria bacterium
CTCCATACAGACCAATCTGGATTTGTTTCCCGGTGTTGATCTGTTCTCCGGTTGTCCGCGCATGCTGGATTTACCAGTTCCCAAAGAAACGGATGAACTTCTGACTTTGTTCGATTCTTCTCCGGACGTTCTTTTTATTTCTGCGCTCAAAGCGGGCAATCTGATTCTGAACATCATGGTATCCTTGCTGGAATACTACAGTCCGGAAGATTTTTGGAAGCCTTTGGCATTGAAGCAATACATTCCCTTGACAGATTATTTGAGGGAATCGGGAACTGCTCAGACCACTGTACGGGAACTGGCAGAGATTTGCGGGGAATCGCGGGAGCATTTTACGCGTAATTTCCGGAAATGTACCGGAATTACGCCGAAACAGCTGATTGACCGTTTTGTGGTGGGCCGTTGTATGAGTTTGATCGGAGATGGTCTCCGGTTTAAGGAAATAACGGAAAAACTCCAATTCAGCAATGAATTTGTGTTTTCCCGCTATTTCAAGCGGAATCTTGGGGAATCACCGCGCAGCTGGCGCGAACGTCAACCTCATAAAAGGATTTGATTGCGTGCGGAAATCAGAGCGAATTTGAACTGGTCGGCAGTCCGGTAATAAAGACGTTCCCGGTCATTCAAAGCGGTATCGATGATTTCCGCGATGGGTACGGGGATATCGGGATTTCTTTCGCGGACAGGACGCGGCGGAGAATCGAAGATTCTCATGATTTCCCGGGAGTTTTCGAATTCCCTCGGCGGGTAAGTTGTCAGCATGTAATAGAGGGTTGCTGCGACAGCCCAGACATCGATTTCCGGCTTTGCGTATTTATAGTTCAGGAACTGCTGTTTGGAAATAAAGCTGAGGGTACCGGAGAAATCGCCGGTATTCGTACAGCCGCTGATACCCGCCATATCGAACGCTTTTGCCAGACCGAAATCGGAAATTTTAGCGATGAGTACGCCATCCTGACGTGTGAGGAAGATATTTTCGGGTTTGATATCACGGTGAACGATACCATTTACGGTATAGGTTTGGGCATCG
Source organism: uncultured Lentisphaeria bacterium (assembly GCA_937900075.1). Taxonomy (GTDB): domain Bacteria; phylum Verrucomicrobiota; class Lentisphaeria; order Victivallales; family UBA1829; genus SIG77. The sequence continues at coordinate 1,031 of CALCCZ010000238.1, forward strand.
AAGAGGGAGACCTGCTCTAAACGGATATTGTGAGCGAACTCGAGGGCATCGAGAATTTCGCATGTGAAGTCGAGAGCGATAGGAAGAGAGAAGGGCTGACCATTACGGAGGATACATTCGCGGAGAGTTCCTTCTGTGCAGTATTCCAGGGCGAGGAAGAGGGCGCCACCGACATAGTCACATTCTTTGAGTTCAATGATATTGGGATGCCTGAGATTTTTCAGATTGTTTGCTTCCCGGATAAAATCTTCGCGACACTGTTCCTGGTTTGCGATTTCCGGCAGGAGGATTTTTAAGGCGGTTTTTTCCAGAGTATTGACATTTTCCGCCAGATAGACAGCGCCCATTCCCCCGCGTCCGATTTGACGGATGACGCGGTAGTTCGGGATAGAGAGGAAAGTATGACCGGTTTTATTGTGGATACGGGGCATGGGAAAAGTTTTTCCGGGCTGAGCTTTCTGAGTGCAGTCGCGGCAGATGTAGGAAGAATGATTTTCCTCCCAGATAGAGCCGCCGTCGATTTCGGTATTCGCAATTCTTGCGCCGCAGACGGAACAGATACGGAACTGGACGGTTTTGGAGGAGGGCGTAAGGGGGTTGGGAATGCGTCCCTGCGCCATACAATCGGGGCAAACCAGACGTTCGGAGTTTCGGGTATCGGATTCATCGTCCGGCAGTTCTTTTCCGCAGACACAGCATCGTTTTGCGGGAATCAGTGATATTTTGAAGATATTTTTACCAATCCGGATATGGTCTCCGTTGGCGAGACTTTTTACCGGGGGCGCTTGTTCCGGAGACGAAGCGTCATCTTTTTTCCCGAAAATGCGTTTCCCGTTTACGAACGTTCCGTTATGACTGTCCAGATCGCAGATAAAGGCGAGTGGCGGTCGGATATCCAGCATACAATGGTGCCGGGATACGCCCTCCGCAG
>CALCCZ010000239.1 GCA_937900075.1 uncultured Lentisphaeria bacterium
TAAAACGATATAAACGATACCCCAAATAGCGACTGCGCCAGTAAGTAGGTACCAAACAATTTCAAAGATAGAAACTTTTAATTTTTTCTTGCCCATATAATATCCCCTTTACGTTAATTAAGCTTTAATTGCGTCTTTAGATGCTTCAAGTGAAATTTCTTCAACTATTGCTCCATTATCTTTTAAAACTTTAATAGCGTTTTCTACTTTTTCTTTTACTTGACTTGGTACAAATGTAATCATTTTTACCTCCTTTTTTTTGATCTTTTCCACAGATTTTTCCTTAGAAGTATTCCTGTACTGCATACCATATCTTCTTGACTATCAAAGAGGTGACATCAAAAAATACATTTTTCTTGCAAGACTTTCAAACTTTAGAACAAAAATCGTAACTTTTTACATTCATGAAACCGGGAAACCGATTTTGTTTCCCAATCAGGAGTTCTCCGGAACCGGCACATTTTGTTTCATATAAAGACGTCAGTCTGTAAAGAGTGACACACTTGTCCCAGAAAAAAGCGACAAAATGACACACTGTAAAATCTGTATCTTGACCAGGGTTTCTTTTGCATATTTGCAAAATGTTTATTATCAATGATTTGCAAATTATTAAAAAAGTTGGCACGAACGTTGCTAATAAAAAAGCCGAATGATTCCGAAGAAAACAACAACAACTCAAACCTTAATGAAAGGGGTAAAATTATGAGCAAGATTATCGGTATCGACCTTGGCACAACGAACAGCTGCATGGCAGTAATGGATGGCAAAACCTTCAAGATTATTCCCAATGCGGAAGGCGCTAACACGACTCCGTCCATTGTGGCATTCACCAAAACCGGCGAACGTCTCGTTGGGCAGACAGCCAAACGTCAGGCAGTAACAAATCCGGAAAACACCATCTTCTCCATCAAACGTTTCATGGGAAGAAAATTTTCTGAAGTCAGCGAAGAAATCAAACGCGTTCCTTACAAAGTGGAAGCCGGAAAAAACGGCGATGCCTGCATCAATGTGAACGGCAAGCAGTACACCCCGCCCGAAATCTCCGCTATGATTCTTCAGAAACTGAAAAACGATGCGGAAGCCTTCCTCGGCGAAAAAATCACCGAAGCCGTTATTACGGTTCCCGCCTATTTCAACGACACCCAGCGTCAGGCAACCAAAGATGCAGGACGCATTGCGGGACTGGATGTCAAACGCATTATCAACGAACCGACCGCAGCAGCTTTGGCGTATGGTCTGGACAAAGAGAAAAAAGATGAAACGATTGCCGTGTACGACCTCGGCGGCGGAACATTTGATATCTCCATTCTGGACATTGGCGACGGTGTTTTCGAAGTGAAAGCCACCAACGGCGATACTCACCTGGGCGGTGACGATTTCGACACGGCGGTATTGAATTTCATTGCCGAAAATTTCCAGAAGGAAAATGGTGTTGACCTCCGTCAGGACCGCCAGGCACTCCAGCGTTTGAAAGAAGCAGCGGAAAAAGCGAAAATTGAGCTTTCTTCCAGCATGAGTACCGACATCAATCTGCCGTTCATCACTATGAATGCCAGCGGACCGCTGCACCTGCAGCAGACCCTGACCCGCGCCCAGCTGGAAAGATTGGCTGACAGCCTGTTGGAACGCAGCAAAACTCCCTGCAACAACTGTATCAAGGATTCCGGTTTGAGCAACGGCAAAATCAATGAAGTCATTCTGGTTGGCGGTATGACTCGTATGCCCAAAGTGCAGACGACTGCAAAAGACATTTTCGGACGCGAACCGAACAAAGGTGTCAACCCCGATGAAGTCGTTGCTGCTGGTGCAGCCATTCAGGGCGGTGTTCTTTCCGGCAATGACAATCTGAATGACATTGTTCTTCTTGACGTTACTCCGTTGTCCCTGGGTATCGAAACACTCGGCGGCGTCTGCACAAGACTGATTGAACGCAACACCACAATTCCCGCACGGAAAAGCGAAATTTTCTCAACGGCAGCCGACAATCAGCCCAGTGTTGACATTCACGTTCTGCAGGGCGAACGCAATATGGCAAGCGGCAACAAGAGTATTGGACGCTTCCGTCTGGACGGTATTGCTCCGGCTCCGCGTGGCGTTCCGCAGATTGAAGTTTCTTTCGATATCGACGCCAATGGTATTCTGAATGTTACTGCCAAGGATCTTGGAACGGGCAAAGAACAGAAAATCACCATTACTCCGTCCAGCGGTCTCTCTGAACAGGACATTGAGAGAATGGTGAATGATGCCAAAGCGCATGAAGCGGAAGACAAGGAACAGCATGATAAAGTGGAAACCAAGAACAAGGCGGAATCCATGGTTTATCAGACAGAAAAACAGCTGAAAGAATTTGGCGACAAAGTACCCGCTCAGGTCAAGGAACCCGTTGAATCGCTTATCGGCAAACTCAAACAGGACATCCAGAATGATGACACGGAAGGCATGAAAGCCACCATGAAGGAACTGGAAGAAAAGCTTATGGCAATCGGTCAGGCTGTCTATCAGGCGCAGCAGCAGGCTCAGCAGCAGCAGCAAGCCGGTGGTAGCGCACCCAATGATGATGGTGTTGTAGATGCCGAAATCGTGGATGACGAAAAGTAAAATAACGAAAATGGTTCTGCCGTCCCGTACGGCAGAATCGTTCATTTGTCGAAAAATATAGCCAAGCAAACAATAACAAAACATTTTTTAAGGAGAATGTAAAATGGCAAAAATTCAACCCCTCGGCGATAGAGTTCTCGTCCAGGCAATCGAAGTCGTAGAAGAATCACGTGGCGGAATCCTGATTCCGGATGCAGCCAAAGAAAAACCCATGCAGGCAAAAGTGATTGCACTTGGGACCGGAAAAGTTGATGACAAGGGCAATCGTGTTCCCTTTGATGTCAAAGTCGGTGACATTGTTCTGACCAGCAAATACGGCGGAACCGAAGTCAAATACGATGATGAAGAGTTCAAAATTCTCAATGCCAGTGACATCCTCGCTGTCATCGCGTAATCTTACCTGTTAATTACTCAGATTTTTCATTCAAGGAGATATTATTATGCCAGCTAAACAACTGCTTTTCAATGATGAAGCCAGACGCCAGCTCCTGTCCGGCGTTGAACAACTTTCCGCAGCCGTCAAGGCTACTCTCGGTCCCCGCGGCAGAAATGTCGTTCTGGACAAGAAATTCGGTTCCCCCACCATTACCAAAGATGGTGTGAGTGTTGCCAAGGAAGTCGAACTTGCCAATCCGTTCCAGAACATGGGCGCCCAGATGGTTCGCGAAGTCGCCAGCAAGACCAGTGACATCGCCGGTGATGGTACGACTACTGCTACCGTTTTGGCTGAAGCCATTTTCAAACAGGGTCTCAAGAACGTTACTTCCGGCGCCAATCCGATGTGCCTGAAACGCGGTATTGATAAAGCTGTTGAAGCAATCGTCGCAGAACTTGATACCATGAAGAAAGATGTCAGCGAAAATGAACAGGTAGCTCAGGTTGCCACAATTTCCGCGAACGGCGATTCCGAAATCGGTAAAATCATCGCTAACGCCATGGACAAAGTCGGCAATGACGGCACAATCACCGTTGAAGAAGCCAAGACCATCGAAACAACTCTCGACATCGTCGAAGGCATGCAGTTCGACAAAGGTTATCTTTCCCCGTATTTCGTGACGGATGCCGAAAATATGACCTGCTCTCTCGAAAATGCATACATCCTCATCAACGAGAAAAAAATCAGCAACCTCAATGATATGCTTCCGGTTCTTCAGGCTGTTGCCAAAACCGGCAAACCGCTGTTGATCATCGCTGAAGATGTCGAAGGCGAAGCTCTTGCTACTCTCGTTATCAACAAAATGCGCAGCATCCTCAATTGCGCTGCTGTAAAGGCTCCCGGCTTCGGCGACCGCCGTAAAGCCATGCTCGAAGACATTGCCATCCTGACCGGTGGTAAAGTCATCAGCGAAGACTTGGGCATCAAATTGGAAAATGTGACGCTTGATATGTTAGGTCAGGCAAAACGCATCACCATCGAAAAAGAAAATACCACGATCGTTGAAGGCGCCGGTGCTGAAGCTGATATCCTCGGCCGTGTCCATCAGATCCGCAAACAGATCGAAGAAACCACCAGCGATTATGACCGTGAAAAACTTCAGGAACGTCTTGCTAAACTGGCTGGCGGCGTAGCCGTCATCAATGTCGGTGCTGCCACGGAAACGGAAATGAAGGAAAAGAAAGCTCGCGTCGAAGATGCTCTCCATGCAACACGCGCTGCTGTTGAAGAAGGTATCGTCCCCGGCGGCGGTGTGGCTCTGATCCGCGCTTCTGCTGTTCTGGATAAAATCAATCTCAGCGGCGATGAAAAAATCGGCGCCGATATCGTTAAACGCGCTGTCCAGGAACCCCTCCGTACTCTCGCTTCCAATGGCGGTTTCGAAGGCAGTGTCATGGTCAATGCCGTTCTCGAAGGAAAGGGCAATGACGGCTTCAATATTCAGAACGGCGAATACTGCGACCTGCTCAAGGCCGGTATCATCGACCCGAAGAAAGTAACCCGTTCCGCTCTCCAGAATGCAGCCAGTATCTCCGGTCTGCTCCTTACCACAGAATGTCTCATCACGGAAATCCCGGAAGAAAAGAAACCGGCGGCTCCTGCTGATGGCGGCATGGGCGGTATGGGCGGTATGGGCGGCGGCATGATGTAATTTACCCCACCATTTCCCGTATAAAGCAAACACCGCTTCCGCATTTTATCCTGTGGAAGCGGTGTTTTTTTACCCCCTTCTGTATAATGCCGCCTTTGCGTAAAAATTTGTTTGCGCATGACGTTAAAACAATGCCTTTTTCTGCTGCAAAAACTTTACTGCAAGACCGGATTTTTTAGCCACCGTGACTTGCACAGAAAAATCTTGAAACGTATTCGTGATTGCGGGAAATGGAATGCGGGAAAATGTGGAAAAAGTCATTGACCGATTATTTTTTTGCAATTCAGAGTCTTTTTTTGTCTTTTCAGCTTGAAAAAATTCAACCGCGGGTTTACATTGAGAAAGTTCGCCTTATTCTATCCGAAAAAACGGGACGATTGATACGTTTCTGCTTTGCGGAAACATAGAAAGGAAAAAAATGAGTTTCTCTCTAAAAAAACTTACTTTTAAAATTCTGCACGCCGAAGGCACTCCGCACAGCATCGGCATGGGAATCGGTCTGGGGCTTTTCATGAGTTTTCTTCTCCCCGTGGGAACACAAACTTTTCCCGCCCTGGGAATCGCATTTCTTATCAAGGCTAACAAGGCTTTGACATTTCTGTTTACCTGGGTATCCAATCCACTGACGGTTATCTTTATTTATCCTTTCCAATGCTATATCGGAGGCTGGTTAGTCGCGCATCCGCTGAATATTGAGGAACTGAACGGTAAATTTGAAACGATTGTTCAGGCGGACGGGTTCACGAATGCCTGTCATGCATTTCTGAACCTTGGCGGAGAAATCATGCGAGCCTTTTTTGCGGGCGGATTTGCTCTGGGAATAGTCAGCGGAGTAATCGGATATTTCATCGGATACAAATTAGTGGATAGCTACCGCAAACGGAAAGAAGCGAAAAAACTCGCCCGTGCGGAACATCTGGACAATACATCTCAAAACTGAAGGAGATTTTACATGGCTGTTTTCATCTCTCACCGCGGGGAATCCTGTGACGCCCCCGAAAATACATTGGAAGCATTCCGTCTTTCCACAGAACGAGATGTGGATGGCATGGAAACCGATATCCATTTTACCGCCGAAAAAATACTCGTTTGCAGTCATGATTTCGATACCTTGCGGCGGGCGGGCGTTTCCCGGTACATCGAAGAAACCCCTTTCGCTGAACTCGAAACGCTGGATGTCTCCGGCGGACCGGATGCCTTCGGTGGCAAATATGCCGGTGCAAAAATTCCTCTTTTCACGGATGCATTGCGGGCATTGGGACCCGGACGCAAATTTTTCATTGAAATCAAAGCGAATGATGAAGCGGTCATACCGGCGATGGCAGCCGATATCAACAAGGTCGGTGTACCCTGGGATCAGATCGTTGTCATTTCTTTCCATGCGGATATCATCGCCCTTGTAAAAAAATATCTGCCGGATACTCCCGCCTACTGGCTGACCTGGTACGGATACAATCAGGACGGAAAACTGAATAAAACCGATGAGGAAATCCTGAATACTCTGGAGCGGATTCATGCGGATGGCCTGGATATCGGCGGCTGCGATGAGGCCCTGACACCTGACTTCCTCGCAAAAGTCAAAGGAAAAGGTTATTTTCTGACAATCTGGACTATTGATGATGAAAAACGGTGCCGTTACTTTTTAGACAATCATGCCGATGCCATCACCAGCAACCGCGCGGCCGCAATGAAAAAGATTTTCGGATAACCAGCATTTCTGCAAGACCGGCTGGATTTGCGGCAGGGGTCGTCCATCCGGTTTGCAGAATGGAACTCTTTTCCAAGAGTGCAAAAAAAATGTTTTTTTTGCCTCCTACGCTTGCTAATTCAAAAAGGAATGATAAATTATTGTTTAAAATTTGAAAATGAAAGCCGATACGAAAAACTGACGGACTTGCTGTAGCAAAGCGGTAAACTCCGGTTATTTTGCGGAAAAACGGTTCCGACACCCGCCGGACCGATATGCAAAAAACCGCTTTTCGTGGTATGAACGATGACGTTGCGGGAAAATGAAAGAAGAACATGGACAACAGCAATAACAATGGCGGAAATGTGGAAATCACTCAGCCGAATCATAATTCCTACTCCTTCACTGTAAGCGGAGGAAATCAGTTGAAACCGGTGGATAATGGTGACAAGGAACGCATTATGAATGTACCTGCCATTACGCTGGAAGACATCGTTATCTTTCCCTTTGCCCTGACTCCTCTGATGTTGGTGGATGTACCCTCAACACGGACTGCCGAAGCCGCTCTCAATGAAGAACGCTTCCTGTCCATCTTTTACATCGTCCCGAATCAGGAACAACTCACTCAGGCAAACGGACAGCCTGTAATTCCACCCGAAAGCATTCATCCCGTCAAAATGAACGATAAGGATGTTTCCCCCATCGGTGTGCTGGTGCGCATCGTAAAAATGGTCAAGTTCCCCGATGGTACCATCCGTCTGCTGGTCCGCGGCCTCTCCCGTGTCCGTTACCTTTCCCCGCAGGGACGTTTCCCGTATCTGACCGTGAAGGTGGAAAGACTGGAACCGAAGCGCGAAACATCGGTTGAAACCTTGGGGTTTGTACGCAGTGCGAACCGGATGTTCCATGACATCTTCAACCTTACTCCGAATTTCCCGGAGGAAATGAAAGTTACTGCCGACAATCTCACGGATCATACGCGTATTATTGACCTCATGGCGGATGCTCTGCCGCTTTCCTACGCGGAAAAGTTCGCTCTCTTCACAACGGAAAGTCTGCACGACCGCGCAAAAATTGCCAACGAACTCGTCATGCGCGAACTCGAATTCGCAAAAATCAGCATGGATGTTCAGCAAAAAGTGCGCAGTACCATGAACCGGCAGCAGCATGAGTATTTCCTGCGGGAACAGTTGCGGCAGGTTAAGGAAGAACTGGGCGAAGGACAGACTTCCGATGCCGCTAAGTTTCTGAAGAAGCTCGAAGGCATCAATATGCCGGATGAAATACGGGAAATCGTCAAAAAAGAAATCAACCGTCTGGAGACCACTCCCCCGTCCGTCGCAGAATATAATATCGCCTATACGTATGTGGATTGGCTGCTTTCCATTCCATGGAACAATTTTACACCGGACCGTCTGGATGTCAAAGAAGCAGCGCGTATTCTGGATGAAGACCATTTCGGTCTCGAAGATGTGAAAGAAAGAATTCTCGAGTTTCTTGCCGTTCTCCAGCTGAAAAAAGACCGGAAATCACCCATCATCTGTTTTGTCGGCCCCCCGGGAGTCGGTAAAACTTCTCTCGGTAAGTCCATAGCCACTGCCATGGGCAGAAAATTTGTCCGTATCTCGCTGGGCGGTATCAAGGATGAAGCCGAGGTACGCGGACACCGCCGTACTTACGTGGGCGCATTGCCCGGCAGAATCATTCAGGGAATGAAACGGGCTGGCACATCCAATCCCGTTTTTATGCTGGATGAACTCGATAAACTCGGACACGATTACCGCGGTGACCCGGCTTCCGCTCTGTTGGAAGTCCTGGACCCGCAGCAAAACAATACCTTCAATGACCATTATCTGGAAGTCGATTACGATTTGAGTCCCGTTATGTTCATTGCTACCGCCAACGTGGAAGAAACCATTCCCAAGCCCCTCCTGGACCGCATGGAAATCGTCCGTCTGCCCGGATATACTGCCACCGAAAAACATCAGATAGCCAAACGGTATCTGATTCCGCGCCAGATGAAAGAAAACGGATTGCATTCCGATGATATCCGTTTCACACGGAATGCCGTTGATAAAGTAATTTCCAATTATACCATGGAAGCTGGTGTACGCACCCTGGAACGGACTTTCGGCTCCATTTGCAGAAAAGTCGCCAGAAAAATTGTGGAAGGCGAACTCACTCCCGGCAGCGGCTATCTCGTTACTCCGGAAATCGTGCGCGAATTGCTCGGCGGCGAAAAATTCCTGCCGGACAAAACGGATTTCACTCCAAAAATCGGTGTCGCTACCGGTATGGCCTGGACAAGTGTCGGCGGTACAACTTTGCCTGTAGAAGCGTTGAAAATGCCCGGAAAAGGCGAACTCAAACTTACCGGTTCCCTCGGAGATGTCATGAAAGAAAGTGCTGCCGCCGCTTTCAGTTATATTCGCAGTCATGCTGAAAAGTTAGGCATTGATGACGATGTATTCACTAAAAATGATTTCCATATCCATGTACCCGATGGCGCAACTCCCAAGGACGGCCCCAGCGCCGGTGTGACTTTGACTACCGCTCTGGTCTCGCTCCTGACCAATAAACCCGTCCAGCCCAGACTCGCCATGACCGGCGAAATAACGCTCCGCGGCAGTGTAACAGCTATCGGCGGCGTCAAAGAAAAGGTCATTGGTGCCTTGCGCGCCGGCATCACGGATATCATTCTTCCCGAAGAAAACAGAAAAGACATGGAAGATATTCCCGAAGATGTCCAGGCGGCTCTCTCCTTCCATTTTGTGGAAACAATAGACGATGTCTTGAAACTGGCGGTGCCAAGCCGAATCAAAACAGCAAAAGCTAAAAAGAAAAACCAAACTGCTGAAAATGAAGATGAAATTTATACTTTCTCCATTGAGGAGGAGAACATCTCCGCTGAAACGCCTGCCGATGGGACGGATAACACATCCGTATGAACTTCAAAATGAGGAAAAACAGAATGAAACGTGCCTTCAATTTGCTGATTTGCATGATTTGCCTCCTCACGGGCCTTGCGTTATACTCCGGCGAACAACCCGCAACTGACCTGAAAAGTCTTTCCTCAGAGGAGTTCTTGAAACTGGTACGTACCCCGCCCTATCAGGAATCCTGGGCAAAATTGTCCGGCAATGTCCAGCACCGCAGAACCGGCTTCAGCGTTTTGAAATCGCCAATCCGTCTCGGTGTCCGTTTCATGAACAAACGCGCTCAGGCGCAATTGGATATCGACGGAGGCGAAGAAGTCTATCTGCTGGCTCAAACCCTGACGGAAACGCCGCAATCCACCATTGTCCGGAAAGGACGTGCATTGAATGACGATAAGGCTAAACTGCGCATCTTCAGCTTGTCGCCGCAGGATCTCCTCATGGGATTCCTTTATACGGAAATGCTCAAAGAAGAACCGTCGCAAACCGTTTCCATCTTCCCATGTCGCGTTTTCGTTATGAAATCCCCCGACGAGGGCGAATTTACACGCATTTATCTCAGCCTCGAGTACCGTTTCCCCGTTAAAGTGGAATGGTACAAAAAAAATCCTCTTGAAAATCCCGCTGAAAAACCATACCGTACGATGGAAATCGCGTCCGTCAAAAGCAAAAATAAATTTGTTTTGCCCGCAGAACTTTCCCTGTTCGGTCCCGATTGGCGTACTAAAATCGTTTTCTCGGAACTCGATGCCGGGAATGCCGATGAATCCGTTCCCAAAGATTTGTTCCTGAACTTGTAAGGGAGGGGGGAAACATGCGGACACACTTCCATAAACATCTTTTGAGCCGGCATCATCATGCACAAGGCGGTCAGGCTCTCGCTGAATTGTGTGTCTGTCTGATCGGACTGATTGTGGTCATTCTGGCATATTTCCTGATCTCCGCTTTGACTTCCGTAAATGTCGATAACGTGATTGATGCCCGCGAAACGGCAGACAGAATCGCCAGAGGCAGCGGTTCCTCCGCCGGTAAAAATGATGCAAAATCCATTGTGGATTGGGATTACGGCAATAGAGATATCCCGTTCACGAAAGATGATACGCCAATTCTCGCTTCCGGCATGGATGGCCTGGTTTTTATTACGGAACTGCAGGATAATACCGGTGAGTTCAATCTGACCAGTGTCGGCAGTGTAAACGACGGGTTCCTGATTCCCGATTACAATGCCTCTAAAAATCTTTCACCGGGCGATATTTTCCTAGATGCCGCTAATCTCGCTTCCGGAACCGCAACGGAAACGGATCCCCTCGGAAAACGTGGCTTGACCAACCTCAAAGGCGCTTTCAAGAAATTTTTCGGCGTTTCTTCTTTCGAAATGTCCGATACGGTTTTTATCCCCGTAAAAGCCAATATCATTGACCTCACTCGTGTTCAACCCGGAAACTGACCGGAAAAGGAGTTGTTTTCATGACGGATGAAGAACGAATCGGAAATCCCGCCAATAAAATCATGTCGCTGGAGACCGCTGTCCTCTGGCGCAAAAAACTTTCACAAAACGGTTGCTCACTCGCTGTCACAAACGGATGCTTCGATTTACTCCACCGCGGACATGCCGAATATCTGCGCTCCGCTGCCGCTCTCGCCGATAAATTGCTCGTTCTTATCAATTCCGATGATTCCGTACGCGAACTGAAAGGCCCAACCAGACCTGTAAATGTCGAATATGACCGCGCATACATCCTCTCCTGCCTGCGCTTCGTTGATGCCGTTGTCGTGTTCTCCGGTAAACGGTGTACCGCCGAACTCGCAGCCCTCGCTCCCGATGCATACGCAAAAGGTGGCGATTACACCTTGGAAACACTTGATCCCGAGGAACGCAATGCCCTTTTGAATGCCGGAACAACTATCCATTTCATCCCCTTCGTCCCGGGCCATTCCACAACGGGAACATTGGCAAAGGTCCGCGGAGAACAGGCGTAAAAACAAACCCGCAGCATGGAGTCCTTGTCATGAGTAAATCAAGCCGGAACAAAACAATCAGCACCTCCATAGAGGAAGGCAAAGACTTCCTCGCACGATGCGTCAAATTCAATGAAACAAACAGAAAGGATTTCCCCTTCCTGAACAAAACCATTCTGGGCGATATGCTTGAGGTTTGTCCGCGCCTTCCGCCTCAATGTGCGGATCTGATTATCACCGACCCGCCATACAATCTGACGAAATCTTTCAACGGAAATGTATTCGGTAAAAAAAGTATGGAGAAATACGCTCAGTACACAAGAACCTGGCTCAATGTCCTCCTACCCCTCCTGAAAGAAAATGGAACCATCTATGTCTGCTGTGACTGGAACTCCAGCCTCGTAATCGGCAGCGTTCTCCAGGAATCTCTGTATGTCCGGAACCGAATTACCTGGCAGCGCGAAAAAGGACGCGGCGCCGTTACCAACTGGAAAAATTCCATGGAAGATATCTGGTTCGCAACGAAAAGCAATAACTACACTTTTCATCTGGATGCCGTGAAAATCCGCCGGAAAGTCATTGCTCCTTACCGTGCCGATGGAACCCCCAAAGACTGGTGCGAAACTCCGGACGGGAACTACCGCGATACCTGCCCTTCCAATTTCTGGGACGATATTACCGTCCCCTTCTGGTCCATGCCGGAAAATACCCTTCATCCGACTCAGAAACCCGAAAAACTGATGGCTAAACTGATCTTGGCAAGTTCTTCCGAAAATGATGTCATTCTGGACCCCTTCGCCGGCTCGGGGACTACCGCTGTCACGGCTAAAAAATTGCACCGCAACTATATCGGTATCGAAAAGGAAGCTCAGTACTGTGTTTGGGCGGAACAACGGCTTGCCATGGCGGAAACTTCCTCCTTTATTCAGGGGTATTCCGATGGTGTTTTTTATGAACGCAATAGTGCTCCCTCACATGGAAATTGAGTAAAATTAATTTTCCGGACCTACGGAATCAAAAAATTGGAAAGGATATGTCTGATGGCTAAAAACAAAGTCTCCAAAGCGGAAAAAAAACGGATCCGGTTGAAAAAACAACTCGCTTTATTGCCGAAACCACCCCAAAAAGTGAAATCGCAACAGCCGCCAAACACACCGGCATATTCTGTTTCCTCACAACCGCAGACCTCCGTTCAGACTGCCTACCAATTCACTGGCATAACCAAACCTGCCCCGCGTCCCGCAGCACCTCAGACAATTACAGTCAGTGCAGAATCAAAACCGCAGCCGCAAGGAAATGCCACCAAAATTCTCGCGGAAGCCGAAGCATTAATGTCTGACGCGAAAAACACCGAAAACGCCGAACAGCTCGCACAAGCCGTTCAAAAATATTCCGAAGCCGCGGAATTGGGTTTGCCGGAGGCGCAGTACCGTTTCGGGCTCTGCTGTTTGAATGGCGAAGGCATATCCGCTCAACCGAAAAATGCCGCATCGTACTTCCGTTCCGCTGCGAAAAGTGGGTTTATCCCTGCCCAGCTTCAGTTTGCCGATTGTTTTCTCAAGGGAATCGGCGTTGTCAAAAATCCGACTCGTGCAGCTTATTGGTACCGCAAAGCCGCGGAACAAAACAATGCTGAAGCGCAATATAAACTCGGATTATGCTATCTGACCGGTGTCGGCGTCCTGAAAAATGAATCCAAAGCGGAAAACTGGTTCTCCAAAGCCGCGGAACAAGGCCATAAAAAAGCCCTCCAGGCCCTGAAAAACAAGTAACCCGTAACATTCAGAATTACTGTTTCTATGCGATTGGTGTCAAATAATGAAGGAAAAGGTTTGATATTACTTGACTTTTTTGATATAATCGTTTATATTTGTATTGAAAAAGTTAATTACATAAGGTGCTCATCATGATTTCCTGTACTCTGCAATTTGAAGAACTGATTCGCAAAGGGCATTCCTTTTCAACAGCTGACGCCCGGCAAATGGGAGTTACCCGTTCAATGCTGGCATATTTCTGTAAGCAGGGAAAAGTCCGAAGAATTTGCCACGGGGTCTATGAGCCGCTTGATGCACAAACTTCCCCTTATCCGGAACTGGATCTCTTGGTTAGAAAACGGTGTGATTTTGTCGTTTGTCTTCTTTCTGCACTGCAAATCCATGGTTTTACAACGCAATGTCCTACAGAACTTTGGATTGCTCTGCCACGTGGAACGGCTTTGCCACGGCTGAATACTCCTTTGATTTCCTGTATCCACTTGGGAGATAAAATCTACAATTGCGGAGTCATGGAAAAAGAACTCTATGGTATCAAATTCAAAATCTTCACTCCGGCAAAAACGGTAGCCGACTGTTTCAAATTCCGAAACAAAATTGGTCTGGACACTGCACTGGAAGCACTGCGGGATGGCTGGCGGAAGAAACTCTTTACGATCCCACAACTACTAACTGAAGCCAAGGTCTGTCGCATCGAAAAAATCATTTCTCCCTACATCGAAGGAATGCTGGCATGAGTGAAGAACATCCTGTAAATATGGTGGCATCCGTCTCTGCAAAACTGAAAAATGCCGCAGCATGGTTCCGTTCCGCTGCGAAAAGTGGGTTTATCCCTGCCCAGCTTCAGTTCGCGGATTGTTTTCTCAAGGATATCGGCGTTGTCAAAAATCCGACTCGCGCGGCATATTGGTACCGCAAAGCCGCGGAACAAGGCCATAAAAAAGCCCTCCAGACCCTGAAAAACAAGTAAAAAACTTCAGCCCGGATAGATTTGCTCCGGGCTGTTTTTCACCTCACCGATAATATCCCCAAACGAACTTTGACTTGCCGGAAAACCGCAAAGGAAATCCGCTTCAGTCCTTGAACGAGTCCCTCATTTCCCTGCCCGCCTGACCAATGCCATCCCCGGTCAAATGGTATGATTTGGTGTGCATTGGAATTTTTTGCGTTAGCTAAATTCCCAAAGTGGAAAATTATTTCTTGGTTTTATGAAATTGTTAATATCATTTTTTCTTTTACTTCTCTGTTTTTTTTGTTACGTGACCAAGATGACGGATGACTTGTTCTAAAATACTGTATTTCCATTCCTTTATCCGATGTCAAAGTTTCTATGCTATCTTGTACTAAATGCCATAAAAAAGGTCTATTTTTGCTGTCGTTTGTGGCATTATATCCTTTTGTACAGCAATTTGCAATAACAATGTTTTTATCAGACAAAGTATTCAGCAATCCTGTTAATCTGTCAATAAAAAATTGTTTTCCATTTTCAGACCATATTTTTTTAAACACATCTTCTCTGAAATATTTAGTATTAACTCCCAAAGAACACTGAAACGGAACGGCATTCATCAAAATAAGATGGTATTCATTGTATCCAGAACCAAAAATTTTCGTAATATACTTTCTGATATTTTCTCCTGTTTTACCATTCGCTGGACCAATTGGTTTTCCATTTTTGGCAAACTCGTCAGTATGCGGAGACTCTAATATAAGTAAGAAAAAATTTTCCCCTGTTATTTTAGATTGAATTTTAACAGTTTGATTTTCAAAGATATCCACGCGTTTATAAAATTTTTGCCAATTTTCGCTATGTTTTACAATGCCAACATATTGATCTGGACAGAACATCGTTTTTACATAATTAATAACTTTTTTACCTAAACATTTATAATTTATAATCTTCATTTTTCATAACATTCTCCATTAAAGTTTAATCAGTTGTTCCGTAGTATTTCGATATGGCACTATTGATTTCCCCAAGCCGATAGTTTTGATGTTGATTGAAATTACCGGTGATACACCCCAAGGTAAAACCATGACAATTATCTGTCCAGACAGAATAGTTTTGATGCCTGCCGATTTTTGCCTGAGCTCGCTGTGCAACAACAGCTTTTCCCAACGAAGAGTTTTTCTTCCTTGCTGCGTAGTAGATATTGATAGCAAAATTACTGCCGTTTTTCCGTTCAATAAAGGTTTTAGGCGATGTGCAGATGATGTTTCCTGAACCATCCAGATGCACGATTTTTCTTCCGATACAGATGCCGGAATGTTCAGCAAGACCTCCAGCTAAATTGCAATATACCGGAGTTCCCGGTTTCAGTTTGAAAAGTTTATCGCCTGACATTTTTTGGAAAATATTTCCTGCATGTTTTCCTTCTTTTTGGCACACCCAAGAAATATATGATCCCTCATCAGGTTTTTCAAGACCTAACCTATCTGTGGCAAAATCACAAAATCCTGCTATTGCAATTTCACCCAAGCAATTCAGAAAATCTGCAAATCCCATAAGTTTATCTCCTATGATTTTTGTGTTTATTGAACAATTTGACGACTGATTCCATATCAAGTATCCGTTTAGAGCGTTCTTCTCCCGGAAGAGAGCACTCTGGACTGTAAAGCCAATCTAATTCACTTTCCATTTGCTTGTGCCAAACGGAAAAATACATATCAATTTCAGCATCAGAAGGTTTTTTCTTTTTCTTGGAGAAACTTAAGTTTTTTTCCAATTTTTGAAAAACCCGTTTTGCAGTCTTCATAAACTTTTTTAGAACATTCAAACATAACTCTGTTGCGGCATCTTCCTGATTCGGAAGAAAACACGGAGTTCTGAAAATCACAGTATCATCTCCGTCAAACTCCACATTCCCAGAAGTTAAACGGAAGTTTGTACTGTTCAGTACTTTAAAAAAATTTGCAGGGAGTACTGCCGTTTGTAGTGGCAGTTCCCACGCAGCATTAAACGCAATCAAATTTCTGGCAGGATAAGAAACAGCAAGGCAATTATATTTTTTCTCCCCATGACTGAAGGAAAATATATAATTCTGATCCTCATCGGTCTCAAATTTCAAAGCCATTTTTTGGAGTGCTTTTTTGAGAATTTGATTCAGCATAAACAGTTTCCTCTGCCGTTCTATCAATCATTTGCCATTTTTGCAGATGTTACAAATCAGTCTTGTACCTCCACATATATTGGCACAAAAACAAGTAGCAGAGGAAGCTATTGTAGCAGTTGTAGCACGCGGACAAATAATAAGCGGAAACATTGGATAAACTCCTTTCTTCCGGTTTTTCCGGAATTGAAATTACCGAGGTCGGCAGAGGAATTCTGCCGTTGCCTCTACTTATGGAAACCATTCAATCCTCGAAAATTATATCGAGAATATCGGAAATGAAACTGACATTTCCGCGATACAGCTGTTAGTCTTCTAACTCCTTTCTCCGACTTCTCGGAATTAAAATGATGACTTGAATTGTAAGCATATACGCTTACTTGGAAATGACGATAAGAAGCTCGGCAATAAGTTCAAGCAATCCTCCGGTGTTGCCACCAACTATTTTGTTGCTCATTACGAGATCCTCCTTTCCTGGAGTCTTGTACCCGGGAAAAGAAAACAAATGTCTTCTCCCGGGATAGAAGACATTTGTTGTATTTTTTGTAAAATTAGTAGAACTACCGGCGCTCCCCCCGACGAAGGAATTTCGGTACAAGTGATGATTTTTACGCAATAATCCTGAGATACACACGGATTTTTTTTAAGAATTACAACATATCCAAAGACACAGTGGTCACACCGGATATCATAAGAAATAGAAGAATTTATCACTCTGCTGGAGCAGAGCTTCATAATAATCGGATTAGACTGAACGATCCATCGCGCAGTATAATCTTCATCATGGCGAGGGACAACCTCACCGCAATTAAATAAATTCCGCAGTAAGGAATGACTCCAAACTGCATCAAACATATTATATAACCGAGCCCCGAAACCAAAGGACTGAACAGACATAACTGCACTCCATTCGGTAAAGATTTTAAGACAACCATTGTGACCGGAACATATTATGATGTTCCACTTCTTAATTTTTTTATTTAAGGTTGTCGGGAACCCGGTTTTTCAAACAGCAACCGCAAAAAAATGCGACTGTAATTAAAATAGCTCAGTTTTTTCAAAAATCAAGCCGTTTTTTGAAAAAAATTGCAATATTTTTCAAAAAAACTTGATTTTTCTCGTTCATAAAAGTATTTTACCACATGAATCGTGATAACTAATGAGGTAATATTATGAATAATACTATGAAGTTCAGTGAAGTAACGAGACAAATAAAAGAGACAGATGAGTGGCAATTATATCCATTATTGTTAGCCGTTGACTGGAAAAAAAGATATGCGTATGTAACCTTTGGAGGAATGTCACGTCCGTACGATAAGCCAAGTTGCATTAGAGGTAATACATTTGTTTTATGCCCTTCGCTTTTTAGAATCAAAGATAGGTCGTATTACGTAATAGATGATAGATTGCTTTACGATTATGTCGCACTGAAAATAAATGCCCTATTTCAATCTGCAAAAAAAATCGATAATATTGATGACATAGAAATCGAGGTTAAGGATAAAGAAGAACAGTTTGCAGAGATACGCAATGACAATGATGATTTTAAGGACCTTCTTCCACAAAAATATGATGGGGAGAAGCGAAAAATATTTGATGAATGTTTTGCTGAAATAGCAGCAGATAATTTTACTGATTTGGATGAAACAAAAGAACGTATTCGTAAGCTTAAGGAATGTTTTGAGAAAATTATAGATTCCGTTAAAAAATATACCCTGAATTACGAAGATAAAAGACGCTACTGTTTGCCTTTATTTTATAACGTTGAAATAGCACAAAATCATAAATCAGACCTCAATGCATATTTTAATGTAACGTTTGTCTTTCTGAAGAAATTATATTCGTTTTTGGATAACCTGCTTAAGGAAAAGAATTTACAGCAACTTGAAACATACGATCTTTTTTCGAAGAAGAATAGTCTGGATAAAATTATGCCTTATGCCTCGCATAGCGTTTGTTATCTTCAGTGGAAGCGACTACACAGTCATTTGAATAAATTGTTGTTACCAAAAACTTTTTTAGCGCGAATGTACGAGAAGGTCTGTTTTTATGCCAGCAAAGATAAATATCAGGAATGTAAAGATAAATATCAGGAGTATATAGAAAACTTGTCGGGCATTGCAATGCTATATGATGAAAATGAACCAGTAGATAGTGATCTAGACTATCTTGTAGATTGCTGCGAAGACGAGCATTACGATGAAAAAGTTTGGATTCAAGTAATAAACGAAAATGACTTTGAAAAGTCTAAAGTGAAAAAATATCTTGATGGACTGAAAAAGTATTCAGCGTTTTTTAAATTAAGCGCTATAAATATGTCAACAATTCGAGAAGAATATAAGTATTACGATCACTCCACGCAACAATTGTATGAGATTGGTGATTGTATAAATACGTCTTGCTGGAATCTTGAGAAAGAAGACTGTAATCCACCTAAATGCAAATATTCTGAGTGCAAATGGAAAAGTAAAAATGGCACACCACTCAAAAAAGAAGGTAAACTTACAAAACATTGGCAAGAAAAGGATCATAACTCTTTCTTTTATAACATGGAGGCATTGAACACATTAAAAAATCTTTTCGCAGTGCGTGTCCTTTATAAAGAGAATGGCTCTTGGTATGATATAGCAAAAATAAACAGGACTTTTGTTACTAAAGCTATACGTATATTTTCTGAGACGGTCATGCTCGTTCTTTATAGAAGCGGATATATTCCTGCGTTTTATTCTTTTTATTCTAGTTCGGGTAATTCGAACTCGCAACCTATACCTTATTTGGCAAATGAGAAGACGGACGAAGAACGAATTACATCGTCAGCCGTTAATAATGGCAAATACGCAATTAATTATATTGAAAAAATAAGTGATCAAGATGCAAAAGATGCAATGAAAAATATTGTCTTTAAGGACCCCAATGAATCCGACCTCTATAAACTAGAAAACCTTAGATTAGGTAATTTGCTGGAGGAAACCAATCCGTATATGCACGGTGCAGAATATTTCCCTGAGATAGAGGGTTTGGATCAATTGCTTGACGATATGCAGGAAATCTCTAAGAACACTCTAATTTTGCTTGAAAAGAAAAGAAAAAAGAAAATTATTTTGAAAAAAATCGTACGGAGTAAAATAATTCAGCATCTTCTCAAAGTAAACGCGCGATGCAAAAAAGGAAACAGTGTATTGGGGTTGACAAATAGAAGGAGTTAGTTTAGTCGTAATCACCTTGATTCCCGTAAACGCATAACGAGATAGTCCGCAGGAAAGCATAATTTTACCTAAAAATTCCAAAAAACACGATATCCACTTGTATTTTTATCGTTATGTGTTATATGTATAACGATATTTGGAGGATATACAATGGCCATTATATATCAGAAAGATAAACGTTCAGGCATCACGTATGCCTACGAGTCAATTTCATTTTGGGATAAAGAAAAACACCAGTCACGGGCCCACCGGAAATTAATTGGACGCGTTTCCGAAACAGGAGAAATTATTCCTACAGACGGGAGATGCAGTCGCAACCCGGAACAACTCAAAAAGACACGCAAACGCGGACCTGTTCCGATGAACTGCATTCAAAGATCATTTTACGGGGCAACATGGCTCCTGGATCAGATTGGCGAAAAACTTGGTCTCATCCATGATTTGCGCGTATGCTTTCCGGAAGATTACCGCAAATTACTGTCCATTGTCTATTTTCTTATTCTTGGGAACAATCGTGCCATGATGTATTTCAAATACTGGTCAGACACGCATATACATCCGTATGGTGAGGATATCTCATCGCAGGATATCTGTCGCCTTTTTGCATCAATTTCAGAGGAGTCCATACGACGCTTTGCGCGTCTTCAGGGGAAACGCCGGTTAGAAAAGGAATACTGGGCTTACGATTCCACCAGCATTTCAAGTTACTCTGAATTGCTGAAGCAAGTCAAATATGGCAAGAATAAAGAATCGGATCATCTTCCTCAAATCAACCTACTTCTGTTATTTGGGGAACAGTCAGGTCTTCCCTTTTACTACAGAAAATTATCGGGGAACATTCCTGATGTAAAGACAGTAAACACGCTTGTGAAGGAACTTGATATTCTCGGTTACCGTAAGGTTAAGTTTGTGATGGATCGGGGATTCTATAGTAAGACCAATATCGACCAGCTTTATCAGCATCACCATAAGTTTGTTGTTGCTGTCAGTACAGGACTTTCCTTTGTAAAAAAACGTATTTCGGAAGTTTGTGAAAGCATCCGAGATTATGGCAATCATGATTCAAAATACGGGATTGGAGCATCTACGCAAACCACGGAATGGGAATATTCGCAGGAACGTCCATATAAAAAAGATACTCTTTCCGGCAACCTGCGAATGTATCTGCATATTTATTACAGCGTTCAAAAAGCTGCAGAAGAAGAACTTGAACTGAATGTGCGTTTGGATAACTTGAAAGAAGAATTGCTTTCCGGACATCGCATTGAAAAACATCAAAAGGCATACGAACAATTTTTTGAGGTACGCGAGACTCCGAAACGAGGAATTACCGTATTGGTTAAAGAGGAGGCAGTCCGTGAAGTCAGGAAGGAACACGGATTTTTTGCTCTAATCAGCAATGAAATTAAAGATCCGATTGCTGCATTGAGTGTATACAGGAGCAAAGATGTTGTTGAAAAGGCTTTCGGGAATCTGAAAGAACGTTTGAATTGCAGACGATTGCTCACGTCATCAGAAGACTCCTTGAATGGAAAGTTGTTTGTTGAATTTGTTGCTCTGATTTTTCTGGCATATATTAACCGGAAAATGCAAGAAAAAGGACTTTACAAAGAATATACAATGGAAAAACTGTTCCTTGAACTGGAATCCATACAAAGTTTTAGCGAACCAGGTCGGGCTCCGATTGTATGCGAAGTTTTGGAAAAGCAGCATCGTATTTATGCCGATTTGGAGATTCTGTCTCCCCAATAGAATTTCTCGTTATGCGTGTACGGGAATCCAGGTTCTATTATAAAAAAAAGGAAAACTCACGATTGAAAGTGATGTTGTGCCTTTTTGAGGCTAAAAGATATCAAAAGTGAGAAAGATGGGCTAGAACTTCCTTACATTTATTTTCTGATAAAAAATCTGATAATTTATCATTTTTTCAATACAACCTTTTATTAAGTTTTGGTTTTAATTTGTCAATTAATTTCTCCTCTATTTTTTTTATTTCCTCTAAATTATCAACACCTAAAACATAAATTGATGATTTTTCTAATATTTCCAATTCTTTTGTCCTCGATGCGTGTTTATATCTAAGTCCACCTGTATCCGTATCTCTAAAATGTTGAGTAATTCTATCAAATAATTTTCGTTCATGAGCCTCGCCAACATAAATAACTTTACCGTCTTCAGACAAAAAGAAATAAACACCTGATTTTCCCTTTACTGTCAGATTATCTCGCAATATCGAAAAATCATTTCTCTTCCCACTCTTTTTAAAACAATCTGAATAATCACATATTTTTGTAAATTCATATTCTAAAATTTTCATTGTCCATTCACCAGTTAACGGTTTATATCCACAACGCGGATTTTTTACGCTAATACCTCCTGCCGCCATTGCCAGCGGACGGCAATCTTTACAAACGTAACGGTATTCACATTCTGAACATTCCGCAACATTATCATAACTGAAATTCCAATAATACATTAATTTTTCAGATTTCAATAAATTTGCAAAACTTATGTTTTTCACATTGCCAATTATCTCATCACGAGCAAATACGCAAGGCAAAAGGTTACCATTTTCTGTTACAACTATTTTTTTATTCCAACAAGTGTTTTTCTTATAAAATTCATAAAATCGCGCGAATGATACAGAAAAGTTAGGAGTTTCCAGCCGCCCCATGCTGATAGTTTCTTGTAATATCGGGGCATGAATTGCTTGATTTCCTCCACATACATCACGAATTACATCAAAACTATATTTAGAAACCCGCATACTTTTCAGAAATTCTTCTATTTTTCTTCTAAATTTTTCATTCTCTTTCATTAAAATTACGGATGCTATAATATTCACATTATTTGCAACTAGCCAGGCAATATTTTTTTTCAATTTATCAAAACTTCCTTTTTGCTGCGTTATAAAATCATGTACCTTGGCTGAATGTCCATATAGTGAAAACTTTACTTCTATTTTAAAATCTTTAATTTTATCAAGCAATTCTACGTTATCAAATGAAAGATTAGTAAATAATGTTGTTGATATCTGATTAATATGCAAATATGAAAGAATATCCAAAAGATATGTGTCTAATGTGGGTTCTCCTCCAATGACAACAACATTTTTTACACCAATACATTTTATTTGCTCAATAACATTCTTCCACATGGATAAAGTCAGCCGATCATTTACAGACTGTTTATGATTACAACCTTCATAACAGTGTATACACCGCATATTACACGCTTGTGTAATCTCAAGCCATACAGTATCAAAACTGGAAGAGTTATTAAATGGAATTTTTACAGAAAAATTTATTTTGTTCTCATCAAAAAGGTTATTTTCTATAAGTTCAGACATAAATTTTTGTTCTCTAACGCTTAAAACACGCCTATTTAATGCTTTATCTAAAATTCTGCAACCCTTCTGATTTATAGCAAAAACATCATTCGCATTAAGATCATATATTGCGCCATTAACACGTCCTAAAACAAAAAAAACATTTTCATTCAATTTAATCATTTCGCCGGTCTTCATCGCCTGTTCGCGAAGAAGATCCGCCTGCTGTTCGGAACCGTCGATCAGGATG
>CALCCZ010000240.1 GCA_937900075.1 uncultured Lentisphaeria bacterium
TTCTTCTGAACCTGCACCGATGCGCCATAGTTCCACCCGTTTCCAGGAAGGAGCATTTTTTTTGACTTTTTCCAAGTGTTCGATTGCTTTTTTGTAAAGATTTAATGCGTTGGTATATCGACCTTTTCTGTTTGCTTTGTCAGCTTCTTCTATTGTAAGTATTGCGATACGCCAGGAAGTCCAATCTTCATCGGATAAATCGGAAGTTCGTACTGGATATGCTCTTTGTGCCAAAAGATTTCCAATTGGGAAAAAAGCGGTAACTATGACAGTAATGCAGAATGTACATAAAAATTTAGTTTTCATTGTTTTAAGAAAGCTCCATTTTGATTCTTTTTCGAATAAGGACCGAAAATATCCCTGTATGCGAACGGGATTTTTACGGTGGCGAAGAAGGTTCCGTTATCATAATATCCGGACTGAAATATACAGCACTTATCGTGTAGAAATGCTGTTAATTTCGCTTGTTCCGGAGGGATTTCAATATCCGTGATTTCAGCATTGGTATTGACCTGAAGCATCAGTCGTTCCTTTAATTGTTCGATTCCGTTTCCAGTACGACAGGAAATAAAGACAGCATCTGGTGCAATACTTTTCATTTTGAGAATTGCAAACGGGTCAGGTTGCAGATCGGTTTTGTTGAATACGGGAATAATCGTTTTATCAGCAGCACCCAACTCGTTTAATACAGAAATTGTAGTTTCCCAGTGTTCCGGTGCTTGAGCCGATGAGACATCCAGTAACAGAATAACAAAATCAGCAAGAATTGCCTCTTCAAGAGTGGATTTAAACGCTTCGACAAGGGAATGCGGCAGTTTTCTGATAAAACCGACAGTATCGGTAAGCAGAACAGGAGATTTATCCGGTAAAGTCATTCGTCTGGTGGTGGGATCCAAAGTCGCGAACAATTTGTTTTCTGCGAGGATATCGGAATCTGTCAGCAAATTAATAAGGGATGATTTCCCTGCATTTGTATATCCCACAATAGCGACAGAGGGAATCGTATTCCGGAGTCTTTCCTTACGTTGAATACCTCGCTGCTTTCTTATCTCAGCTAATTCCAACTCCAATTCCGCAATACGTTTTTTTAATTGACGTCGGTCAATTTCAATTTGTTTTTCGCCTTCGCCACGGGCACCGGTATTGCCTCCTCGTTGTCTTGATAAGTGAGTCCATGCTCCGGTCAGACGGGGAAGGAAATAACAGCAACGTGCCAACTCCACCTGTAGTACAGCTTCTTTTGTTTGTGCGCGGGCAGCAAAAATATCTAAAATGATTTCCTGTCTGTCAATTACTTTTCTTTTGCACAATTTTTCAAGATTGCGTTGTTGTGATGGTCCCAGAGGATCATCAAAAATGATAACATCCGCATTCGCTTCATCTGCAGCAATGCTTATTTCTTCCGCTTTCCCACTACCCACAAAGTATTTTGGATTATGTTCCCGAATACGAACAGTCATCCGTCCGCAAACATCAGTATCCAGCGTTTTAGCCAGTTCAGTCAGTTCATCAAGATATTCATTGACGGATGAAATGTTCTCATCCATCGCACAGCAACCGACAAGAAATGCTTTTGGACGGATCGGCGTTGTACATTGTGGTTGGTAAGCCATAATCAGAACATAGATTCCAAATAAAGTTTTTTGTGTTTTACGAAGTAGGAGGCTCCGGAAAGAATCGTCAGAAAAGCAACAATTCCTAATGCGGTCAGCCAAGCTACGTTCCAGAAACCGGGCTGACGGATATCCGGAATAGATTCACAAACTGGGTGGAAGACCCATGAAAATCCACAAATGGCAAGAGTTGCCATTTGTGATGCTGTTTTCAATTTTCCCCATTTGTCCGCAGCAATGACAATTCCTTTTGCGGTTGCCAGCGTGCGAAGACCTGTTACCATAAATTCGCGGGCAAGAATGACGATCAGAAGCCAAGCCGGCATATACTGATAATCCACGAGCATCGCGAAAGTTGCCATGATGAACAATTTGTCAGCCAACGGGTCAATAAGACGTCCAAAATCACTTTCCCAGTGATATTTTCTTGCCAGATATCCATCTACTAAATCTGTCAAACCGCCGATTACGGCAAGAATATATGCAATTAAATGGCAGACCCAGGCAGTATTGGCGGATACCTTTATACAACTGCTGTTGCAGGAATCAAAATTTGCCAGAATGACAAAAGCGAAAACCAGTAAAATTCTGCTTACGGTAAGTTGATTGGGAATGTTTTTCATAGTTTTATTTTCCTATCTCAGTATCGGTAAAAAGAACGGCTGATAACTCATATTCAGAGGCTTGCGTGACAAACGCTTTAACGCAATCGCCTGATTTATATTTTCCTTTTTTGAGTCCTTTTAACAAAACAACATTGTCGATATCCGGTGCATCACGGAAAAGACGTCCGATTGCTTTTCCTCTGGCTTGAATTTTATCAAGAATAACATCAACTACGTTGCCAAGTAAAGATTGATTTGCTGCCAAGGAAATTTCAGCTTGTGCACGCATGAGTTTTCTCATACGGGCGTTAGCTGTTTGTATGTGTACTATCGGCGTCATATCTGCTGCAGGAACACCTTCTTCGCGGGAATAAGTAAAAACGCCAAGTCGCGTAAATTTTGTTGTTTTTACAAACTCAAGCAACTCTTCGAAATCTTCTTCTGTTTCACCGGGATACCCCACCATAAATGTAGTGCGTATGTCAAAACCGAGTTTCTCGCGTACACGTTTTACTGTTTCACGAGTTTCTTTACCACCGATTTTTCGTTTCATTGATTTCAAAACGTGGTCAGAAATATGTTGCAACGGCATTTCTATGCAGGGAATCAAATGTTTGCATTTTGCCATAGTATTCAGCAATTCATCGGTCATACTCGCCGGATGAAGATACATAAGACGAATTAAAAAATCACCGGAAAGACTGTCTAATTTTTTCAAGAGTTCCGCTAAATGAGTTTTTCCATCGAAATCCCGACCGTATGCCGCTGTATCCTGTGCTATTACTATGAGTTCTTTTACTTCCTGTTTAATCAGGTTTTTTGCTTCCTTGATGATGTCCTCGATCGGGCGGGAACGGAACCTGCCGCGGATAGACGGGATGACGCAGTAGGCACAGTGGTTATCGCAGCCCTCCGCGATGCGGAGATATGCCCAGCGCGGCCCGGTGGACACA
>CALCCZ010000241.1 GCA_937900075.1 uncultured Lentisphaeria bacterium
CGGCTACTATAACGATCCCGAAAAGACCGCCGAGGTCTGGCACGACGGTTATTATCATACCGGCGATACCGCCTGGCGCGATGAAGACGGCTACTACTGGTATGTCGGACGTGTTGATGACCTCATCAAATCCTCCGGATACCGTATCGGTCCGTTTGAAATCGAAAGTGTCCTCATGGAACTGCCGTATGTTCTGGAATGTGCAGTGATTGGTGTCCCGGACCCGACCCGCGGACAGATTGTCAAGGCCTCCATTGTACTGAAAGGCAAAGAACCTTCCGAAGAATTGAAGAAGGAAATCCAGAACTACGTAAAGGTGCATACGGCTCCATACAAGTATCCCCGTCTCATTGAGTTTCTGGACGAACTTCCCAAAACGATCAGTGGCAAAATCCGCCGTGCCGAACTGCGGAAAACAGGCGGCAACTGATTGGCAGCCGGGATTGTTCCGTCAGTCCATTCCGGACTGACAAATTGGCGGAATCGTGGGCAGATTATCTTCTGATTTTGCTTGTGTCCGGCTGACGGATGCGGGAAATTCGCTTTAAACATTTTTTTTCTGTAAGATTTCTCAGATTTTTGTTGTAATAATTGTTACGGGGATTATATTCTCTTTGGATGTTGTTGAATACGATAAATCAAATAGGTTAAAATGAAAGGACTTTACATGAAGCAAACTTCTCTGAAAGTCGCATTGGCTCTGCTTTGTGCTTCGGCTGCAGGTCTGGGTCTGAGTGCGGATGAAAAAGTTTTCTTTAAGGAAAACTTTTCGAATTACAGTGCAACGCCTAAAAGCATCACTTCCGATGTGGAAGGAATGAGCATTGGCAACGACCCCATTTGGGCGTTAACCGATACCGGTACGGGAGCGGAATTGAACATTACGGCTCCGAAAACGGGCGGATATCGTATTTTTGCCGAGGACATTGCCTTGCCGGCATTGAAAAACGTTGATATCCAATTCCGGTTCCGTACGCTCAATGCGAAGGACCCGGTTCCCGGGAAACCGGAAGTAAAGGACAAAAACGGGAAAGTGACTCAAAAAGGAGTTGCGGCGATTCCCGGAACGCCGAGATCCTTCCAGGTTCTTGTCAATAAAACCGTGATTACGTTTGCCTCTGACAGTGTTTCCGTGAACGGGCAAAAGGTTTCTTTCCCGTTCCAGTCCAATCGGTACTGGTGCTTTGGCGCGATTCGTATTAACGGCGGAAAAATGACCCTTTACGTCAGCATTGACCGCAAATTACAGAAACAGTTGGAAATCCCGTTCACAGAAGCCGTTTCCGCTGTCAATTTCAATGCGTTGCCCGAAAACGGATTTTCCCTGACGGAAATCAGCATCACCAATGGCGGAAAGCTCATTGACAATCCCGTAGAGAAGCACTTTGCCGACTTCCGCAGTCTTTCACAGCCGCTGCCTGCCGGAGCGGTCAAGACCGATGTAACCCTGACTCCGGATTCCACCGGATATGCCGGAGCGCGGATAAAACTGAACAAAACCGAAACGCCGCTGGTTATGACGATGTACTGGAGCAACAATACCAGTACCGTTGTTCCCATCAGTGCGGAGAAATATTCCGTATCCTCCACCCGCGCCGGATATATGATTGCCACCGTGGGCAAATACCGGAGAGGACAAGGCGGAGTTATGCTTGATGACGGTATAATCCGTTTCGGTTTCAAAGGCAACGAGAAAATCGAACAGAATGTCCGTTCTCTGAGCCGTCTGACCAGTACCTACGATTGCGTTCCCCAGTACATTGATATTCTGCGTGACTGGGACAAGATTCCCGCTGCCTCACAGCATCCTCTGGATGTGGATTTCTATACGATGCCGGACGGCAGCCTCAATATGATGCTGGATGCCAGTCTTGCGAAGACATTCCGCACACCGGTAAAACCGCTTGCCAAAGGCGAAAAACTGACAGATAAGATGCCGCTTGCCAAGCTAGTCAAGATTGAGTTCAAAGGCAATGGTGTTTCCGAAGTTCTTGTAAAGAAAAACAAGTATGCCTCCTTTGCGGCAAAATACTATCCGATTGACTTTTCCGCGAATCCGCGTGCGAAGGCATTTGTCAATGCCAAATCGAGTTTGCAGGAAGGAGTACAGACGATTAACGGGATTCCGTACGATGTGGCAAAGCCCATGGATTCCGGCGATATTGCCATTTGCAAACAGGGAAAAGGCAACTGGGCAATGGAAGTTGAAGAATACCTTGCCCGTTCTCCGCTGGATGGACTTCCGAGTGCTGTTCATTTCCGCATTCCCGCTGCGCCGTACAGTGTGGCACATATCATTGCGGCCATTGATCCGAATCCTGCTAAAGATAAAATTCTGACCGTCCGGTTCAGCCGCTATGGAGATGTCGGTATTGGCGGCAACATGATTGGCGATACCGTTATAGACCTCAGTGACGGAAAAATTCCTGAAAACTTCAAGCAGGTCGGAACATTAACTCAAAATGGCAAAACGATTCCGCTGTATCAGATCGATGTTCAGATCAATCTCGGCTGCATTATCGACCTTGCTGCCCGGAATGCCGATTATCTTGATTTTGATTTTATCGGAAAAACCGGAGAAAATACAGAACAGCTGGATAACCGGATGAAACCCGATTTCCACTCGGATTCCGCATTCAATATCTTTGCTGTCACGCTGGAACAGTCCCCCGTTATGATGGATTTCCAGCAAGCCTCCCCGGGTAACGTCTTTACTCAGGACGAAAAGGCAGTCACTACGGTCACTCTGAGGGCTACCCGCGACAATTCGAAAGGCAAGATTCTCTGGACCGCAAAAGATATTGACGGCAAAAAAGTTTTCAGCGGTGAAAAATCTTTCTCCCTGAAAAAACTTGGTGATACTGCCGCTATTGAAATCCCGCTCAAAGCGGATGTCGGATACTATGATCTCGATGTTACGCTTGCCTGTGACAATTGCGCACCGCTGACACATCCCGCGCGTTTCGCCATTCTTCCCAAGGACAATCGCAAATGGTCCAATACTGCCAGTCCGTATGCCACCTGGTGGTTCCAGGTTCACGGTTCACCGGGCGCCATGGAAATCGGCGGACCTCTGATGCAGAAAGCGGGTATCCGCAAATCCTGTGTAGCGCCTTCACCGGAAGCGATGAAGAAGTACAATATTAACTACAACGGAAATCTGTATGTCGGCGCCCATCCTGGTGATTTGGATATGACTACCGGACATTTCAAGGATAAAACCATTCAGGTTCCCGATCCGAAAGATCCGAAAAAGAAAATCTCCAAGAAAATTTCCGGAGAAGAAGCCTTTGTTCAAAAAGTCAAAAGCTCCATGCAGCCGCATCTGCATTATGACCATATCATGATCTGGCACGAATCCGGACCCGGTTACGGAATCCCCGAAGAACTGCTGAATATGCCGCTTTCTGAAGATGCAAAAAAGATGATTGAAAGTGACAAACGGCTGGCGATGTACATCAATGAATGCGGCAGAATCGTCCGCAAGCATTTCCCCGGTCTGCGTATTCAGATTGGTAACTCCTCCGCCAGTATCGGCTCCGCAGTCCGTCCCCTCCGCGCCGGTGCGGATCCGCAATATTACGACCGCATGGGAATGGAAATCCCGTCCCAGCTTGTCATGCCGGAAAAAATGCAGGAATGCGGTTTCCAGGGAATGATGGTTACCAAAGCCATCGCCTCCAAGCTGGCAAAGCGTCCGGTGAAAGCCGATGGCTGCTGGGAATTCATTTACC
>CALCCZ010000242.1 GCA_937900075.1 uncultured Lentisphaeria bacterium
GCTGAAAGATATTTCAGTATATTGAACAATCTTAGCAAGCTTTCAGAGGAAGCAAAGGGACAGGCTAAAAAAGTGGACAGCATGGAAGAGGGCCTGGATAAGAACATGAGCATTGCAAGACTACACGTTGAGACAATCGAGAAATGTATCCAGGAGATTGACGGAATCTTTGGAGAAGGTTGCATCAGAGGCGTGTACAGAGAATGCTATGAGCTTAATGCAGACTTTGTTCCCGATGAGGAAATGCTTATCAATTTCCTGGAGAACATAATGCCGATAATGGGCGAGCTGTTCAATGAACGTTTTGAGGCGCACAGAAAGAAATATAGCGTAAAGAGAAGAGGCAAGCGTGAATAATATCCTGCTTGATGGAGTAGGGTTGAATGGTTTCGTTTCTTCTCAATTGAATTATTCGATTCAATTGCCTGCCGGCAGTGATATCCCTGTCGTGACATACGTGCGCAATACTAATTTGCAATCCGTTGTGTTCGGTTTTTCGGACCGGAATCATTGTAACATGTTTGTTACGGCTGAAAATGGCGATACTGCTACCTATCACGTATCTTTTGTAGTGGAACAGTATCACAATGCCCAATTGGTATCGATGTCATTGGCCGACCGTACGTTGGCCTTTGATCCTGATATTTATGAATATCATGAGAGAATCGATGCCGGTGTCGCTTTGCCTGATTTGAGTGTAGTAGCACGAGAAGGTCAAACAACGATGATGGTGACTGAAAATGATACGATTCAGAAAGTGATTGTAACAGCAGAAGATGGTACCCAAAACACCTATATTATATATTATACGCGCGTTTTGTCCGCTAATGCGCTTTTACAGGATATCTTGTTAAATGGAGTCAGCCTGAATGGATTTGCAGCCGATAAACATGATTATATCGATACATTGGCTTGGCGGACTGCTGTTGTTCCTGCTGTTCATCCTGTCGGTCAACATCAAGATCAGGTGATCACAACCAATCATAGCCGCATTAATGGTACTACAACCATTCATGTCGAAGCCCCGGATGGTATTACTACTACCGACTATACTATTCAGTTCCCGGTTCGCAAATCTTCTAATCTGGCTCTCGAATATATCATGATTGATCATGAGACGGTTTCTATTAATTATCGTCCAGAGCAGACGGATTATGCATTCCTCCTTCCTTTGGGAGATACGATTGTTCCTCAAATTCAATATGGAGAAGGTGAACCGGAACAGACCGTCGAGTTCGTATCTCGTCCGTTGGGACAAACCAGTCAGATCGTTGTTACAGCCGAGAACGGTGATCAACGTACCTACAACCTCTTTTTTGATGTTGAAAAACAATCTCTGCCCAATCGTTTGGCTTCGCTCTCTATTGCGGAAATCGATTATACTATAAGTCTTAAAGACAAGAATCAACGTACCTTTACTGTTGATATGCCTTATGGTAGTCGTTCATTTACTGTTGAATATACCAAATCCTATCCTGAGCAGACGGTATTCGTGCAACCAGGTGGAGTAAACAATCCTACCGTCTTGACAGTTAAAGCCAATGTGGATGGCGTCGCTGATGAAGTTTATACGGTGATACCTGTTGTACCGACATCTGATCCTGCTGTTTTGACCGACATCAAGGTTAATGGCGTTACCATCGCAGGTTTCAATTCGGAACAATTCTCTTACATTGTCCCTGTAACGGCTAAACCTACTTTGAAGTACACAATCAGCAAAGGTGCTGAAATCAATATCTTGGACCAGACAAGTAAGCATTGGTCTGCAGAAGTTTCTTATGGCGACCGTACGAATGTGTATAATGTTTGGTATTATTATCCGGATGAGTATGTCCCCAATGCCGAATTTACTGAATGGACCACGTGTGATGTTTATTCGGATGCAAACAAACCGGTAGGCTGGAATACAATTGGTGATGCATTGGGTAAGCACAATATCATCATTATCGGTTCGTTTACTCCGGATGCCTTGATTGAAAAAAGCGGAACTGATGCAGTAAAACTGACTACTGCATATAGTAATCCTGGTGGTGGCGCAATTCCCGGATTTATTACTTTGGGTAAAGTGCATGGCTCATGGGGTGTGGCCGGTTCTTCTAGTTTTGATATTAGTGGTGGTATTTCGTTCCATAACAGTCCGGATATAATGCAGATTCGTTATTATAGCACCACTGTCAAAAATAATAGTCTGATTCAATACACATTGGTCGGCTCTAATGGCGAAAGTACTTTGGAATGGAAAGATACAGAAACATCTTCCAATTACAAAGTGGTGGATTTCGACCTTTCGGCTGCTAATGTCGCTGCAGGTGATCCTACACTTCTTAATATCGTGTTGGACTCGTATTATCAAGTGTCAGGTACGATTACCGCAGCTACAACACCTCAAATGTATATTGATTATGTTCGCATGTTCTATAATCATGAACTTGTCAGCATGACTGTCAACGGTGTTGAGGCTATTCGCACGGATGATGCATTTGAATATGTTTTGGATGATCCCGAGCAAATAGAACTTCCTGTTTTGTCCTTCAACGGAGAAGTCCTTGACCAGGCGCCTGTAGTGACTTGGAGTGCGGAAACTCTTGACGGGGCCAATGCGGTTCGTACGGCATCAATCCGAAATTTTGCTGAAAACGGTATTGACTATTCGGATTATACTCTTTCTGTGGTACGCCCGTTGTGTCAGAAAAATCAATTGAGCCAATTGTATGTGAATGGAACTTTGCTCAAGAATTTTGTTCCTGCTACAACGGATTATACAATCCATCTCAATTCTTCCGTTCATAGTTTGCCTGATATCGTGCCTGTTATGGCAAGCAGCCGTCAAACTATTACTACTGCATATTCTGATTCTGTTTTCACTATTACGGTAACTCCGGAGTATGGCAATTCCACCATTTATACCATACGCATGGTAACTGACCTCAGTAGCGATGTCACTCTTCAAGATATTGTAGCCGAAGGTGTCGAGTACAATCCTGCTCAAAATGATTATGTTATTGAAGCAGATAAGATGCCGTCTATTTCATTTATCAAAAATATGGATAAACAGGTTGTTGAACAAATCGCAGTTAATGATCAGTTGACCCATATTGTTGTTACCGCTGAAAATGGTTCACAAGGTGTTTATACAATTACCTTGAATATGCTTGCGCCTGAATCTACCGGTTTGTTGTCGGAACTTGAACTTAACGGAAATGTTCCCGCTGATTTCCACAACACTACCTATACTTACGAAAAAGAGCGTCCTTCCTCTACTGCTTTCCGTCGTGAAAATAATCTTGACTCTGTTGTTTTCATTCAGACCGGTACTTATATGGAATGGCAAGTTTATGGAGCAGAATCGCATGCGTATCGTTTGACTTATCCTACCGATCCTTCTCATATCGCCAACTTGGCTGCTATCTATGTTGATGGTACACCGTTGGAGGAATTCTCTTCTGCTGTTACCGAATATACCATTTATAGCGATTCTGCAGTCCAATTGCAGGCTGTCGGTACCGATGAACGTCAGCATATCTCGATTGTCCGTCCTGAAGGTGATAATACTTATACTATTACTGTTACCGCTGAAGATGCAACTACGCAAATGATATATACGGTTAACTTGATGCCTAATCAATCGGATAATGCTTACTTGAGTGATATCAGTTTGGACGGAGTTACAATTCCTGCATTCCGTCAGGATTCGTTGAATTATCTTATAGTTCTGCCGGCCGGATCTTCCAAACAACGTCAACCGATGATGCCGTCTTTGTCCTACGTCCTTGCAGAGCCTTCACAAAAAGCGCAGGTTGAATATGGCATTTTAGGTGAACCTACCTATATTAACGTGACGGCAGGTGATGGCTTGACATCAGCTCTCTATAGTGTTTTGATTGAGGCTGAACCCAGCCATAATGCGGAGTTGTCTGCTATTTATGTCAATGGTACTGCACTTGATCACTTTGAAGCCGGTCGTCATTATTATTCATTGCAGGTGCAAACCGATGAAGTTGAAATTACATGGCAAACGGTTGATAGTTTCCAAACAATTACGGAATTGGCCGGTGAAAACAACGAACGCATTATTCGTGTCGTAGCTGAGGACGGTACTACAACCACTGATTATACGATTGATTTGTTTGTCGAAGCTCAGTCTTCAGATGCTACCTTGCGTATGATTCTGCTTGATGGTGAGGAGTTCAAACATTTCCAATACATGATTAATCCTCGTTTGGATTTCTCTCCGATGCAAAATCGTTACTCCATCAATCTTCCTTCCGGTTCTACAGTCCTTCCTGAAGTGTCCGCTCAATTGTCGATGGATGGCCAGATTGTTGATGTCCGTATTGAAGGTATGACGGTTTATCTGGCTGTTACAGCACGTGATGGAGTTACTACCAATACCTATTCGTTGGAATTCTTCACACCGTTGTCCTCCAATGCTCACCTGCAGGCTATCTTCCTTGATGGTGAAGAAATGGCGGGCTTTGATCGTGAAACTACGTATTACTTGGTTAATCTGCCCGTGGGTACGCATTCTTTGCCTGAAATTTATGGATTGAAAGAAGAAACTACCCAATCTGTAGCATCACCTGTAATGGCTGATAATAAAGCGGTCATTTTGGTTACAGCGGAGGATGGCACACAATTACGTTACACCTTGCAATTCGTCTTCTTGCAGTCCGATCAGGATCAGTTGCTTGATCTTTATCTCGATGGCGTGGAAATTGCCGACTTCCGTCCTGATACATTCTTCTATGCTGTTGATCTGCCGGTTGGAACGGTTGCTTTCCCGGAGGTAAGTTGGGAAGCCGGTGACGAATGGCAGACGGTATCTTCTTCCGTTATCCGTCAGTCTGCTGACAATCAGGTCGTACAGGTCAATGTGATTGCCGAATCGGGACGTAAGAATATTTATACGGTTGAATTCTCCATCCTTAAATCTGTTGTAGATACCCTTCAGATGATTTATATTGACAACCGCCCGTTAGCAGGTTTTGATCCGTATCAGTCTGTCTATTATTATACTGTTCCTGCCGGAGCCTCTGAGATACCTGATTTCTATTTCATCAGTGGTGATGAATATCAGACGGTTACATCAGTTGTCTTGCCGGATACTATGTTGATGAAGAGCTTGGGAGTACGCTTGGATATTGTCGCCACGGCTCAAACCGGCGCTCAACGTACATATACGGTTCATTTCCCGATGACTTTGTCTGACGAAGTGGCATTGAACATGATTTGGTATGATGGAACCAACCTCGCGAACTACGACGAAGGTGTCCTCAATTATCGCGTCGTTCTTCCCTATGGCACCGAGCATTTGGGTAATATAACGGTTACCAAGAAAGAAGATGCCCAGAATGTGGATATCATTGTCGAAGGTGATAGTTTGTGTACTATCAACGTCTTGGCTGAAGACGGTGTTTCCACGCAAACTTATACTATTCGTTTCACTCGTGCATTGTCGCCGTATGCTTTATTGGATATGATCAGTTTGAATGGAGTCGATATCCCCACATTCGTTCCCGATAGTTTTGAGTACGATGTAGTATTGGAGAAAGGTGAGTCGCTTCCCGCTATTTCCTGGCTCAAAGGCGAAGAAATGCAGTCTGTAAGTGTTGATTCTGTTTCTGTTGAGATGGATGGCCGACGTTATGTCAATTATCTCCTCATGGTTACTTCTGCCGATGGTGAAAATATGGTTGAATACATTATCTCCTTTACCTATCGCTTGAGTGACTTTACAGCTCTGAATACCATTATGGTTAAGGGCCTGCCGGTGTCCATGGATGAGAACTTCGATGCTGACTTCGCTCCGGACCTTCTCACTTATACCAAGTTCTATCCTATTGGTTCTGATTCTACAGCCTTCTTTACGGCAGATGATGTAAGCTATCAATTGGGCGACCAATATCAGACGGCTGAAATCCGTCAGGATGATCCTTCTACGATTAGCATTAAGGTTATCGCCGAGAATGGTGAAGATTATCGTATGTATATCCTGCGTCAGGAGATTATCCTTTCTTCCAATTGCTTGGTTGAAATGATTTATCTGGATGGCAAACCGTTCTATGCTTTTGATTCCCTCACGTATTCATATACTTACTACCTCTATGAGGGACAGACGGTTCCGCAGATTACGTTTGACCCGGTTGATTCTTTCAGTATAGCTTATCCTGTTACTCCGGGCGAAATCGAAGTCGCTCCTTGGATAATTATTTGTGAAGCTCAGGATGGTACGACCGCTTATTACGAAATCAACTTTGTTTATTCGCCTATTAATACGGCTGATAAACCATACGAAGGTGATGTGCTTGTTCAACGTATCCCGGGCACAAGCCAAGTCGCTTTTGCTTCATTGCGAAAGAACGTGAGTGTCGCCGTTTGAGAATGCGATTACGTTTTTGCCGTAGGGGAGACATTCCATGAGAATGTTGTCCCAAAGGATGCGGTCGTAGGGTGTAACGCCGTTTCTCTCGTTAAATACTTCCATGCCCATGCAGGAGTCGTACTTGAGAATAATATCGGAGAAATACTTTACGTTTTCGGGGTCGGAAACAGTATTGATGTCTCTGTTTGAATGGAGCCAGTCACCGGGGTGGTTGATGAACGAAATACCGCCCGCTTTGTCTGTTT
>CALCCZ010000243.1 GCA_937900075.1 uncultured Lentisphaeria bacterium
GCGTACTCATACCGCTATCTGTGACCTTGTTCGTGCATTTGATGAACTTCAAAAACTCTGAGGATTTTTATTTATGTTTCAGGTACCTGTAACTTTTTGTGCGCCTCTTGCTGACCAGACACCCCAAATGCGCCGCCTGGTCATGCATGAATTTGCCGTACACGGAGCGAAACATTTAGTTCTGACCAGCTCGCTCATAGAACAGTGTATGCGTGAATATAAACTGCCGGGTCAGCTCCAGAAGGAAATGGCTGCCGAGGGATTGACTTTTGTGGACTCCCATGCTCCTTTTCAGGGATGTGTTGATCCCATTTATCCGGATGCATCGTACCGCAGACAAATGATAACGCGTTTGAAACTCTGTCTCAATATCTGTGCGGAGAACGGGGTGGATACGTTCACTGTTCACGTGGGAAATGATTTTCATTATCCGGAAATCCCATTGGAAACACATCGCCGGAACATCGAAGATGCTCTTTCTCAGATTCTGCCCGAAGCGGAAGCCTGTGGCGTGACTGTCTGCATTGAAAATATCTGGGTCCGTTCCAATGTTTCCTCCGAACTGATCCGTTATGTCAAACTTTTTTCCAATCCCTTCTTGGGACTTTGTTTCGATTCCGGACACGCCAATCTCATGGAAAAAGGTATGAACTATGAAACGAACTCCGTGACGGACCTCTGGAAACGTGTCGGCTGCGAGCCTATTTGGCAGGAACATATTCTGGAGGATATGCTTCCCTTTACCGTGAATTGTCATCTGCACGATAATTTCGGTCAGTTTGATGACCATACCCTGCCGGGTAAGGGAAATATCGACTGGCAGCACATTGTGACATTGCTGAAACAGGCGCCGCGATTGAAGAATATCCAGAGTGAAGTCGATATGAAAGTGGCAACATCGCCATCCATAGGTGAACTGGTTTCCGCCTTTGATCAGTTAGGGGAACTCTGAGACGTTTTTCCCGGTTACGGGATTCGAAGGCTATGCACGGGATAATCCACTGTCAGTGGCGGTATGGAAAATGCCGGATGTTTTGCGTGATTGTGCGAGGCGGGATGGAGGGATGACCTTAGGCGAACGTTATGCACGGAGATGCGCCGCAAGCGTCTTCCTCCGTGAGTGGTTCGTGCCGCCCCGTTGGGGCTCGATTGGTTGTTTTATTTTGTTCCAGGGGTTGCGCCATGGTGTGTTCCACCCCCCATGGCTCCACCCCTGGCTATTATCGTGCCGCCCCTTTGGGGCTACGGGTGGAACATTCCGGATGTTTTGCGTGATTGCTCGTGCGGGGGTTGGGTGGATGTTTCGTAGGGCGAACGTTGTGCACGGAGGAAACCGCCGGGGTCGGTGTGTCCCCGTGCATTTTTTTGCGGGGCTGGGATTTGCCGGGACAGAAAATATCGGTGTTTTTTAATCGTTTTTGACGGTAAAAAAGATTTTTGTTATTGAATTGATTGTGTTGCAGTGATATATTATTGTTTGCTTAAATTTTTGTATTTTTTGAACAGGAGATATCAAAATGAATGACATCCGTAAATTTTCCAAGGTGAAACTGCTTGCTTTGAAAGAAGATCTGGAAAAACAGTATGCCGAATTCCAGTCGCGCAATTTGAAACTGGATATGTCCCGCGGCAAACCCGCCGGTACGCAACTGGATTTGACCAACGGGATTCTCTTTACATTGACCAGCTATATTACGGAAGACGGAGTTGACGCCCGAAACTACGGTGGTCTGGATGGTATCCCTGAAGCAAAACGTCTGTTTTCCGGTCTTCTGGATATTCCCGTTGAAAGAATCATTATTGGCGGAAACTCCAGTTTGAATCTTATGTACGACGCTATGGTCCGTTTTATGCTGTTCGGGACGGGCGGAAATACTCCATGGTCGAAACTGGAGCATGTAAAATTCCTTTGCCCCAGTCCGGGATACGACCGTCATTTCGGCATTTGCGAGGATTTGGGAATTGAAATGATTACTGTTCCCATGACTCCGGTCGGACCGGATATGGACTTGGTGGAAAAACTTGTGAGTGAGGACAGTTCCATCAAGGGAATCTGGTGTGTGCCGCAGTATTCCAATCCGCAGGGGATTTGCTACAGTGATGAAACGGTCAAACGTCTTGCCGGTATGAAAACAGCAGCTCCCGATTTCCGGATTATGTGGGACAATGCTTACGGTGTGCATCATATTTACTCCGAAAACCATGTCATGGATATTTTCAAGGCATGCGATGCTGCGGGTTGTCCGGAACGTCCGTTCTATTTCTTCTCTACATCCAAGATTACGTTCCCCGGCGCCGGAGTTTCCCTCATTGCCGCCAGTCCTGAAAATATCAAGGAAATCAAGAAACACATGGGAATGCAGACAATCGGGCATGATAAACTCAATCAGCTGCGTACTGTTTGCTATCTCAAGAGTCCGGAAGGGGTTCATGAACACATGCGTAAACTGGCTGCGGAACTGAAACCGAAATTTGATATTGTGCTTCAGACGCTCGACCGTGAACTCGCCGGTACCGGTCTGGCAGACTGGACAAAACCGCAGGGCGGATATTTTGTTTCTCTCGATACTTTGCCCGGTTGTGCGAAAATGACCGTGGAACTTGCCAAAAATGCAGGTGTGAAACTGACGGGTGCAGGTGCTACGTTCCCGTATAAGAAGGATCCGAACGACTCCAATTTGCGAATTGCTCCGACCTATCCGACCTACGATGAACTGAAAATTGCCATCGAACTGTTCTGTGTCTGCGTCAAGCTGGCGGGTGTGAACAAACTGCTCGAAAAAACTGTATAATCACCTTGCAGCGAGACGTGTATGGTTGACATTGATAAAGCAAAATGTGCCCGGTGCGGTGCCTGCGTACGGGATTGTATCGTCGGCACGCTGAAGACCGGATCGGATGGCTTTCCCGTCATGACTCCTGAGGATGCGGAGTTCTGTATTCAGTGTCAGCATTGTCTTGCGGTATGTCCGAAAGGAGCCGTAACTTGTAATGGCGTTTCCGCTGCGGATGTTCCTTTGTCGGGGCAGGTGCCGGATCCGGACCGGGTGCTGAATCTGCTTCGTCAGCGCCGGAGTGTCAGACATTTCAAAGATGAAAATGTATCCGGTGAAATTCTGAAGAAATTAGAAGATTCTTTGCGTTGGAGTCCGACCGGCTGCAATGCGCGGATGCTGCATTTTTCGATTGTTGAAGACAAGGCGCGAATGGAGTTTTACCGGGAAGAAGTCAGGAAGTCTTTGCTTTTTCTTCAAAAGACCGGGATTATGCAGTTGTTTTACCCAAATCTCAACCGTTATTTGGACAAAATCAAAGCGGGTGAAGATGTTATCTTCCGCAAAGCGCCCCATATCATAGTTGCATCGGTCCATAAAAAGGCTCCTTGCAAAGAAGCGGATCCGTGGCTGGCACTGAGTTATTTTGACTGTATGGCCCAGTCTTTGGGGCTGGGTACCTGCTGGTGCGGGTTCGGTGTTTATGCTTTCAAATATATTTCCAAGATCAGAAAAACACTGGAACTTCCGGATGGATTCCGTGTGGCAGCGGTCATGCTCTTCGGATATCCGGATGTAACATACGCGCGGGCAACCTTGCCGCAGGAATTTCCGGTTCACAGAATTTGACCGCGATAGAAAGCGTGTATGCGGGTGTGAAACACACCCGATTATGTACGGTTGCGCATATCGGACTGGATTGGGGAAAATTTCCGGGTGTCGTCCGTGGATTATTCGCGGAACCGGATGCGTTCGTATTCGCGGATTTCGTTTTTTATCTCCGTACGTGCCGATTCCGGCAGGAGACTTTCCCATTGGCGCAAGGTCATGCCTTGTGAAAGATAAGTACCCGTTTTCATTTCCGTTTTGCGGATGATTTTTTTCATTCTGCGAATGGCGTTCCGTTTGTTTCTTGTGAGATTCCTGTACGGGGAATTATGCTGTACGCGTACGGTGATAATCCATACGGCAGCAGCCGACAGGATGAGAAGTCCCAGGATTCCGGCAGGATGAGTGAATGTATCTTTCAGAAACGTTTCAATTTTATTGATAATTTCCGTTGTCATATTTGAGAGGACGCCCCGGTTCAGCAGAGCATTGAATTTACAGATATAGAAATTTGCGAGGTCATCCATATTTTGCCGGAAAGAGCGGTTTGCGGGCGCAAGCGGTTCCGGGCCTTCGGGTGTGGGGTCAACGGAAATCCATTTCTTTTCATCGCGGAGATAGACTTCGGTCCAGGCATGGCCATCTCTGCCGGTAATGAGCCAGGTGTTTTTCTTTTTCCCGAAGGGGGTATTGCAGAGATATCCGCAGGCGTATCTAGCGGGGATACCCGCGCTGCGGAGGAGCAGGGTTGCGGCGGAGGCGAAGAGTTCGCAGTGTCCTTTCTTGGAGACGAAGAGAAAATGAGATGTGGGGTCGTTTCGGCTCCGGTTGACAGCGTTCAGTTCATAAGTATAGTTTTTCTTCAGGAAGGTAACGATTTTTGCGATATTCTCGCGGTCGCTACCGCCATTCAGAATGAGGGATCGCGCAACGAAACGGAATGACTGTTTCAGATTTTGCGGGACATGCAGATAGCGGAATGTCAGGTAATTGTTTTCTTCCGTGAAATCCGGGTGGTTGATGGAATGATTTTCTGCGGATGTGCAGGTATGGACGGTATAACCGGCGCCCGCATTCCAATCTTTGGGGAAGACTGCGCCATCGTAAGTGACGGCCGATTGTTCTGCGATCATTTCTACGGAAACGGTATTGACGGGGAGCGGGAGGCATCGGAAAAGATTTTTTTCGACAGGGTAGATGGTCATACTGCTGTCAGACGGCAATTCGGGGCCGGGTATAGCGAAGAACGAGGTGGCGAGGTCATTATCGGCCGAGGTAAGAATCGGCATATCTGTGCTTGTGTAAACGCGATTGTTCCAGACTCCGCGCCGATAGTCTGCGTAAGCGTGCTGGCGCAGATAGCCGGGACATTTGTCAGAGTCAACGAACGCTATCAGGGTATCCTCATATCCCCGGAAGCGTCCCGCATAATTCAGATTGCCTTCAAACGGGTCGTACAGGCGGTTGTTGCGGGAATGTCTTCCTTTGCGCAGTTTCATCATCACTTTTGCACCGAAGCGGTCAATGTCGCGTTTGAACGTCTGATATACAACCGTTGCGGGGATGATCATGAGCAGGGCAAGAGCAATCATAAGAAGACGCAGCAGAAACATTTTCCGGGTCTTGTCACATTCCCTGCAATAGAGCGCGGGAATACAGGAAAGCAGAAAAAGACATCCGATGGCAGTCAGAATAACGGAGCCCGTATAGAGAATCTGAAAGTTTTCAAACAGCAGAGCCGTGAAGGAATGATCCTCGTAGGGCGGAGGCCCGGCGGGCGCTCCGGAAAGAATGACGGTGGAAAAGACGATACACAGACATGCCGGTGAGAGATTTTTATTTTCGGGCCGGAAGAAGAGCAGAACAGCAGCCAGAATACTGAGTGCGGGGGTAAGAAGAATGACCGCTGCGGTTGCATTTCGCGGCTGTGTGACGCTGGAATCGCCGCCGAGGATACTGAACAGATAGTCTATGGAGAAGATGAGGAGCATACCCAGCAGGGCGCGTACCGTGGTGAACGGAGTTTTATTTTTTTTGCATAGGGAAAACAGGAGCAGGGCGAGGACCAGTACCAGGGTATGCCATTTGTCATACAGCATGGAATACAGAAGAAGAGTCGGCAGTATAGCGGACAGAACGCAGAAAAAGAATGAGATACGCTGATGCCAATGGTTTTTCATGCGTTCTTTCCCTTTCCGCAGATTTGCATTGGAGCGAGAAAACGTATTTCCGAAGGAAGTCCAGCGGACTTTTTCCCCGTACCGACGAACAGGATATTCAGGCGTCCGGCATTGCGTTTCTGCAGCTGACGGCAGAAATTCTGCGTATGGATGTTCCAGTGACGCAGGATAAGGAAGACGAGATCGCTGTGTTCCGCTTTGTCCGGAAAGGTCTGGTTCTGATTTTCGAACGGGTCTTTATTCATCGGTTTGAGTTCTGCCAACGCATCCAGAATACCATTTTCGCCATTCTCCATTCCGGATTCTGCGTACAGATATTTCAATTCATTGTCAGCGGGCAGACATACTTCCAGCTGATATCCCTTGATTCGGAGGGTATATACAATGGAAGCACAGAGAGAAAGTGCCGCCTCGAAAACCGTATCGCCGTCCGTTTTTCCGAGAATACTTTTTCTAAGCGAATGAATCATTCTTGCCTGATATCCCGGGAGTGTTCCCAAGCCGGTATCCAGAAAAATTGCCGCACTGCCGCGTTGTTCCTGCTGAAAATCTTTTACGGTGAGTTTACCATGCCGTGCGGTTGCTTTCCAGTGGATTTTTTTCGGTGAATCTCCGTAACGGTAGTCGCGGCATGCGTAGAAATCCAGTGTGTTGCCGGGTCTCGGTGAGGAAAACTGTTCTTTTTCACCAGACAGCTGGGCAGGGGTCATGAAATCTTCTTCGTTCAGCTGGGTATAGTAGGGATGAACAATAATTGTTTCCGGCTTGCTTTTCCTTTTAGCAGGC
Organism: uncultured Lentisphaeria bacterium; assembly: GCA_937900075.1. Classification (GTDB taxonomy): domain Bacteria; phylum Verrucomicrobiota; class Lentisphaeria; order Victivallales; family UBA1829; genus SIG77. The sequence continues at coordinate 6,569 of CALCCZ010000243.1, forward strand.
GTAGCAGATATTGTCATAACAATATGGGATTTAAAAGCATTTTTTGATTTGGCCGACGTA
>CALCCZ010000244.1 GCA_937900075.1 uncultured Lentisphaeria bacterium
TGCCCGTCGCTATTTTGAACGTTTGTCCCAGCAGGAGGAAGGAAAGAAATGAATCCCCAGACAACGATTGAAGAGGTTATGACCTGGAATTTTCCGTTTGGAATTACCGGCTTTTGCATAGTTGCGGGAGTTTTGCTGGTTTTTGTTGTCTGGTCATACATTGCTACTTTGCATAAACTGCCGTTTTACAAAAAGATTTTGCCGATTATTCTGAGACTTGCGGCATGTGCGGTACTACTGTTGTGTTTTGCAAATCCCGGGACAACGACCGTGCGCAAGACGGAAATTGTGCCGGAATTCAAAATAGCCATGCTGTTTGATGAATCCGGATCCATGTTGCGCAGTTCCGCTGCGGGCAGTACCCGGATGCAGGAGTCATTGAAACTGTGGAAGGAGAAAATCAAGTCTTTTCCGGGGAAAATCGAGTATTTTGCATTTGGAAACAAAGTAAGGAAGATAGGAAGTCCGTCAGAACTTCCCGATAATAAAACCGAGGAAGCCAAAAAGAATGCGGAATCCACGGATTTCGGTACTGTTTTCCGTGACGGTATCAGTTTGTTGTCCGCCGAAAAATTTCAGGGCGCAATCTGGTTTACGGACGGTATTGATACCGGGTCCGCGCGACGTGAGCAGTTGCTTGCCATGGTTGGCGGGTCATCTATCAATCATATTTTTGTACCCCAAACGGCAGCCGTTCCCTCTGACGCGGAACTGACGTTCCGGAAGGTGGAGATGCCGGCAAATATCCAGATTGGCACGGATGTACAGGCTTTGTTTCTGATCCGATGCGGTAATCTGTCCTCCAAAGAGGAGGGTGTTTTTGAATTGGTGAGAAACGACGGTCAGGTATTGAAACGCGAAACACTGCCGCATGGTTCGGGACTTCGGACGATTCGCTGTGATGTCGGTGCAGATACCCAGGGACGCGATACTCTTACTGCCAGACTTCTGTTACAGGGAAAGGTTCGTGAGCAGGTCAAGTTGACGGTGGACAAGATTAAACCCGGAGCCCAGGCGAATGTTTTGATTTACAATGGAGCGCCGGATTTCGGTACCCGGTTCATCCGTAATGTTTTTCGCGAAAATCCGGAGATGGCATTTGATATCCGTTATGCGGAGGGTGTATTTCCGCGTGTTCGCAGCAAGAACAACCAGTTGCCTTCTGCTTCAGAAATGGAACGATATGACATTATCGTATTGATGAATTTGAGACGCAATAATTTGCGTCAGAATGCGGCAGTCGATCTGGAGGCATTTGTAAAGAAAGGCGGCGGACTGCTTTTTATTTGCGGCAATCCCTTGACTGCACGTGAATTTGCTTCTTCCGAATTGGAAAAGCTACTGCCCGTAACCTTTGATCCGTCTCCGCGGGTGGACAGTCGTGTCAACAATGAGGCGACACAAATTCTGAATCAGGCTGGTGGTTCTTCCGGAATTGTCCGGTATGACGCTCAGTTGCTGTCCCATCGTGAATTTGCTTTCCGACCGCCACAGACCTATCGTTTTCAGATAACGGAAACGGGAAAACGCAGTCCGATTTTTCAGAACCGTGGCAGAAACGGCGGCATATTGTGTCCGGAATATCAGGATTCCGCAGCGGTTCGTTCGGTCAAACCCGGTACAAATGTGCTGGCGACATCCCAGAACGGAGCGCCTTTGCTTGCGTTCCAGAATTATGGATCCGGTCACAGCATGGTGTTAGCCTGCGATCCGCTGTGGCGCTGGAAAATGAATTTGGCTTCTCAGGATACGGCATACGAAATTTTCTGGAAGAACGTGTTTTCCTATTTAGCTTCGCGCAGGAATCCTTACACGGGATTTTCCATAGCGGATGCCTCACCCAGTCGTAAGGAATGGCGTTTTACCCTGGATTCGCGTTCGACCGATCCCTCCACACTGCATTGTGAATTTGAACGGGAAGGGAAAAAGGAGCCTGTTGCATTGCAGCGTGAGGGGAGCCGGACAGGATGCGTGATTACGCCATCGGACAAAGATACCATTCTGCGTGCTTATGACAGCAAAAATACCGAGGTGGCATCCATAGCATTTTCAGCCAGTTCGGTTACGAATCAGCCTCTTGAAATGCAGAATCTTGAGCCTGACCGTGAATTGCTTTATGAATTGACCAATCTTCCGAATGCCTCACTTTGGGATGGACGCAGTGAACTGGATCCCGCGCAGGTCTTCGGAACGGAAAAGTCAGTAATTGAGGAACGTACACAGAAACCGCTGTGGCATACCTGGAAACTTTTTGCCCTGATTCTCGGACTTCTGTGTGCCGAGTGGCTGATACGCCGGATACTGCGTTTGCTGTGAGAAAGGAGCACCTGTCATGAAAAAATGTATTTTGATTTTTATCCTGATGTTTTTGAATATTCTGCCCGTGCTTTTCGCTGCGGATTTTGAAGCAGAACGCGGCAGCCGTGTTGCCTGGGCACGTCTCAAATTTCCAGTTCGGGGCGATTCTGCACATGAGTCGGAGTGGGACTGGAATGCGCATCCGAGCGGGGATTTACGTCTGATCCGGTATTTTCGTCAGCATTCGCCGGTCAATATGTTGGAGGACTGGAACGTGGTGGATGCGGATCACCTGGAAAAAATGTGTGCATTTCCTCTTTTATTTATCCATGGTCAGCGTCCGCAGAATTTCACGCAGCGGGGACGTTCCAATCTGAAGGAATACATTTTGCGTGGCGGATTTCTTTTTATTGACGACTGTGTCTGGGAGGAGAGAGCTCAGAGCGATCAGTTTTACCGGAGCATGCGGAGATTACTGACAGAACTTTTCCCGAATGTGAAATTTGAGCGGGTCAATCCCGGTCACGAGTTATTCAATTGCTGTTTTGAGATTCGTTCTTTTCCGCATTGTCAGGGTGCCAACAACGGAATTTCACTGATTTATTTAGATGGCAGACTGATTGGCGCGATTACATCCAGCGATATTCACTGCGGTTGGGTAGGCTGGTTTGGCGGAAAGACGGAAGAAACTCTGCGGTTGGGTGTGAATATTTATATTTACGCCATGATTCACTGATTGGCGGAAATTCATACTGGCGAAAATTTAACGCACACCGGATTCTGCAGGAAGATGCTGGAAATCCGATGTGCGTGACCGATATGAAGAACGTTTACCGGGCGTGATTCAGTCGGGAATTTCCCCGATGGCACGATGTGGATTTATCCAGGTGACCCGGTTGATTTCTTCTTCGTTTAGCAGATTCAGACTTTTCAGAAAATCGATGCACTCTTCTTGTGTATCGAATAGATCGTCAACCGGAAAAATATCGATACTGATGCCCATATTCAAAGCATCTGAATTCTCAATCAGCATACCTATAAGTTCTTCTCTACTTACTTCTTCAATTAATTGTGCCGCACTTTTTCCTTTTTGTGGATTCATTCTCAAATCCAGCGGACCATCAATTTTATATGAAAATCCCCTCTCTGGGTTATCTATCTGCATGGATGATATTCCCAGGTCAAAAACAATTGCATCAAATCCCGGTGTTAAATCTGAAATATGCGAAAAAGTGCCCGATATAAACTTAAACCGATCACTATATTCTTGTTTAATTTTTTCTGCATCTGGAATAACCGTAGAATCCCTA
>CALCCZ010000245.1 GCA_937900075.1 uncultured Lentisphaeria bacterium
GCCTTGCGGCGCATCTCCGTGCACAACGTTCGCATCAGGTCATGCATCCATCCCGCCCTGCGCAAGCACGAGGAACATCAGGAATGTTCCAACAATCCCTAAACCCGATTGCTCTTATTGGGCAGTGCGTATTTTCCGTTAGTTTCCGGAATAAAAAATGTACCAAGAACGCCGAGCGAAGAGGGAATCAGCATCAGAGCAAAAAGCGTCACATACGCATTTTCCGGATAAATAACTTTTACGCCGGACCGGAAAAGCTCCGGGGCAACAAAGGAATCCAGCAATTTTCCCGCAGCGACCGAAAAGACCGCAACGAACAGATACTCGAAAGCATTGGCAAGTCCGGCAGAGGCGGCCATGTTTTCCGGACGATTCATTTCCATAATTGTCATCACAAAGGACATGGCGACGCCGGAGGCGGCAGCGAAAAGCAGGCATGCGATTGTAAAAAAGGGTCCGGGCAAATGACATATTACTGCGAAAAGGAGGAGCGCATTCGCAGTAAACGTGATAACCGAACCGAATATCATGAGCGGTTTACGCCGATTTTTCAGCCAACGCAGAGTAAAACCGGAGAGAATGAGGCTCATAATACTGACAATCGTCTGAAAGAAAATCGTACGGGAAGCTGCGATAGCGGTAAGCCCGGCAAAATCCTGAAGGAATTTCACGCCGAAGACCATTTGGATCAGGGAGTAGCAACCAAAGATAACAGATACCCCGAAGATTGGAAGCCAGATAGTTTTCGTTTTCAAAATTTCCAGAAGCGGCAACAGAGAAAACCTGCGGTTCCGTATTTCCGCAACCGGCATAACGTATTTTGTCAATTGGAACACGAGATAAAAAGCGAGTGAGATACCGCCACACCATTTCAGCACATCCAGACAGTCGAAATGCTGACAAAGGACTGAAAAGGGCAAAGTCCCGCAAAGTCCGCCGACATACCCGGTCGCGGCAAAAATGCCATAAAAGACAGAAAATTTATCGCGTGGACAAAATCTTCCGAGTTCCGCAAGTAAACTGAGATAAACGCCGCTGGAGCCGAGTCCTATGAGAAAACGACAGGAATACATCAAAAACACATTTCCGCCGCAAAACGGGAAGAGACAGGCGCCGACACAGAAAATCGCACCGGCAACAGTAAACACGCGGGTACCGCTGTATTTATCGGCAAGGAATCCGGCGAAAGGCTGACAGAACGCATAAATGTAAATCAGGGATGCGGAAAGCCCGCTTACCTGACCGGCAGACAACCCGAAAGTCTGCTGAAAATAATTGAAAGAAGTACCCGGCACAGCAGTGCGCTGTAAATAACACATTGCATAAAAGAGAGCAAAAGGGAGAAAGAAAGCAGTAAACCGCCAGCGGTCCATTGGTTCAAAAGGCTTGTCCGTCATAAAAAATCCAGGGTCAGGGAGATAAAAAATCAAGACGGCAGTCTCAAAAATATCCGTATCAAGTAAATTTTGAATTTTCATGAAGAGATTTCAACTTTTATCTTCCGAAGGACTACTTGTAAAGTAACTTGAGGAAGAGAAAATTGAAAGTTCCAAATGAGGGGCAAAATTTATAACGGGACTTTTGAGCCTGGCATCTATTCACAGAACTCCGACGAATCCCATAGAGTGCGAGCCGTCGGAAATTCTGTATTGCAAAAAGGAATGATTGAATAACGAAAAGGGGATTATTCTTCAGTAACACATTTAGCGGAAATAATCCGTACCTCTTCCACAGGCACATCGTCATATCCCTTGCGACTGGTCGTAGCTACATTCTCAATGGCAGTAACGACATCCATACCCTCGGTAACGCGTCCGAAAACGCAATAACCGAACATAGAAGGCACGGGTGCACGGAAATCCAGGAAATCATTGTCCCGAACATTGATGAAGAACTGGCTAGTGGCGCTGTTCACTACATTAGTACGTGCCATGGCAATCGTTCCGGCAGAATTGGAAATTCCGTTATTCGCCTCATTGACAATCGGTTCATGGGTTTCTTTAGAGTTCATATCGAAATCCATACCGCCGCCCTGAATCATAAAGCCGGCGATAACGCGGTGAAAAATCAGACCGTCATAAAAGCCTTCCTGGACATAACGCAGGAAGTTTGCAACTGTTTTCGGAGCTTCTTTTTCATAAAGCATCAATGTGATATTTCCGAGAGAAGTTTCCAATTTCACTACCGGTTTAGACATACTTTTTTTCCTTTCCATTAAGGGTAAGTGTTATACGAAACAAATATCATTTGCCGCAAAGCTCGGCGACATCCGGCGCGGCATTTTTTATAAATTCAATACATTTCCGTCGTGTCAAGTCGGGATCCGCTGTACGACGTAACGATTCCACTAATCGCCGTGCAGAAACCATTGACATATTGCAAATGAGTTTGCGGACCAGCGGCATAGAGGGGGCCCCCATACTCAGTTCCCGGACTCCAAGGCCCAGAAGCAAAGGAACATAGGCAGGATCCCCTGCAAGTTCCCCGCAGCAGCCGACCCAAATATGATTTTCACGCGCAGCATTGCACGTCATGGCTATCAGTTCAAGAACCGCGGGATGCATGGGATTGTAAAGGTAAGCGACACGCTCATTTCCACGGTCAACAGCCAGCGTGTACTGCACCAGATCATTCGTTCCGATGGAAAAGAAATCAACTTTCTTCGCCAACTGTCCAGCGATGAGTGCGGCGGATGGGATTTCTATCATGATTCCGATTTCCGGAGAGGGATTGAAATCGACCCCGCGACGACTTAATTCAGACTTCACCTCTTCCAGCATATTTTTGAGAAAATCCACCTCGGAAACAGCAGAAACCATCGGAAAAAGAATCTTGATATCTCCCAAAACAGCCGCCCGCAGCAAAGCTGCCAATTGCGTTTTCAAAAGCTCCGGATGAATCATACCAAGCCGAATCGCGCGCATTCCAAGAAAAGGATTCGCCTCCTTGACAGAAGAAAGAGCAGCATCCAATTTATCGCCGCCGACATCCAGAGTACGGATAATAGCGGAACGTCCTTTCAAGCCGAGAACGAGGTCGCGGTAAATTTTGAATTGAGATTCCTCATCAGGGAAAACGGGTTTGTCCAAAAAGAGGAACTCGGTACGGAACAAGCCAACGCCTTCCGCCCCGCCGTTGAGAAGTTCATCCACACCCGAAGTTCCCTCAACATTAGCAAGCAGGGGAACAACAAAACCATCCAAAGTGACAGCTTGCGAGGAATTGTCCCGGCGCAAATCATTATCCAGACGGTTCTGACGCTCAATTTTTTCACGGTAAAAAGCAATGGTTTCTTCCGTCGGATGAATGACGACCATCCCTATAAAACCATCTACAATAACCTTGTCTCCATCCCGGAGACGTTCGACAATTCCGCGCATTCCCACTACTGCGGGAATCTTCATGGAACGCGCCAGAATCGCGGTATGGGAAGTCTGACTGCCAGTCTCAATCGCAAACCCCAGCACATGCGAACGGTCGAGGTTTGCCGTGTCGGATGGCGATAAATCTTTCGCTATAATCACCACGGACTCCGTCAAAGGACCGCTGAGACTTTGCTTTATCCCGGTCAAATATCCTAAAACCCGCGCAGATACATCCTGAATATCGGAAACACGTTCCCGAATAACCATATCCGGAAACGCAGATATTGCCTCAATAAAACGACGTGCGGTCTGACAAAATGCCGACTCAGCGGAAAAATGCTGAACCTGGATTTTTTCCAGAACTTCATTATTGAGCATTGGATCATCTAAAATCATCAGATGAGCACTGAATATCGCAATTTCAGGGCTGTCCAAAGAATCCGACAAACGCTCTTTCATAACAAGGATATCCGCACGTGCACTATTCACAGCTTCCTTATATCTAAGGACTTCTGCTTCTATTTTACCAGCTGGAATTTTCTTTTTAACATCTTTATCCGCAAGAGAAAAAGAACTCACAACGCGAACAGAGGCAATAGAAATCCCCGGTGAGGCGGGTATTCCATGGAACAAAACTTCCTTTTTATCAGCATAAGTATTTTGTTTCAATGATAATAAGTCATTGATAACATCATTCTTCGTCAAACCCACGATCTACTAACTCCTTCAACGCATTCATGGCAGTTTCACAATCATCACCACGCACAACTACTTTCAAATTAGTGCCTTTTGGTGCTGAAAGCATCAACATACCAATCACACTCTTGCCATCGGAATCACATCCGCTGTCCATGTTGATAACCTGAACTTCTGAAGTAAATTTCATCGCTGTCTCAACAAATAATGATGCCGGACGGACATGGAGTCCATTCGTATTCATCAGACAAAACTGATATTCCACTTCATTCATTGCAGTTTTTCCCGTATATTGAAATCTTTTCGGATGTTTCGGATGTTACAGTAATATACATCCGGAATGTCAAAGTTGCAAATGAAATGACAGCGTCAGAATGTTGTAACAACAGTATTTTCCGCAAAAAAGGGATAAAAAAAGGTAAAAAATGGAAAGATTTTTCAGCAAAGCTGTTTTATTCTCAATGGAATTAGAAATGTCAAGTGCATTTTTGAAAATTTTTATAAAATATTTTTCAAAAAAAGTTTGACCTTGGGAAAAGGAGAAAAACGACGAAACGCGTAAAAAAGAATATTTTTAAGCACAACTGTATTGTTTTAATAAAGTTATAAAAATACAAACAAATTCAGAAACAGAAACAAAAACAAATGCAAAATCCGGTAAAAATCATCCCCGATTTCAGGATAGCCGACGAAATGTCTCCCTATTGAAAAAGCAAAATTAATATTTTATAAATATATTTATTTTCAATAATTTTTGCAAAAATTATTTCTTGCAGAAAACAAATCCGAGCTCTTTCAAAAGTTTCTCCTGGTCCGGAGCAACTTCATCCGGGAACACCGCTGCAGGCGCGCCGCCTAAAATCCGTCCCAGAAATGACAGATTAAAACGGACCAGGCCGGCGGTTCCATCGGAATGCTCAAACAGGGCAAACGGGCAAGGGACTATGGCAGCCGCGCGCCGATCATCGGGGGCAGCCAGCAGCTGATGAGCATACTGGCGATTGCACAGACGGTACAGAACCATTCTGCGACCGTCCGGGAGTTCATTCAGAGCGCAGGAATCACGGGTTACCGTCCAGGTATTCGGGAAAAGTTCAATTGTCTTATCCGGGAGGGCAGACACAGCCGCCTCGAACGGCATATCGGAATGGTATTCTTCAATCAGGTGGGAACGCAGGTACATGACCCCGATGATAAGAATAAGCCCTGCTCCGGAAACGAGCCCTGCAAGAAAGATCCAGAGCTCACGTTTCCAGAATTTTGACGGTGTGAAAAAAGAATCACGGACTTCCGGTTCGTTCATGTAGCTCAAACCAGGGATTTACCGAATTCGGAAGCACGATTTTTCAATTCGTCGGAAAGGGCTTTGCAATCGTCCATCAAACCGCCCTCGAAAAAGAATTTTGTCTGGGGTGCTCCGATATAACCGGTAATGAAATTCATGGTATCATGCATTGTGGAAACGCCACTGTCGTTAATGTCTCCGCCGGCGGTTGTCATCAAAGCAAACTGAGTTTTGGAAATCGCACATCCGCTTTCCTTGCAAAGGCACATAAAACGGTCAATTACCATTTTTGCCTGGGCCGGGAAACCGAAGAAATAAATACCGGAAGCGATAACAACGGTATCGTAGGACGGGATGGATGCCAACAAATCAGCGAGGTCATCACCGAGCACGCACTTAAACTCTTTTCCCGCCTGACAGGCACAGCAACCACAGCAGCCGGCAACTTTGCAGGAAAGAGAGGATACTGCCACGGACTTGACTTCCGCACCGGCCTCCGC
>CALCCZ010000246.1 GCA_937900075.1 uncultured Lentisphaeria bacterium
TACTTCCATTGAAATTTGAACAATGAGAATTTAAATTCTTAATTAAATTTTTAACTGTTGCTTTTAATTCATGATTGTTTTCAGTTTTCTTTGCAATGTTCGACGGCTGATACCAAGTTTCTCGGCAGCATGACTGCGGTTCCCGCCACACTCGTTCAAAGCTCGTTCAATCAACAGCTTTTCGTTGTGTTCCAAATCACAGCCGGACTGTGGTCGCATCAATACCTTCGTAATGCCCGGCGATACATTTTCACGTATATTGACCGGTACATTGTCTATTGTCAATTCCGTCCCACGACAGAGAACAACCATTCGCTCTATGCAGTTGCGCAACTCACGAATATTCCCGTGCCACTGATAAGATACTAAGGCCGCCATCGCCGACTCATCAATCGTCATGCCGGTTTTCCCGTTCTCACCCGCAAAATGCTGCATAAAATGTCGTACCAGATCCGGTATGTCACTGCTGCGTTCCCGCAAAGGCGGCAACATCACGGAAACAACATTCAAACGATAAAATAAGTCCTCGCGGAATGTACCATCCACTGTCATCTGTTCCAGATTCTTATTCGTCGCGGCAATTACCCGTACATCAACATTCAGTGTCTCCGTACCTCCAAGACGCTCGAACGAACGCGTCTCCAATACCCGCAGCAATTTGACTTGAATGGACAACGGAATTTCACCAATCTCATCTAAAAACAACGTACCTCCGTCCGCAAGTTCAAAACGACCCTTCCGGGAATCCACAGCTCCTGTAAACGCACCTTTCTCATGGCCGAACAGTTCACTTTCCAGAAGTGCTTCCGGCAAAGCAGCACAATGCACAGCTACAAACTTGCCGCGACGCCCACTCAACTGATGTATCGCCTGCGCTATCAGTTCTTTCCCCGTCCCGCTCTCACCTTCCACTAACACAGTCGCGCGCGTGGGCGCTACCTGCTTCACTGTGTCAATAACACGACACATGGCCGCCGAACTGCCTATGATTGACGGCAATCCGAATTTGTCATCCAATCGCTTCTTCAGCTCAAGATTCTCTTCTTTGATCCGTTTCGACTCCAGAACTTTCTTCATCACCAGTTCCAGACGATCAAAATTTACAGGTTTCTCTATGAAATCAACCGCCCCTTTGCGCATGGCTTCAACTGCGGTCTCAATGGACCCGTAAGCCGTAAACATAATGCAGGGCGGCGGGTCCGGCTTCATCAGAGTCCTCTTGAGTATATCAAAACCATCCGCTCCGGGCATCCGGATATCCGTCAATACCAGATCGTAATCATTGCGGTCCAGCAGATTCAACCCGATTTGTCCATCCTCTGCCAGCGTTACGCGGTAATCCGGTGCCATAAATTTGGCTAATACTTCTCTCGTGCCGCGTTCATCATCCACTAACAACACGGTCGGACGATTATCTTTCTTCACTGGCATGATACACCATCCTTCCTCGCATCATCATCCGTTCTGCCCGCTGACAACACTCGCAATTTACGGTCACGGCGCGGTAAACTGATGGTAAAAGTCGCACCATGTCCTTCACTGCTGTCCACTGACAAACTGCCACCATGTTCACGCACAATCCGCTCCACTATCATCAAGCCCAAGCCTGTCCCGGTCCGCTTCGTCGTGAAATAAGCATCAAACAAGTGCGACAAATCTTCCGCCTTTATGCCGTTCCCGCTGTCCGTAACGGACAACGAAACAAACTCATCCGATGACGTACAGCGAATCTGAAGCTGACCTCCCGTCGGCATCGCCTGCAACGCATTCCGCGTCAAATTGTAGAACGCCTGTTTCAGTTGCCCGGAATCCCCATCCACCGCCGGGATGTCATCACTCCATGTGAATTCAACCTTGACCTCTCGTTGCGTAATCTCATGCTGCATGAATTTCAGAGATTCCAAAACCAATTCCTTTAAATCCAACAGACGCATCTCCGGTTTCCCCGGCCGTAATGCCTTCAGAAACTGATTGATAATCGCATCTAAACGCTCTACTTCCTTCCGGGATTCCTGTAATTCCTCCGTTGCACTCTCACGGTCAAATTCTTCCCGCCCAACCAACCTCTGTAAATATTGCAAATGAAGATATAGACTGTTCAGCGGATTGCCGATTTCATGCGCTACTCCCGCGGCAAGCATGGATATCAGCTTGCCGCGTTCCGTCTCCGCTTCCGAATGCGCACGGTCTATCGTCGCTGTTATGTCATTCAGTATGACAGCATAATGCGGCTCCACGGAATTGCCCCCCAGTGGCATTGCATATATCCGGATAACACGCCGTTCCGGATAAAATATCTCCAACTCCTGACGCATCAGTTTAGACGTACCCGCACACCCGGCAACGGGAAGAATTTCATCCCAGTTCGCGCCCTTCAACAGACGATCTACGGTCAATCGCGAAATATCTTCAGGCATCCCAAGTATCGTCTTGGCGGCTTTGTTGCTGTACAGAATCCTGCGCTCTGTATTCACTACGATAACTCCCTCGCCTATCGTATCAAAAACATTTTCGAAAAAACCATGCTCCTTCGCCAGATGCTGAATCACGGAATGAATACTCTCTGAATCAAGGGATTTTATCTTCGGAACAATATTGCGGAATCGGGTTCCTGACATTTCAGAAACAACTCCTTTCATTTTTTTATCTGCGACATTTTTACTCATCTCCAATATACTGTCCTGTCCCGCAAAATACAAGCCTTATCCCCCAAAATACTTTAAAGAAAGATTTTTCCGTAATCGGTCAGTGACTTTTTTCACATTGTTTCCCATCCCGCCACGCACAATCACGGATATGCCACGGCATTTTCTCCACCACTATCCCCTATCCACTCATGAATGTCTTTATTGAACCCGTACGAGGGCAAGGCGGAAGCCGAGGTAACCGCGCCGGGACGTCGGAACGAGACAGTAGCGGTACCATGAACGGCAGTACCTCGCGTTGTCATTCCAGCTGCCGCCACGGCTCACGCGGTCAGATCCTTTGTTTCCCCTCAAAAACTCCGGATCGCGCGCATAACCTCGCTCATACTGGTCACGGCACCATTCCCTCACATTTCCGGTCATGTCATACAATCCCAGTTCGTTGGGAGTTTTTCCCAGTCCCACCGGATGGGGTTTACTACCGGAATTATCTTGATACCATGCTACAGTGGCTATGTCATTACTCCCACTGTATTGGTACCCTTTACTCTTATTGCCGCCACGTGCCACATATTCCCACTGTGCTTCTGTCGGCAGATCAAAACGATAACCAGGCGGCAAATTTCCCGCAAAGAGTTTGTTTAATTTAACACAAAAAGCCTTGCAGTCGTCCCAGGAAACTTGCTCCACAGGAAGATTATCCCCCTTGAAATTCGAAGGATTATCCCCCATGACCGCCTTCCACTGGGCCTGTGTCACTTCCGTTTTGCCAATCCAGAATGCATTCATTAACGTGACGGAATGTTCTTTTTCCCAAGCATAGTTTTCCCCATCTTCTTTTCCCATGGTAAATGTTCCGGACTCCACGCAAACCATTTCAAGCGGGATATTTCCGGGAAGAGAAATGGTGCCGGTAAACTCCACTTTTTTCATGATCACAGTGATTTTCTTCAAGCCGTTTTCCGAACAGGTAAACGGAGCGATTACCCCTGTATACTCCTGACCGGACACATCGCGATAACTTAATTTTGCCGCATAGGTTTTTCCCTTGGTCAATTTAAACAGGGATTCCGCCCCCTCCGGTTTGTCCTCTTCCCAATTGATTTTCGCGAGGACTCTCTTGCCATTCAACTCGGCACACACATCCAGACGCGGTTCCAGATTCTCCAAGGACTCCTTTTGCAATTTCAAAGCGAATGATGTATATTCCGCCGATTTCGCTTCATCAAAATGTCGGAGTTTTTCCGCTGTCTCCAAAAGATCAGCCCACTGTTTATGCGTTTTCTGAAGTTCCGCGGTTGCAAACAGTTCATTCCGGGTAATTTCATACGCCTGCTTTTCCGCGTTCCCGTATTTTTCAATTGCGGTCTTCAGAAAGCCCGCCACAGTCAGGAAATTCCCTTTTTCATATTCTGCTTCCGCACGCTTTTCCGCCGTTTGGGCATCCGAATATTCCACATACGACAACTTAGAAGCGTTGTATTTGTCTGCATCAGCCTTCATGGATGCTGCCTGTTTCCGAAGTTTCTGTACCTCAACACGGCGCTGATTATTTTCTATGAGCCAGCGGGCGGATTCATCCGCTTTCTTCAGCATGGTATTCGCAGTAGTGAAATCTCCATTATCCATTGCACGCTCGCCGGCGGTGTAACTCTTAACCAGAATATCCATTCGCCCGCCGAATGTCTGACCGCGATCATAACGGACGGAATCTATAAAATCCTTCTGTCTTTTCACTGAAGAATATAACTGGTATGTCTCCTCTTTCAGTTCGGCGTTCGCCCTCTTTTCAGCTTCGGCTTTTGTGGCGGCTCCGTCAGCGACTACGTTTTTTTCCTGCACCTCCGCTTTTGGTTTTACCTGTGTCTCCACTTCGGCTTTCATTGCAGTTTCTACAGCGAATTCCTCCGCTTCGCGTTTTGCATGTTCCACCGCTTCGGCGTCTGGAGCAGCTTCAAAATGCCAGCATCCGCTGACAAAGCAAACTGTCAACACAAAAACAATCGCAAGACCGAACCATGACTTGAAATTCATAGATTTCTCTTCTCCTTGAATTAAAATCTTAAAAGAAACTCTCCCGTCTCTTTCTGCCTATGTTTCATAGTAAGCTTAAAAAAAGCAGTGATATTTTACAGTCTCTTTTGCAAAAATCAAGTCAAACAGAAAAAAAGTTTGAAAAAGCAGGTTCATTTTCCCTATGCAAACGTTGGACTTGAAAATGCGTAGCCTAGTGACTTTCCAAGTGAAAGATTCTGACTGTGCCCCATCGTGACAATCGGTCAGGGCTTAGTGGGACGTTAAATGCCACAACATATTTGTAGTTGCATAAAAAAAATGGGCAAAATGAAAAAAAGTCTCTGACCAATCTTCATGAAAACAGTTTTTTGTTCAGATTATGCATTCTTAAACTTGACATTTTCAAAAAAAATGTTACAATATCGCAATGTTCGGGATGAAGAGTGCGGAGTAATGGTACCCCGTAAATTCCCGGAGAACTATAAACTGCGGGTTACAATGACTCGTAAAAACGAATAAGCTGAGGAGAAAAAAAATGAAACAATGCTTATTGTTGGGTGTCGCTTTTGCGGCATTGGTGTTGGTCGGTTGTACTACAGCGTATCGTGATGCCGGTGGCGACGGTTTGATCCGTCCCAATCCCGGTTCATCCAGCATGTATCGCACAGATTACGAAATCGGTAAAGAACTGGTAAGCGGTCAGGGAAGCGCGGAAGTCTTTTTGTGGTTCTTCCACATTTCCGATGACAAAATTTGTTTGCTGTACCGGCAGCCCGAGGTCTCTTTCTTTGCCAGTATTTTCAGTATATTTTCTCCTACCGAGAAAGTCGTTTTCAATGCAAAAGGCGCGGCTTTGTATGAAGCACTGGAAGCCTCACATGCCGACCATATCGTCGGAACAACCTTTGATTACGAGGTAAAAGACGGGTTCTTCTTTACCAAAGTCAAATGCGTTGCAAAGGGATACCCGGCTCGCGTCAAGGAAATCAAAACCATTGACAAAGTCCCCGTGGTCGTGAATGAATGGCAGAAGATTGAATATATCGAACCCGGTATTCTCCCGAAGGATTACTCCAATAAGTTGTTGCCGGAAAAGAAAGTAAAACTGTTCTGATTTTTTGATCTGAGTTTTTCGACCTCTTCACATTAAACTGTGGAGAGGTCTTTTTTTTGCAAAAAAAGTACTGACATCACCTTTTTTCAAAAAATGTCGTATTCAGTCTCATTTTGAGCGTGAGCGAAAGCGTTTTTGAAAAAATGCGGGGTATCAGAGAAAAATAATCGAAAAATAACGAAAAAGTCTCACAACATGGTTGAACTGTCATTTTCACGCTGTATAGTATTAAGATATTGAAAAGAAAACTTTCACCCTACCTTAAGGAGTTTAAAATGGCTGTTTTCAGACCTTTTCATGCGCTGATGCCCCGACAGAATGACGTTTCCAAAGTTGCGGCTGTCCCATACGACGTTGTAAATACCCGGGAAGCCGCTGCTCTTGCCGAAGGCAATCCCCTCTCATTTCTGCGCGTTTCCCGTCCGGAAATCGAATTACCCGAAGGCACGGATCTTTACAGTGAAGCCGTCTATGCGAAAGCAAAAGCGAACTTTACCCGTTTGATTGAACAAGCTCCTCTGGAACTTGATCCGGAATCAAATCTTTATGTCTATTCTCTGAAGATGAACGGACGTACACAAATCGGTATCGCAGGAACCGCCAGCGCCGCAGAATATGATGCCGATATCGTAAAAAAACATGAAAAAACACGCCGTGACAAGGAAGATGACCGTGCGCGTCACGTAATGGAACTGCGTTCCCAGACCGGCCCGGTTTTTCTGACATACCGCGACAATTCCGCAATCAATGCCATCGTAGCAGAAATTATGAAGGCCGAACCATACTACTCGTTCACAGCTGTCGACGGCATTGAACATAAAATGTGGAAATGCGGCGACAAAAGTTCAATCCTTTCGGATATCTTCGCAAAAGAAGTACCCTGCTTCTACATTGCGGATGGACATCATCGCGCAGCTTCAGCTTCCCGTGCCGCTGCCACCTGCAGGAATGCAAATCCCAATCACACCGGAACAGAAGAATACAATTATTTCCTCGCCGTAGCTTTTCCGCAGTCCGAACTCGCTATTCTGGCATATAATCGGGCAGTCAAAGATTTGAACGGAATGACTCCGGAACAATTCCTCGCTAAAACCAGTGAAAAGTTCTTTATTGAGAAAAAAGATAATCCGGTTCCGCCTGTCAGCGGAAGTTTCTGTATGCTCCTGGAAAAACAGTGGTATCTGCTCCGTCCGAAATTCGATATTTCCGTTCTCGGCGTCATTGAAAGTCTTGATGTCTCCGTGTTGCAGGATAACATCCTTGCTCCCCTGCTGGGAATCGATGACCCGCGGACGAGCAAACGGATCGATTTTATCGGCGGGATCCGCGGGACAGGTGAGCTGGAACGGCTCCAGAACGAAGGAAAGGCTGCCGTCTGCTTCTCCATGTTCCCGACAACGCTTGACCAATTGATGAATATAGCAGACGCGGGAGCAATCATGCCGCCAAAATCCACATGGTTCGAACCGAAACTGCGCGACGGACTTGTCTGCCATAATTTCTGAGGAGATTGAAACATGAAAAAAACTGCGGTTGTAATACCTGCACGCTACGGCAGTTCCCGTTTCCCGGGAAAAGCGATTGCCCTGCTCCGTGGCAAAACCATCATCCAGTGGGTGTGGGAATGTGCAAAAAAATCAAAGGCCGACTTGGTACTTGTGGCAACTGACGATAAACGCATTTACGACACTGTAGAAGCATTCGGCGGTACTGCTGTCATGACCAGCCCGAATCATCCAAGCGGTTCCGACAGAATTATGGAAGCAGTCAAAAATATTGATGCGGATGTCATTGTAAACGTTCAGGGCGATGAGCCCTCCACACCGCCCGCACTCATCAATGGTCTGATTGACATGATGCTCGCCGATGATGCACCCGACATGGGAACTGTGATTGTTCCCTGCAGTCGTGAAACCGTTGCAAATGATCCCAATCGCCCGAAAGTCGTTGTCTCAAAAGATGGCTACGCACTCTACTTCAGCCGTTCCATGATTCCTTTCCTCCGAGAAGGCGGAACAGAAATGCAGGTTTACAGGCACTGGGGCATCTATGCGTATCAGCGCGCGGCTTTGGAAAAATTTGTTTCCCTTCCGGAAGGTAATCTGGAAAAATGTGAGAAACTTGAGCAACTCCGCGCACTCGAAAACGGAATGCGCATCAAAACCATCACAATGAACTATGATGGCATTGATGTCAATACTCCCGATGACCTGATTGCGGCGGAAAAACTCTTCGCGGAAAAAGGATTCTGAAATGAATGCTGTGAAAACGGTCCGGGTAGGCAATATCAATGTAGGGGACGGAAAGGGGCTTGTACTTCTTGCCGGTCCCTGCGTGATTGAAAACCAGGAACTCTGCATGGAAATCGCCGGTACCATGAATGAAATCTGCAAAAAACGCGGCATCCGTTATATTTTCAAAGCGTCTTTCGACAAAGCAAACCGTTCCTCAGCCGATTCTTTCCGCGGACCCGGTATGGATGAAGGTCTTGCCGTTCTTGCAAATATCAAAAAAACTTTCGGACTGCCGGTTGTCACTGATGTTCACGAAAGTAGTCAGGCGGAAAAAACGGCTCAGGTGGCCGACTTGCTCCAGATTCCCGCTTTCCTCTGCCGCCAAACCGATTTGCTCACAGCTTGTGCCGCTACAGGACGCCCGCTGAACGTAAAAAAAGGACAATTCCTTGCGCCAAATCAAGCTGGTGAAGGATTTCCTCAAGTGGATTCCCGCGACGGTCTCGCTGCCGGTCCGCTTCCTGCGCGGCGAGATGGGGCTCGAGTTCTCTCCGGCGCTCGGGGCGGTCGGCTTCATCGTGGGCCCGAAGATCGCGTCATTGCTGTTCTCCGGCTCGTTCCTCGGCTGGATGGTGATGATCCCGGTGTTCTGCGCGACGGACGGGAATGCGGCGGGCAGGAGCGAGTGCGAGAAGGACACGGCATAGGCCTCTTCGTTCGTCGCCTCGCCGACGCGCGCAACGAAAACCGCGACTTTGACGATTTGAGCAGGCTGAAAAGCCGGCAGGACGCTCTCGACGCGAAGAAGGAGTCCATTGAACGCGAAAAAGCGGCTCTCGGGGAAGCGAAGAGGGCGCAGGGCGTGAACGCGGAGGAGCGTCTGTTCATCCGC
>CALCCZ010000247.1 GCA_937900075.1 uncultured Lentisphaeria bacterium
AGGGCTTATTTACCTGCCGCATAACATCCACAAACTATCCCCT
Organism: uncultured Lentisphaeria bacterium; assembly: GCA_937900075.1. Lineage (GTDB taxonomy): Bacteria > Verrucomicrobiota > Lentisphaeria > Victivallales > UBA1829 > SIG77. The sequence goes on from CALCCZ010000247.1 coordinate 44, forward strand.
AACCACTACCCCAACCCCCTACTCCCTGTAAAAAAACGGATTTTCGGAAAAAATCTTCGTAATCCATTGATTTCTACTTGACAAACCGTTTTCCGGTGATATATTACATAGGCAAGTGATAACTAAAACCACGGAGTTCATTATGAGCAACCAGTACATTGACCAGTTTATGTCCGCATTTGCCTTCGAAGGTCTCACCTACGATGACATTTCCCTTCTCACTCAATATGCCGACTTCCTCCCGGATCAGAGTGATATTTCCACAAAATTCTCAAGAAACATCAAGTTGAATATCCCATTCGTCAGCGCCGCAATGGATACGGTTACCGAAAGTGCTATGGCTATCGCTATGGCAAAATTGGGCGGCATCGGGGTCATCCATAAAAACCTCTCGCCAGAAGCCCAGGCTGACGAAGTGAAAAAAGTCAAACAATATCTGAACGGATTCATCCGCAAACCGGTCGTCTTCTGCGAAAATCAAACGGTCCTGGAAATGCTCAATGAAAAAAAGGCCAAGGACTACTCTTTCAATGGTTTCCCCATCGTTGACACCTGCGGAAAACTGGTCGGAATCATCACGGCCCGCGATATTAAATTCCTGACTCAATACGATGTAAAAATCGCCGATGTCATGACGAAACCGCCCGTAACAGCGCCGGAAGGTTCCACCTTGGAAGAAGCTTTCCATATCATGTTGAAAAACAAGGTCGGAAAACTGCCGGTTGTCAATAAAAACGGCGATCTCACCGGACTTTACAGTTTCACAGATGTCCGTTCCATTATTGAAAACATGGAACCTGCATACAATCGTGATAAAGAACACAGACTGCGCACAGCGGCGGCAATCAGTCCGTATGATGAGGCTCGCGCCCAGATTCTCGCAGATGCCGGTGTCGATGCTTTTGTAGTAGATACCGCTCACGGACACAGCAAAGGCGTCATCGAAACCGTAAAAATGTTCAAAAACCGCTATCCCCATATTGACATCGTCGCCGGAAATATCGCAACCGACGTAGCCGCAAAAGCCCTGCTCGATGCAGGTGTGGATGCTGTCAAGGTCGGTATCGGACCCGGCTCCATTTGCACGACACGCGTAGTAGCGGGTGTGGGTACACCTCAGGTGACCGCCGTTTATCAGGCTTCCAAAGTTATCGGCGAAGAAGTTCCGATTATCGCTGACGGCGGAATCAAACAATCCGGAGATGCCGCAAAAGCTCTTGCTATCGGCGCGTCCAGCGTAATGATGGGCAGTATGCTCGCAGGTACCTTGGAAGGTCCCGGCGAAAAAACCCTCTACAATGGTCGCCGCTATGTGGTTTATCGTGGTATGGGCTCCCTGGAAGCAATGAAACGCAACAAAGGAAGTCGCGAACGCTATGGACAGCGCGATGTAGATGACTCCAAGAAATTAGTCCCGCAAGGTGTCGAAGGTATGGTTCCCTACCGCGGCCCGCTGTGGGAAGTCATTCATCAGTTCATCGGCGGCCTGAGATATTCTTTGGGATATTGCGGAGCGCGCGATTTGAAAACTTTGCGTCAAACCGCTAAAATCATACGGGTCTCCGGTTCTGCTCTCAAGGAAGCACATCCTCATGACATTGTCATGACCAAAGATGCTCCGAACTACACGCAGGAACACTGAGCCGTACCTGCATATCGTTTTGACTGGCGAACATCACCGATAAACGTGTTTTCCACGTATCGGTGATGTTTTGTTTTTAAGACTGCCCTCTTTCAAGACTACCCTCTTTTAACCTCCTGCGTTTTTCACCGTCCTAATGAGAACTTTGATGCTTTTTCCGCAAAGTTCGCAGTATATTACCGACAGTTCAGGTTTATTGAAATCAGATGGAGGAAAACAAATGATTTTACGGGAACACTATCTGGCGCAGATTCGCCCTTTTTACGACAGTGATTTGATAAAAATCATCACCGGAATCAGACGTTGTGAAAAATCTGTAATCATGCAGCAAGTCAGAGATGAAATTCAGAAAAACATGTTTTTTGACCTGCCCCACACGTTATGCGCGGGGATGCGTTGCAAGGCGGTCTCCTCCGTGAAGGGTTCGGGCCACTCCAATGGTAGTAATCGGATAGGGAACAATGGACAGGGAATATGCCGGATATATTTGAGATTTTCCGGATTGATGTTATCGGGCGATAATCTCTTCCTGCTGCCAATCGGAAATCTTGCCCGTTTCCGTGCTGAAGTTCGCACCGACCAAAGTAATTTTCTTCGGTGAGAGCAGATAGGGCTTGAAGTATTCTTTTTCCTTGATTTGAGACAAGGCGGAATCATCCTTATTCAGTTTGAATTCAAAAAGATAGATGAATTTATCCGTCTCGATTACGGCATCAATTCTGCCATTGCTGGTCCGGGATTCCGCATGGATATTAAATCCGAGCAGTTTGAAGATGGCAAAGAAGATGTTCTGGAAATTCGCCT
>CALCCZ010000248.1 GCA_937900075.1 uncultured Lentisphaeria bacterium
GAGTTGGAAACGGCGCCACCCTGGAGGCTTGCGGTGTTTCCGCTGAACGTGCAGCTCGTTGCCGTGAACGTGCCGGAGTCCGTATTGTCCACTGCGCCGCCCTTACTCGCCTTGTTTCCGCTGAACGTGCAGCTCGTTGCCGTGAACGTGCCTCTTAAATTGTACACCGCGCCGCCCTGGGTTTTTGCCGTGTTTTCGGTGAACGTGCTGCCTGTTGCCGTGAACGTGCCTTCGTTGTTCACCGCGCCGCCACATTCCTCCCCCGAGTTTCCGCGGAATATGCTGGAAGTCGCAGTGAAGGTGCCACTTGAATTGTACACCGCGCCGCCCTTCAATGCAAGGTTTCCGGCGAACGCGCAGCTTGTTGCCGTGAACACGCGGCTGTTGTACACCGCGCCACCCTGGGTTGAATGGTTCCCGCTGAACGTGCAAGTCGTTGCCGTGAACGTGCCTTCGTTGTTCACCGCACCACCGTTGTTCGCCGTATTTCCGCTGAATGTACTGTTGTTTGCAGTGAAGATGCCTTCGTTGTTGTACACCGCGCCACCACGATTCTGCGTCTTGTTTCCGGTGAACGTGCAGCTCGTTGCCGCGAACGCGCGGCTGTTGTACACCGCACCACCGAAAATGGACGCTGTGTTTCCTCTAAATACGCTTGTATTTGCCGTGAACGTGCCGCTGTTGCACACCGCACCGCCGCCGATCTCTATTGTTGTGGTTGCGGTGTTTCCGCTGAACGTGCTGGCAGTCGCCGTAAAGATGCCGCTGTTATTCACTGCGCCGCCGGAGTTGGCGGACGCCCCGGACAGGGTGATGGTGTTCAACGTAAAATTCCCGTCTGAGGTGACGGTGAAAAGGTGTTTCTTCTGCTTGGCGTCAATGGTGTATCCGGCACCGTCAATGTCTTTCGTTTTGTCCACGATTATGCCGGCAAAATCCGTGTCATCGCTTTCATGGTAGGAAAAGTCGCAGGGAAGGGATACGGTATTTCCCGCCGCGATGGAATCAAACATGAACCCGAAGATTGTGAGTGAGGCGACATCGAAAACAGAGAGGCTGAGGGAATCGTCTTTCAGGGAAAGTTGCAGAAATTTGAACTTGTCCCCGACTGGAACATACTTCACATCTCCGGGATTCATTTCCTCCACCAGGGTTTCGCCGCCACAGACAACGGAAACTGTCCGGGTAGAGACACCCGTAGCCAGGAGGTATTTCCCGCATGCCTGGGTCGCGCTGACATTGACGGAATACGTCGCACCGCAGTTGGGAGTCAGGATTCTATCCAAGTCCGAAATGATTGCAACGTTGTTCGCCTGTGTGTAGGGGCTCAGGTCGAAGGTGATTTCCGTACCTTCCTTGACGGTAATAGCATTCTTCGAGTGCAGGTTGCCCGCCAGGGAGATTTTTCCGCAGAAGGTCGCACTGCCATCCTCTATCCAGATGGTGTCGCTTGCCGTCAGGAACGAACTGTCGCGGATGGTAAGGGAAGCGTAAGATTGCCATAGAAAAATTGCACCGCCGTATTCCGCCGTATTTCCGCTGAACGTGCAGCTCGTTGCCGTGAACGTGCCGAAACTGTTGCACACCGCACCGCCGTCCTTAGATGCGAAGTTTCCGCTGAATGTGCAGTTATCTGCTGTGAAATACTCGAAGAAGATCTTCACTGCGCCGCCCTGGGGTGCCGAGTTTTGGCTGAATGTGCAGGAACTTGCTGTGAAATTGCCACCATCGCTGAACACCGCACCGCCACCCTCCCCCCCATCCTCTGCGTTTGCCCGGTTTCCGCTGAACGTGCAGTCGTTTGCTATGAACGTTCCGTAGTTCCATACTGCGCCGCCATCTATGTTTGCCCAGTTTCCGCTGAACGTGCAGCTTGTTGCCGTAAAATCGCCTCTGCTGTACACTGCACCGCCGTTTGTTGCAGAATTTCCGCTGAATGTTTCATTGGAAACTTGTTGTGATTCACATTCGTTGATTACAATCCTGCCTTCATACAGGGATTGTGCGTAATTTCCGGGGGTCAGTATGTTCGCCCCGATTGTGCCGAACTGTGTTTCCAGAATCCAGTCCCCGCCGATACCGGTGATGTTGTTAGATGCCGCGACATCCGCACCTGTCAAAGCGGCAATGGCATTTACCAGGTTTTTTCCCTTATCGGAGGCGGCGATATTGCAGCCGTAAAGCAGTATATCGCCGTCACCGGTGAGATATTTTCCGACATTGAGCCAGTCTTCGGAACAGAGATTGTCCTGAGAGATTGTTGTCCCGTTCAGCGTGAACGAGGCGTCATTACCATGGGTAATGAAATGGAGCGCGGACCATTCTGTGCCGGAGATTTCCAGATACTCCAGAAGAGGAGCAAAACCGTTTCCGTCAGACAGAATGATATACCGCTGACTTTCATTCAAAGCGGTCAGGATGCTTCCGGTATCTCCGATATTTCCATCAATGATGATAAGTTCTTCAGGGTATTTTACAAGTGATGAAGTCATTTTCTGCGGCTCCCGTTTATGGGTTCATAGTGCGAATACCGTTTGCGAAACATTACGCGATTATGATAAATAATATACCACAAAATAAAGATTTTGTCAAATATTATCATAAAAATATTATCATAAAAAGGAGAAGATTGTATATCAAAAACCGCAATTGTTCCATATCTTTTTCTGCAACCTGTCGTGGAGGAAACAGATAAGAATATCTCCCGTTTTTTGCGGGTTTGTTTCGTTGAAATTCCGATATCCGCTGTGTTTGCTCAAACTGCATTTTTGAAATTCCGATTCCCCCGTCGGTATTTGTTCTCTCAAAGGAACAAAAATTTTGAGAAAATACCGTACCCAGGTGACCGGTTACAACAGGTAATAGGATTCGTTTTTTACAGATATCCCACATTTTTTCAAAAACGGGGAATTTTGCCCTGTTCTCCTGTGTGGAAGAATGTGTTTTTGAAAAAGTGGTTTTGTCAGATTTTGCGTTATGAGGTCAAATGTTGCCGAAGGTAGAACCATGGGAGCAAACGTTATGCGCGGGAATGCGCCGCAAAACGGCACAAATGAAAAATAGGACTTATAGAATTTACAGGTTTGCCGGACAAATTGGACAGATTGCAAAAAGACATGGGATATCTGGGCCGATTTTTATGAAAAATTTATTTTTGCTTGCTATTGGTGTCCTTCTGGTGTATATTAATATATTTTCACATTGAAAAAAATGTATGAGGTAAATGCATGAGCGAGAGTTTTGAAGCGCATTTGATAGCAGCCGCATCGAAAGAGGTCTTCAAGAAAGCGAAACAGATTGTACGCGGCGGTGAGGTTTTGTGTTGTCACGAAAGTTCACCCGGAGTTTTGCGCGCAATCTGCCGTGATTCGGACGGATTCATATCCCGGGCGGAATTACGGGGTTTTCCCAATGGTCCGTTTACCGGTACATGCAGCTGCAATGGAGACTTCCATGGCTTTTGTCCCCATGCCATGGCTGCCGCTTTATATCATGCGAAATATACCATCAAATACACGGGAGAGGAAATTCTTCCGGATATTCCCGCCCGATATTCCGGTCTCCGTTCTTCCGATTTACCTCATTTGCTGAACGAGTTGCTGGAACCGCATGCCGCTTCCGTGGAAATCAATGCGGAAAATGAATTCCCCCATGTGCCCGGCTTGTGGGGACGCGCGGAGTTCACGGTCACGCTGCGTTCGGGAACAAAAACGTATTGTGCGACGACAAACAAGTTGCGTCAGCTTTATTTTGAGAAGAAACTGGCGGTCGCACTGAAACTGGAAGATTTTCCTTTACAGGACCGTCAAATCATACGTTTTCTGGCAGTCAACAGCCGTCAGGATGCCGAAAATGTTCTGTCACTGGACTCGGAACAGTGCGCGGAATTTTTTCATTGCCTTGCCGGATTTTCAAAATTCACCTGTCTGAAGAAAAAAATAGTCGTGCACAGCAATCCTGCAACGCCGGTCTTACTCCTGGAGCGTACACAAAGCGGCTATGTTCTGAAGTCCGCGATTGTCTGTGAAGGGGCGCCGCTGCCGCTGGAAGATGTGAAAGTGATTACCGGCAGGAACGGCTGCTGGCTGGGAATGCAGGGGGAATACTGGTGGATTCCCGCTTTGTGCGACGTTTCATGGCTACGGAATTTTCTCCGCACAACGATACAACCTTGTGATTTGAAGACAGCAAAAATGCTGTATTCCATGCGGGATAAACTCCCCTTGAAAATCATTGCATCCCGTGGCGTGAAGGTGCGTCAGCATTCGTTTAAGACACTTTACGATGCTTTCCTGCTGCCGGACGGTTGTCTGGCAATGGAAGTCCTGTTTGATTACGGACACCGGTTATGCAAAGCCGATCAGGGACGTTTCATTTCGTGCGACGGAACGTTTCTCCGACGTGATGAGCAGGGCGAATTTGAAATCATACGTGAGCTTTTGAATTTCGGTTTCCGGGAGCAGACAGGGGACGACAAGATTAAATCCGGAACAAGAATGTTCTTATTAAGAGACCGGGAAGCCATCGGAATGTTTGTGGATGAAGTGGTTCCCCGCTGGTTGCGGGAAAAACGTGACTGTCTGCTTTCTTCTCATCTGGCGGCTCTGTGCGGGGATTCCGGAAATCTGAAAATAGATTGCAAAGTGGCTGCCAGTACGGAAAGTACTTTCGATATCGCCGTGTCTCTTACGGCTGCCGGTGTGCCTGTGCGGTGGCGCGAATTGACAGACGCAGCGGGCAGAAACGAATTTTTCATGACTCCGTCATCGGTCCCGGGCACACTCGTAAAAATCCCTCATGCTCTGCGCCTGCTGGCGGCTTCCTTCCGGACGGTTGCCGCACCTCTGCCGGATTCCCCGGATTTTCCGGAACGCGATATGCTGCGGCTCCCGCGTTTGGCAGCATGCTCCTGGGCGGAGACCGGTGCCGGAATATCCGGAGCGGTTCCGGTGGAATTTTTGCGTATGAAAGTGGATTTTGACACTTTGCGATTGGAGCCTTCGGAGAAAGATATCTTTGCCAATGGTGTTTTTACGGGCGAACTGCGTCCGTATCAGAAAGCGGGTGTCTGCTGGCTGCTCGGCATGGCGCAGCGTTATTGCAATCCGATCCTCGCAGATGAAATGGGGTTGGGAAAAACCATTCAAAGCATCGCTTTGCTGGCAGCGGATACGGAAAACAATTTGCCCGCACTGGTTATCGCGCCCACCAGTCTGACGGATAACTGGTGGCGGGAAATTATCCGTTTTGCCCCCGGATTGCGGACCGTGAAAATTGCCGGGCATAACCGCGGTCCCTTGTGGACAGCCGCTAAAACATGCGATGTCTGCATTTGTTCCTATGCATTGGCGAAACGCGATGTGAAGCAATTGTCGGGATTTCATTTCAAGTACTTGATTTTAGATGAAGCGCAGCATATCAAAAATCCTGCCAGCATTAATGCGCAGACATGTAAAATGATTTCCGCAGAACACAAACTCGTCCTTACCGGTACTCCCCTGGAAAATTCCGCCGAGGACCTGTGGAGCATTTTCGACTTCCTTCATCCCGGTTTTTTAGGAAAACTGAACACGTTCCGGGAACGTTTCGCTGAAATTGACAGAAATTGCGAACTCGGAAAAGAACTCTCACGCATGATCGCTCCGCTTATCCTCAGACGCAAAAAGGCGGATGTCTGTCTGGAACTCCCCGAAAAACAGGAACAGGAACTTTACTGCGATATGGAACCGGACCAGCTCGAACTGTACCGGAATTACGAGGAAGCCGCAAGAGAACATTGCCGGAACCTTCATAATGGCGGTAATGGTATGGAAATGCTTACCGCTCTCCTGCGGCTGCGTCAGATCTGCTGCAATCCTTCTCTCTTGCCCGACGATATCGGTGATTCGGTTTCTTCCGCTAAATTCGAACTCTTGTGCGAGGTCCTTTCCGAATGTCTTGACAGCGGACGCAAGATTCTCATTTTCAGCCAGTTTACATCCATGTTGAAGAAAATCCGTAATTATCTGGATGAAATCGGTGTCCGTTGTGAATATCTTGACGGCTCCACGAAGGACCGTATGGAACATGTCGATGCCTTCAATCATTCTCCGGATATTCCCGTCTTCCTGCTCAGTTTGAAGGCGGGTGGCGTCGGTTTGAACCTCACGGCAGCCGATACCGTCATTTTGTATGACCCCTGGTGGAATCCCGCTGTCGAGGCCCAGGCAATGGATCGCGCCCATCGTATCGGACAAACGAAAAACGTCTCGTGCATCAAGTTGTTTGTCCGCGGAACCGTGGAAGAAAAAGTTCTTTCTCTGCAGCGGACCAAACAGGAATTGTTCGGCGCGTTAGTAGAGGATTCTTCTGCCATGTTCAGCGGCATGACAACCGAAGATTTCGAGTTCCTGCTCGATATTCACAAACCGGGTTTGTAAAACTGTCAGTGGTCAGTGGATAGTGGTCAGTGGAATGGAAAATGCCGGGACGTATTCCGCAATCTGCCCGATAGCAACCGGGAGTGAGTATGGGAACACCATATCACTGACCGATTCCATAAAATCATCCGGGAATAAAGAAGATTACCGCAGACAGGCGATTCCGGCAATGGCTGCGGTTTCCACACGCAGAATCCATGGTCCGATCCGCAGAAACCGGAAACCCGCTTTCTCCATTGCAGCTGTTTCCTGAGCAGAAAAACCACCTTCCGGACCAACAAAAAAACCGATTTCGCCGGGTAAATTCTGTAAGTCGGTTTTATCCGCATAAGGCGAACCGGTAAAAACCAAATCGCATTTTTCTGCGGAATCAACGATTGCTTTTTCAAACGGGACCGGTGTTTCTATTTGCGGAAGATATACATTGCCGGATTGCTTGCAGGATTCAAACATGACCATGTTCCAGCGTTCCACGGAATCCGCATCAGGTTCCGCAACAGAATACTCGCAGAGAACCGGCACAATCCGGTATACACCCAGCTCCGCAGCCGCATGCAGCAGCTGGTCCATTTTCTGACGGCGCGGCGGTGCAATATAAAGATGAATACGTCTGCCGGGAAAGGATTCCGTGTGACGGGAACGCAGAATAATTTCTCTTTCACGTCCGATTACCGCAATTCCGCGCTCCCCTTTTCCGTCCAGTAATTCAATTTCGTTGCCGGGCTTGGCACGCATGACTTTGAACAGATGGTTTTCTTCCGCACGTTCCAACTTGACGGAAGAGTTCACGGTGCATTCTTTCAGGTGTTCACAACGCAGTCTCAACATACAGATTTTCCTGTTTTTTTATTTTTCACAGCCGGAATATGTAAGAATATTTCCAAAATACGGGTAATAAAAAATAGAGGCTCCAATGCTGTATGCCTGATAAACACCGGCGCGGTTTTTCAGTGGGGACCGACAAACTGCGTTTAGTAGGTGTTCGGCGTCAGCATTGGGGTTTTCATTTTTGTGTAATATAATTTACACCGTTTATCTTGATTTTTCAACGGGAGCAGTCCATATCCTGCGTGAAAAAATATTTTTTCGTGTTTCTTGAGAGTTTCATGTTTTCCCAAAATCCTTCTCTTCTAATCCCCCAATCACTGACCGATCCCCCCAAAATTCCGGATAAATACGAAAAAAATTCAGAAATGGTCTTGACTTTTCTTTCTTTCGGTGTATATTGAAAGGTGTACCACAATTCTTGTGGGCGTATAGCTCAGTTGGTTAGAGCGCCACGTTGACATCGTGGAGGTCGTAGATTCGAGTTCTACTACGCCCACCATTTTTTTTACCCTCATTATTTCAGTTTGAATTCGTAATGTGATTCATATTTCTCACGAATCGTTACCCAAAGGGTCCTGTTCGCTATATCATAGGTGCTGTTATGCGAGGTAAACCACAAGCCGTCTTCAAGGTTATACTTGCCGGTTTCTTCATAGACTTTATACGCCGCAATCATCTTCCGGATCTTGCTGTTTGCCAGAAGCTGTTCTTTTGTCCATAAAATATTGCTTTGCGGAATGACGTCAATGTGTTCGGAATACCAGAACGGGTTCGTTGAGAGTTTGTACGCCTGAGTATATTGCACCTTTTTCATAAGCTCCCACATTCCCTGCATCGTATTGCTGCCGGCGTAGTTGGCTTTGAGAATATCGTATCTTTCAGTGCCGCATCCATTTGGAGGATATTTTCCCGTGGCGGTATATTGGTAATTGTAGAAGTTTGTCATGATTTTTGCATCCGTGAACTTGACTCCCGTGTCTTTTTCGCCTGTAAACTCGACAATCACTGTATTTTGCGGGTCTGCAATCATGATATGACCATCCCAGCCGCCACCCAATCCTTTGGGAATAGGGGTTATGTCATGATTGCGGATAAACTCTTTCGCCTCTGCGACGCTTCCGCAATTGTCAAGAAGGGCGCGGACGAGATACATCACCATAATCTGCGGTTTCCCCGGAGTGGTCTGTTTGCGTTTGTTTGCATCAATATCTTCCATATTCACAACATTGATGTTGCATACCAGTCCGGCGTCATTGATGCCATCCATCATCATCCATGGAATAAAACGAAGCTGTTCCTCGCCAAGTCCGGCCTTGACCATGTCATTCGTAAGAATTGAGAAACATGTATTTGCCACACCGATGGAAGCATGTTTGCGTGATGCCGTGGCTTTGGTCCTTATCACGAATTCACAGTTTTCACTGATACTGAGGTCAAGATTTCTCCCATAGAAATTCCCGTTTCTGACCGCGCTGCAGCCGAACGTCGCGTAATGAGCATTCGTCAAGAGTTTTGCAGGTGCCTCCGTACCATAGTTGTTCGCTTCATATTCATACAGGTAATCGGCAATTTTTTTTACCGTATTCGCTTTTACGGGGTTCTTTCTGTATTCCTGTTTTCCTTTTTCTTTCGTGAAACCGGAGGAAAGTGCTTTGGTCTCGTGAATGTTTTTCTCTGTATAACGATTTTGACAACCGACCAGGACAACAGCCGTAGCTGTCAGCATAAAAAACAGAATTTTCTTCATAAGTCAATCCTCCTGCTCGCTATTAGGCTCGCTATTAGTTATATGACAATATCTGATGATACGCCTGGGGCGAAGAAGACGGTTGTTATCGTTTGAATTTTCGTGACAACATCCCATTTGTAAAATACGTGTTTCCTTTTTCTTTTTCAAGTTTTCATTACTGAAAAGATAAAAATATCCCGCATTTTTTTGGCAGAATCGGTCTGTGGATAGTGGTCGGTTGGAAAATGCAGGGACATATTCGTAATTTTGCGAAACGGAATGGGGAAAATGTGAAAAAAGTCACTGTCCGATTACCATGAATATACGATATCTGCTGATTTTTTTGGGGGGAACAGTCTTTTTTCTGGTTGAAAAATGACATGACACGGGCTATGTTAATGGGCGTGCGGAAACGGACATCCGTATGAGATCCCAAAAGAAAAAAGGAGACAGAAACATGCAAACTGAATTCAAGAATTTGTTGAACACCTTCAGCGGAAATATCCCGGGCCAGAATATTTCCCCAAAAAAACCAACGACACAATCCTGTGTCTGGCTTGTTTCTTTTTTGTCGTTGGTTGTATTGTTGTATCTTTTCGGTTTGCAGACATTGTATTCCACATCCTATACACTTGCGGGAATGACCTATTTCATCAAGCAGATCATCTGGGGCGTGCTTGGCCTTGGTCTTGCTTTTACGATCTTTTTTCTTGGTTATGAACGTATCATTCCATACGCAACATATCTCATCCTGGGATTGATTATCATGCTTCTTCTGCCGATTACGATAATGAGGCATGCGGTAAAAGGAGCATACCGCTGGATATCCCTTGGACCGATAAGGATACAGCCGTCAGAATTTGCCAAAGTTGTCCTGGTTTTATTTGCGGCACGTTGGCTGAATGAAATAACTTTTTGGCCGAAAGGGTTTTTCAATAAGAACGTGTTGAAAAAGGTGCTTGTTCCGATGCTTATGCTTGCGTTTCCCATTGGACTTGTGCTTTCAGGGAAAGATCTGGGAACCACTCTATTGCTGGCAACAACGCTGACCCTTATGTTTCTGATGTATTGTCCGATAAAAGTAAGTCTGTCCATTGTGGCTTTTCTGACACCCATAATATATTCACTGAGATACCAGCCGGTACTGGATTTTCTGAAAGAAATCGGGCTTCTGACCCCATACCGTATTGCCCGGATTGTTGCCTACCAGAATCCGGAACTGTACGCAGATAAAGAGGGGTACCAGTTATGGCTTTCTCAATTGGCACTGGGGTCCGGGGGCTGGGATGGGCTTGGCATGGCACAAAGCCGAATGAAACTGATGTATCTGCCGGAAGCTCATACGGACTTTATTTTGTCCATTACCGGCGAGGAGATGGGATTCTGGTTTATTTTGATGGTTATCCTGTTTTATATTTTACTTGCCTTCTTCGGTTATATGATTGCCATATTTGCCAGAACCCGGCTGGGAATGTTTATCGCTTTCGGAATGACCACTTTTATCGTTTTTCAGTCAATTGTCAATATCGGTGTCATCTGCGGTCAATTTCCAACTAAGGGAATGCCCGCACCATTCATCAGTTATGGCGGAAGTACTCTGATTACTTGTTTTACCGCCGTGGGATTCATTGCAAGTGTGGCTGCAGATGCCATTCGTCCTCAATACGCGGATGAATGTTGGGAATGGCTGATGAAACTGAGGGATAAATTCTTTCCCCGCAAACAACAAGAAAAGGAAAATGCAAAATGATTCAATTGCAAAGACTGGCTGTCACCTGCGGCGGAACAGGCGGACATTTCAATCCGGGCTTAAGTGTTGCGCAGGCGCTTCAACGTGTCGGTGGTGAGGCGGTTTTACTTTTAGGCGGCAAGCATGCAGAGAAGCAGATGAAGATAGCGGAATCCTGCGGTATCAAAGCCTATAAGATCTGTGCGGTTCCGCTTGGAAAAAATCCGGTTGTTCTTTTGAAATTCATCTGGAATACCATTTTAGGATTCTTTCAGGCTGTACATATTCTGCGGACATTCCGTCCACAGGCACTTCTATCCATGGGCAGTTATACATCTATTCCGCCTTTTCTGGCGGCTGCTGTCCGATTCCTGCCTTTTTTTCTGCACGACGGCAACGCGCGTTTAGGCAAATCCAACCTGTTTATGAGCCGATGGGCGAGGGCTTTTGCATTTTCTTTCCCGTCTGTCAATGCGGATCGTGTGAAATGCAAGGCGGTTCTGACCGGTTTTCCCTTGCGGGAAGCTTTGCTCCAGTCCAAACTGACCAAAGCGGAAGCCATAGCAATCATCAATCAGCGTTTTCAGACAACATTCAGTCCGGATAAACCGACTTTACTGGTTTTCGGCGGCTCCCTCGGGGCGGAAAACATCAACCGCAATATTGCTTTGGACCGGAATGACCCGAACTCGGGCGAACTGCAAATCATTCATCTGCCGGGGCCCGGTAAAAAAGCGGAAGCGGATGCCTGTTATGTCGGGCTGCCGAATAAAACTCTGGTAATGGAATCGTACGAAGACATCGGCGTATTGTATGCCGCCGCCGATTTTGTAATTTCACGCGCAGGCGGCAGTACTGTTTCCGAACTGGCTCTTTTCGGGAAATATGCCCTCCTGGTGCCTTATCCGCACGCTGCGGAACTGCATCAGAATGACAATGCCGCATGGCTTGCTTCCGCGCGCGGCGCTGAAATCGTTCTGGATTCCGACTGTACAAAAGAGTTCATTTCCCAGACTCTTTCACGCTGGATGAAAAACCGTGACGATATCGTAGCTGCCGGACTGAAAAACAAAACGCTTGCTCATCCCGATGCAGCTGAATGCGTTCTGAAAATGATAGAGGACAACCTCTCTGAATGAATTTGAAAATCCGGGTCATCGTTGAAAATCAGGCAAAACCGCCGTTCCTAGCTGAACACGGTCTTTCTCTGCTTTTAGAATATTCCGGCACAAGCATTCTCTTTGATACCGGGGCAGGGAGGGCTTTTTCCGTCAATTTCCCGCTGTTCAAACAGAAAATGCCCGACTTTGCCGTCCTGTCACATGGTCATAATGACCATACGGGCGGAGTACCGTATCTGCAGACGTTTCAGACGGTGTTTTTTGCTCCCGGAATCGGGAAAGCACGTTTCAGCCGCCATGCGGACGGGAGTCTGCATTCTCTGGGGATGTCCCGGGAAAGCATTGCTCTGCTGAAACAATGCAAGGGAAAAGAAATCAACCGTTTTACGGAAATTTTACCGGAAGTGTTTTTTACCGGTCCTATTCCGAGAGAAAGCGATGAAGATTGCGGCGGTAATTTTCTGCTTGACGCAGAGAAAAATATTCCCGATATACTGGAAGACGAGACTGCATTGCTTTTTTCCAATGGTGTTCTCGTCCTGGGCTGCTGTCATGCAGGTCTGATCAATACGGTCCTCTACTGCGAAAAACAGCGTCCGGATATCCCTGTCCGTGCGGTCATCGGCGGTCTGCATCTGCTTCATGCCGATATGCCGCGTTTGCATAAAACTGCGGATTTTCTGCAAGGGACCCGGATAAAACATCTTTTCCCCTTGCACTGTACAGGAGACTACGCCATTGAATTTTTACGTGAACAGCTGCCGGACATAACTATTGAAAAACATATTGCCGGAGATTGTTTCGAAGTTCAACTTCCCTGTTAATCATGCACAATTAAGGCGAAAAAGACATGATATCCCGGCAGAAATCTTGCTTTTTCCTGTTCTGATGATATCTTATCATACAGTTTTTATTCAGATGAGGTGAAAATATGATTTTGAAAAGCGGTCTTACCAGCGTAACATTCCGGCAGCTTCCGCCGGAGGAGATTATCCGCTTGACCCGGGATGCGGGTCTGGACGGTATTGAATGGGGCGCTGATATTCATGTAAAACCCGGAGAGCTTGCAAAAGCGAAAAAGATTGCGGAGATGACAAAGGATGCAGGTCTGGAAGTTCTGTCCTACGGCAGTTATTTCCGCCCTCCGGTCAATATGCCGGCTGAAGGTGAAATCGTTTTGGAAACGGCAGTTGCGCTGGGGG
Organism: uncultured Lentisphaeria bacterium; assembly: GCA_937900075.1. Lineage (GTDB taxonomy): Bacteria > Verrucomicrobiota > Lentisphaeria > Victivallales > UBA1829 > SIG77. The sequence goes on from CALCCZ010000248.1 coordinate 13,029, forward strand.
CACCGAATGTCCGTATCTGGGCGGGTGATAAGGATGCTTCCGTTTTGGATGATGCGGGATTCCGGCAGACAGCCGAAGCGATTTCCGTATTCACTGCTGCTGCCGGAGCGTATGGGCTGACTGTTTCCACAGAATATCATCATAACACGGCAACATCCACGATACATTCTACCCGGCGTCTCTTGGACGCTGTTCCGCTTGAGAACTTTTATACTTATTTTCAGCCGGACAATGTTTGTACAGAGGAAGAAAATCTTCAGAATCTTCGGGAAATCGCCGATCGGGTTTCCAATCTGCATGTGTTTCACTGGAAAAGCTGGACGGAACGTTACCCGCTGGAACAAGGTGCAGAAATCTGGAAACAATATTTGCAGGCTTTTCTGACTGCCGGACACGGAAGCGGCGCCTGTATTCTGGAATTTGTAAAAGACGACAGTCCCGAACAATTTCTGCGTGATGCGGAAGAATTGAAACGGTGGCTTGCCGAATGGAATGGAAAGGATTGAAAAATGTCAAAAATCAAAGCTGCTCTTGCTTGTGAACGGGTAGAAACTCTTAATTATGTTTACGGACCCGATCGTTTGAATGTTCTCGCTGCACTGACCGATATGAATCCGGAAATCCTGACTTCGGAAAATGTCTCTTCCGGCTCCTTTTCGGATACAGAAGTCCTGTTTTCCACTTGGGGAATGCCGGCACTTACGGAGGACCAGCTGGATTCTCTGCCGGCACTGAAAGCCGTATTCTATGCTGCTGGAACGACCGATCCGTTCAAAACTCCGTTTCTGAATCGCGGTATTTTGATCTCTTCCGCCTGGAAAGCCAATGCTATCCCGGTGGCGGAATTTGCCTTCGCGCAAATCCTGCTCAGTTTGAAAAATTATTTTGCCGTCTCTTCTGCGGTCAGACAAAAAAAACAATGGTACGAAATGCCGGTGGGACGCGGTGCATACGGAGCAACCGTGGCTTTGATCGGTGCCGGAGCGATTTCCACCCGTATCCGGAAAATGCTGGAATCCGTAGATGTGAAAGTTATTGTTGTTCCCTCCCGTAAAGAAAACCGGACCGTTTCACTGGAAGAAGCTTTCCGGACCGCTCAAGTAGTCAGCAACCATTTGCCGAACCGGGATGACAATATCGGGGTATTTACCGGAGCCATGTTTGAGTCCATGCCTCCCAATGCCGTATTTATCAACACCGGACGCGGCAGACAGGTAAATGAGCCGGAAATGATCGCAGCATTGAAGAAACGTCCGGATTTGACGGCTTTACTGGATGTGACCTGGCCAGAACCGCCGGTTCCCGGCTCGGAACTGTACACATTGCCGAATGTTCATTTGTCGCCCCACATTGCCGGTTCCATGAATGATGAAGTTCTGCGTATGGCAGACGTGGAAATTGAAGAATTCAAACGTTACCGCGATAATCAGCCGCTGGAAAATCTGGTCGGAAAAGAGTGAAGCTGTCCGGATCTTATTTGCGGCGAAAACGCTGTAAAACTTTCTTCAAAGTATAGAACGGACCATTTTCATAAATGCAGCGGAAAGGCGAAAGCAGTTTTCCGGCAAGTCCCCGGGCTTTCCGTTCGTCTTCCGCCTCCGCTCGCTGCAGATAGGTTTCGGCTTCCTTTATGCGGGACTCCAGATTATATCCGAACGAGGTCATAAGTTCTTTTTTTTCTTTCGGAGAAAGCACATCGAGACGAGTCCGGACCGAAAGCAGAAGAGAAGCCTGACAGCGGAAAACATAATCCATGGCATCCTGTGATAATCCGGGTAATCCGCGCGTGGTTCTGTCCTGCAGAAAAACGGAAATATCTTCGTGTGCTGTCAGGCAGCCGGCGATACTTTTTGCAGCTTTCGAGCCGGTCATGATGGAATTGGCTCTTACGCGCCGGGAATAGCAGATATCCGGAATGCGGCGATACCTCTTTGCCGCAAGGGTACTGCAAAGGGTAAAAGCCTCGTCCTCGTGTATAACACCTTCATGAAAACGGAAATGATTCTGCCGGAAGAACTCAGCGGACCAGACCCGAGTCGGTACCATGCAGGTATAGTCTCTGTTGCGGGAGAGCCGTACGAACATTTCCTCTCCGGTCAGTATTTCCGGATAGGTTCCGTTCCGGAAACTTTTCTCTTCAAAGGGATCCAACGGAAGACCGGGTTCGTAGAAAACCTTGCGGCAGAACTCTAAAATATCCACCGGTTCCCGGGACAGACAGGAAGATATGATTTCCAGACTGTTTTCCGTTATCAGATCATCGCTGTCAAGAAAATACAGGTACTTTCCGCGAGCATGGTCAATACCGGTATTTCTTGCAGACGACAGACCGCCGTTTGTTTTACTGATGATCCTGATCCGGCTGTCATGTTCCGCATATTGCCGCAGAATTTCCGGACAACCATCGGTAGATCCGTCATCTACACAAAGAATTTCAATATCCTTGAATGTCTGGAAGATAACGGAATCCAAACACTCTTTCAGGTAGGCTTCTACGTTATAAACGGGTACAATGACGGACAGGAACGGCATAATAAGCTCTCCGGTTTCTTCTCCCTTTTTTTGTTGTATATCCCCGCAAGCGATTATCCGCAGTGGAAATAGGTATGAACCAGATCCAGTATTTTTTCCGTATCGGTACCGATGTCAGCACGGAGCGTTCTGTCATTGAACTTGCGCAGACCGGCAATAATACCATTGAGCATAGCAGGACTGAAAACGGCTTCTTTCTCGTAGAAAGCGCGCTGTTTTTCCAGACAATCCGCGCTGGCGGCACAGCTGTCAGGCAATGTGGAAAGGGAGTCCAGCAGACTCTTGTTTTCATCCTTATGGATATTTACATTGACGTAGGTCTTTTCTGCCGTTTCCAGAGCATTTTCCATTTCAAAACCGGTTCGTGCGGCAACTGCCAGACCGGCAAGCAGCAGATGGATATTGGCGGAACCATCCGGGGAACGCATTTCTACCGTCTGTTTCTGTTTGGTATCGAAGGTACCGGGTTTTTCCAGCGGATTCGCCTGAGAACAGAGGTCCTTGGAACTCGTCCATCCTAAGGGTACGCGAACCAGTACGGAGCGGTTTCTGTCGCCCCAGCAGACATTGGTCGGAGCTTCCTGATGCGGGACCAGACGGAAATAGGAAGTGGGATTGGTATTTCCGAAAGCGGTGATGGAAGGAGCCAGAGTCATCATGCCGGCAATCGCGCGTTTGGCATCATCGGAGAGAACGTTGCCCTTGAGCATCTGATTTTTCCCGTCTTTCATCAACCGGAAATGGATATGCATTCCGCTGCCGGCTTTCCCGATTGTGATTTTGGGTGCGAAAGTGATGTCATATCCGTACTGATTCGCCAGATTGCGGATAATCCATTTCGCCAGCAGCAACTGTTCTGCCGCTTCTTCCGCATTAACGGGCAGGAATTCAATTTCGTTCTGTTCGTAGATTTTGCCGCCCAATGTAAAATTCCCGACTTCCGAATGACCATATTTGATCTGACCGCCCGCTGCGGCAATCATATTCATGCATTCCTGACGGAACTCACCGAATTTCGCGTAGGGTGCAGACTCGTGATATCCCTTCTGGTCAACGGCGGGGAAAGAACCGGTATCGGGTGCGATGACATAGTATTCCAGTTCACCCATAGCCTGGAACTCCATACCTGTTGTTTTCCGGAACGCATCACAGGCTTTTTTCAATGTGTATTCGGGAGCACTTTCCAGCGGATTGCCGTCTTTATCAAAATAATGGCAAAGCAGGTTCAAGGTAGGAATTTCATTGAAGGGATCCATATATGCCGTGCAGAACCGGGGAACTACATACAAATCACTGCTGCTTGCTTCAATGAACGGGAAAAGACTGGATCCGTCAACGCGTTCTCCGCAGGTCAGGATTTCTTCCAGATAGGATGCATTGTTGATGACAAAATTCAGTGTTTTGAGACGACCGTCTCCGGCGGGATACTGGAAATTGATGTTGCGAATACCATTGTCACGGATGTACTGGATAATATCCGCTTTCGTAAAATCCTTCGGGGCTTTGCCGATTTCTTCCGTAAGACTGCGGCAGGAATACTCAAATTGATGATCCATACGCCAAACTCCTTAAAATATTCTGGATTGTTTTATTTCATTGTCAGTAATTTACCACTGTTTTTGCAATTTTTCAAGGTCATGTTTTAAAAAACATGAGTGGATAGTGGATTGTGTAGAACAGGCTTCCGGCCTGTAAATTATGTTTTGCATGATTGTGCAAGGCGGGGTGGGGATTGACCTTATGCGAACGTTGTGCACGGAGATGCGCCCGCTTGAGGCGGGCTTCCTCCGTGAATGGTTCATGCCGCCCCGTGGGGGCTCAAGAGGTTTTGATTATCGTCAACCAGGGTTACGCCATGGTGTGTTCCACCCCCTGGCTCCACCCCTGGCTATCATCGTACCGCCCCGTTGGGGCTGCTTTCGTTGAAAATGCCGATATCCATCGTGTTTGCTCAAACGATTGTTGAACCACGAATACGCCTTATAAGTTCTACAAAAACAATAGGTCTTATAGGTCCTATAGGTCTTATTTTTCATTCCGCCTTGCACAATCACGAATGCGCCCTGGAATGTTTCACCCTCTACTATCCACTAACCACTGCCCGGTTTATTTTTCCGGTGAAATTTTCTTCTCTTTAGCAACCAATTTTTTTATAATGCTGTCGAATTTCTTTTCCGTTTCCTTCATCTTTCCGGAAAAGTGCATCATATCCCAGGGGTCCAGTATCCGGTAATAGTCTTTCCGGAGAAGATTGCGCTGAAAACGCCAGCCGGAAACACGTTTTTCATCCTGCCAGACCGTTTGTTTACCCGTTTCCGGGAGGAAATGCAGGACCTGTCCTTCTTCGGGATGGAGATTTCCGATTTCTCCGTCAAACGGATAGGACGGGGGTTGTGGCAGTCTTTTTCCGGTTATTATATCCGGGAGCACTTCCAGGTAAAAAGTGCTCCAGTGATTATTGAACCATTTTTCACGGGCAAGCATTCTTCCGCCGGTAAAATGCGGCGCCACGCGGTATTGCAGCATTTTACCGGTGATTTCCGGAATGGCAACACCGGATGCGCCGAGTGCGGATCCTTTTTCAGAAATTCCAAAAAACATTCTTAAAACCCCGTCTTCCGGACAATAAACGTTGATAACCGGCTCTACAGACGCTTGTACGGCATTTTTCAGATGTGGGTCCCACACGGTTATGGCTGCAGCAAGCAAGATTCCTCGTTTGATTTTTGCGCCGTGTTTATGAAGGTAGGAAAGCACTTCCACAACGGAACGTCCCCCTAAAGAATGTCCTGCAAAAATAATGTTTTCCCGTTTCCCTTTTGGCAGGGAAAGCAGAGTCTTGACGAGTTCCTCCACCACATTTTCGGCATTATTGTTCGCCAATTCCCACGGAACATCGTTGACCCAGTCCAAGTAGATGATCCGCGACCCGGGAAACGCGCGCTTCAGCCAAGTGATTTCTTCTCCGCGGCGATTCATTGTCATGACCGGCTTCGCCAATATCCCCTGATGAAAACGGAATCCCGGCATATAAATTACTGTCGGGGCTGCAGGTGCGGCAGGGATTCGGGACAGATCCGGCACTCTGCAGGGATTGGAATGGCGACAGGCAATGAAAAGAAAAGCGGACAGGCATGTCAGGACGCAGAAAACGATGTGTTTAATCTGTTTCGTCATAGTGTCGTCAAAATTCCGTCATTTTTGTAACATGTTTTATATGTTTAAGTTGCAATCGTCATTTATGATAACTTACAAATCCTGTATTTTCTGTCCGAGCATGCGTTTCAGGTAACGTCCGGTATGGGATTCCGGGACCATTGCGACGTCTTCCGGAGTTCCTTGTGCTACTACAGTTCCGCCATTGTCACCGCCTTCGGGTCCCAAATCGATAATGTGATCCGCCATTTTGATGACATCCAGATTATGTTCGATGACGAGAACGGTATTGCCTTTGTTCCGGAGTTTAATCAGCACATCCAGCAGTTGTTTGATATCCGCGACGTGGAGTCCGGTTGTCGGTTCGTCTAAAATATAAATAGTATGACCACGTGGAACTTTTGCGAGTTCCGCGGCTAATTTCACCCGTTGAGCTTCTCCTCCGGAGAGTGTAGTAGCCGGCTGTCCCAGGGTAATATATCCCAGTCCGACATCGCGGAGCGTTTTGAGTTTACGGTAAACCGGAAGAATGGGTTCAAAGAATGTGCAAGCCTCATCTACGGTCATATTCAAAACATCATCGATATTTTTTTTCTTATACAGGATGCTCAGTGTTTCGTGATTGAAACGTTTGCCGTGACAGGTTGCGCATTCCACATATACATCCGGGAGAAACTGCATTTCTATTTTTTTGATACCGTCTCCCTGACATTCCTCACAACGTCCGCCTTTGACATTGAAACTGAAGCGGCCCTGGTCGAACCCGCGCATTTTTGCTTCCGGTGTTTCGGCAAACAACTTCCGGATGGTATTGAACATTTCGGTATAGGTAGCGGGATTGGAACGCGGTGTGCGGCCAATCGGGCTTTGGTCAATGACGATTGCCTTATCAATGTATTCCAGGCCCTCGACGGCATTGTGGAGGCCGGGTTCATCCTCGCTTTCAATTCCATTGATTTCACGTTGGAGGACGCGTTTCAGAATACCGTTTATCAAGGATGATTTCCCGGACCCGGAGACACCGGTGACACAGGTAAAAGTTCCCAACGGTATGGAAACATTGATGTTTTTCAGATTATTGTGCCGTGCTCCCAGAATCCGTAAAAAGTTTCCATTCCCCGGAAAGCGTGTTTCAGGAACATGAATTTGCAGTTCACCGGAAAGAAATTTTGCTGTCAGGGAACGTGGAAAACGCGACAAATCGTCCGGTTTTGCGGCAGCAACGATTTCACCTCCGTTTACTCCGGCTGCGGGACCGAGGTCAATGACGTAGTCGGCAGCCAGAATCGTATCGATATCATGTTCCACTACAACTACAGTATTGCCGAGATCACGCAGTTGCTTCAGGGTATTCAGCAATTTGTCATTGTCCCGCTGATGCAGCCCGATACTGGGTTCATCTAAAATATAAAGTACGCCTACCAGCCGGCAGCCCAGCTGTGTTGCCAGACGGATACGCTGGGCTTCGCCGCCGGACAAAGTACCCGACTCCCGATTCAAGGTCAGATACCCCAGTCCGACATCTTTCAGAAAACGCAGACGGTTGTTGATTTCTTTCAGAATATCATGGGCTATTTTCGATTTTTCCCCGTCCAGATGCAGTTCCGACAGAAAATCCAGTGCCTTCTCTACGGGTAAAGCGTTGAAATCCCAAATCGACTTTCCACCTACTTCAACCGCAAGACTTTCCGGCTTAAGCCGTTTCCCGTGACATTCCGGGCAGACTCTCCGGACGGTCAGTTCCGCCAGCCGGTCGCGTACGGAATCCGACTCGGACTCCTGCTGCCGGCGATGGAGATTTGCCAGAACTCCTTCAAAGGGTTTTGTGACATTGAATTTTTTTCCGCGCATCCAGAAACTGAAATCCACCGGGTTTTCGCCAGTACCGTAAAGAATCTGGTTCCGGACATCTTCCGGCAGGTTCTGCCAGGGAATATCCAGCATTTTCGGTATCTGAAAATGTTCCGCCAGACTCTTCAGAATATGATTGTAATAGATAATCAGACGGCGCGGTCCTCTCCGCCAGGCGGGAATTGCGCCTTTACTCAGGCTCAGGGTAGGGTCGGGAATGACTTTACCGGCGTCCATTACCAGTTCTGAGCCAATGCCGTTGCATACGGGACATGCCCCGTATGGACTGTTGAATGAAAAATTCCGCGGTTCCGGTTTTGAAAACGATATGCCGCAAACCTCGCAGCACAGATGTTCACTGATGCGTTCTTCTTTCCATTTCCGTGTACGGGAACTGTTGTGCGGATTGCTGACATCCTCCACCATCACAATCAGAGTGCCGCCGCCTTTTTTCAATGCAGTTTCCACGGAATCGTTCAATCGGGAAGAATCTATTTTACCCGTTACCAAGCGGTCCACAACGGCTTCGATTGTATGGCGTTTTGTCTTTGCCAGCGGTTCAATTTCATCGTCTAAAGAAAATACCTGTCCATCAATTCTTGCCCGCACAAAGCCATCGCGGCGGATGGTTTCTATAACATCTCTGTGTTCGCCCTTTTTTCCATCTATATACGGTGCCAGAATCATCATGGCCGCGCCTGCCGGAATACGCTGTATTTTCTCACAGATGGATTGTGCGCTCTGGGCTTCCAGTATTTTGCCGCATTTGGGGCAGTGCGCTGTGCCGGTATGGGCGTAAAGAAGCCGGAGATAATCATAGATTTCCGTAACCGTTGCAACGGTGGAACGGGGATTGGAACCGGCACTTCTCTGCTCTATTGCAATCGCGGGCGACAAACCTTCAATGTGCTGGACTTTCGGTTTGTTCATGCGGTCCAAAAATTGCCGGGCGTATGCGGAAAGACTTTCCACATAGCGGCGCTGTCCTTCGGCATAGAGAGTATCAAAAGCAAGAGAAGATTTTCCAGACCCCGAAAGACCGGTTATCACAGTCAGAGAATCACGCGGAATGGTAACATCGATATTTTTCAGATTGTGTTCAGCGGCACCGCTGATGATGATGTCTGTCATAACAATTTTGTCCCATCTGGTTTTTGTCCGGTTTAATATACAGCCAAAGTTTGTATTTTAAAGCGGAAAATATTTCCCTCAACCGGAAATATTGCGTTTTATCTGACGATTTTGTACATTCGGGCGTGTCCGGGCACAATATTTTATATGCATCCAAAAAGGAAAACGGCGGAACGACACACTTCCGTATCGTTTCGCCGTTTCTGTTTGCCGCTATTCCGGTCAGATCTTCTTTACATTATCTCCAAGAACGAAAGAAGATTTGTTCTTTTTCAGATCTGCTTCTTTGGTCTGCAAGTCACTGTAGGAATCCGCGCCCAAGTACAATGTAGAACCTTTGCCGATGGTCAGTTTGTCCAAAGAGTCTACATTCAAATCCGTAATCGTGACTTCACTGTTTGCGCCGATGGTCAGAGCATCAACATTCTTTGGGGAGGTATCATTACCGAAATCAAGGCCATCTAATTCTACTACACAGAAATTGCCGACGCTGAACGTATCTGCAAAGGCATCGGTTCCCGTCACGTATCCGGCTGTCAGTTTTGTTTCGAAATCGGATTTGCCCGCAGTCAAAGCCAGCTTTGTAACGCCGGTAATATTACCTGCATTAACATGGGAAGAGGCGCCAATGGTCATAGTGTTCTTCTGTTCTTTGTCCTTGGTCTCACCCTGTGTCAAGTCTATATCTCCTGTCGCATACAGGGAGCAGAAACTGCCCAGTGAAATGGTATCCGCGTATTCTGTGCCCTCAATACGAAACACACCTAATTTTGTCCAAAGCTGACTCTTATCGGTAGCTTTTCCGCCATTTGCCATAGTCAGCTTGAAAACGCCGGACAAATCGCCGACGGATGACGGATCTGCAGAATCGCTGGAATTATCGTCCCAATTCAATGTACTGCTGGCCCCTAAAGCAAAGGTGTTTTTTCCTTCTCCGAGGTCGATGGAACCGGTTTTTACCACGGAGTTCGCACCAATGGAGAAAGCATCATCACCGGCTCTCAAATCAAAGGTGCCCAGTGTGATTTCATTGTAGTTGCCGAACGAAACCGTATCTTTGGCAGACGTACCGGTAACGGCACCGGCTTTCAGGAGTGTATTTGATTGTTCCGTGCCGCGTTTGGCGCCATTGGCGACTTTCAGTGTCGCAATGCTGTTCAAATCTCCTTTACCCGCTCCAATGTTGACATCGGCGTTGGTGCCGACAGTCAAGTTGATTGTGCTGCCGTCCTCAGAGGGCAAAATACCGCCACCGACCGTTACCTTGGAATAATTGCCGAAATTAAAGGTCGTTTTGCCGGAGTTTCCGACGATATCGCCTTTCACATTCAATTCTGCCTTAACATCGTCTCCCTTTCCGCCAGCCAGAGTCAATGTACTGATATGTTTCAGCGAACCCTTGGTGACATCCGTTCCGACTGTCATAGTGGAATTGACAGCCACAGTAACCGTATTTGCACCTGCCTTCAAATCCAAACCGCCATGAATCGTCAGTTGGGAGAATGCTCCGACACTGACCGTATTCTTTCCGGAAGTACCGGTAACATCGCCGTAAATCGTAGCAGATGTTGTTCCGACACCATCCTTGTCGGCTGCTAAGGTCAATCCTGCCAGCCCCTGAACATCGCCGCCGGAATTGTTCGTACCGACGGTAAATGAGGAACATGACCCGACGGAGATTGTCGTTCCTGTACCGGAAGAAAGTCCGCCATTGTCAATATTGCCTTCAATTGTTATCTTATTGAATTTGCCGAGGGTCAGTTTGTTGTTCACTGAAGCCGCTTCATAATTGCCGGAGATGGTTACTTCAGTGACTTCATCGTCAGTTCCGTTCGCCATGGAGAATGTTGCAGCACCCTTCATATCACCGCCGATTTCTACGGTAGAAGTGGCACCTACACTGACGGTGTTGGAACCACCGCCGAGATCAACACCTCCGCCGATCTTAACGTTTGTATTATTTTTACCGATGGTCAGTTTATTTGCGGAGTTCTGTCCGGTGATGGCACCTGCGATCTCGAAATTTGGTGAGTCATTGCCGATACTCATAGAGGTAATATCCGTGATGTCGCCACTGATAGTCGCATCAACGTTATTGCCGAAACTCAAAGCATTCGTGCCGCCCAAGTCGGATTTACCGATTGCAACACCATCGGCATTGCATCCAATCGTTACTTTTGCATTGTTTCCGACTGTAATTTTTCCTGTTCCGGCGGACGTGGTCACACCTTCCGTGATTTTCATCGTGGTTTCACCGGTCTTGCCGGCTTTCAATGTCAAGTTTGTGACATTGGCAAGGGCGCCGAGATTCAATGTCGAGTCCTGTCCGACTTCAACGGTATTGCTGCCGCTCATCATATTGATTGTGGCATCCTTAGCTTCGAAGCCACCATCTTTGGGTACGACCAGTTTTTCGTTTTTGGAAGAATTTCCCTTGATCGTGCCTTTGAAATCTTTCAGGTCTGCCGGATCCACCTTGGAAATATCCACATCACTCAGGACAATATCTTCACCGCCCTTTATGCCACCGAAAGCTTTGTAGTATTTATCATATTCCTCCTGGGTTAATTCACCCCTGACAATGGAAATTGTCACATTTGCATCAATTGTTGACGCTCCCCTACCGATGGCCTTGTACAGTTCTTTTGCCTGTTTGGCAGAAACTTCAACTGTACCTTTACCCGTGAATTTGAAAGATTCGTTGATTTTAACAAGACCTGCGTCCGTGTCACCCAATTTAAAAGTAACGCTATTATTCAGTTTGATGTTCAGAGAATCCACCTGTAGCTCGCCTGCCACGCGAATGGCTTTTTCTGTCCAGGTACCGGAAGTAACATCCGCAGTAATGTTTTCTGCCTTGGAATTCCCCCCTCCGGAAAGATTGATGTAATCTTTCAATTTGACATCGCCGCTCATCACAGTCATTGTATCGGCTGTGATATATCCGGTTCCGCTGTAAGTACCGGCGGTAAACTTGCCTACGACATCAATATCTTTTCCGCCGAAATCGTCTTCAACGCTGAAATCCTTGCCGACGGTAAAGCAGGCACTGGCATCCAGAACTTTACCGCCAACGGTCAAATCTTTGCTGACGATAATGCTTTCCACGGTATATTCCGTGTCTCCGCCGATATTGCCCGAAACGGCAAGACTGCCCTCGACATCTACATTTCCAACGACACTTGTGGCGACAACTACGCCGTCTCCACGAACTTCCAGAATTTCGCCGGGTTTTTCAGAATCCTCGATTACACCGGTCTGAATTTTCAAATAGGCGGTTTCTCCTTCGGTGTCAACAGTAAGTCCCTTGATGTCGCCCAAAGTAAGTTTGCTAAATGATAATATCATAGTAGGATAATAAAACGCAACACAGTTTCTTTAGAAAATATTACTATGCTACGAATTTATCTTAATTATTTGAGAAGTTCTGCTTTTTTAGTATCAAATTCTTCTTGTTTCATGCTGACATGATTAGTAAATAGTTTTTTTATCGATTCAATTAAATCTTTTGCTGATTCTTCATCAACACTTTTTTCAATATTTCTAATATCAATCCTATCATCACGATTCTTTTTT
>CALCCZ010000249.1 GCA_937900075.1 uncultured Lentisphaeria bacterium
GTTCCCGAGCCGGAAATCGATGATAATCGTGTCGAAGAATGTCTGAAAATCGCCCAGATGTGGGATTTTATACAAAGTTTGCCGGAGGGAACCCGTACCATTGCGGAGGAGGGCGGTGACCGTTTTTCCGGGGGGCAGCGTCAGAGAATCGCTATCGCCCGTGCCTTGTATCGCAACCCCTCCCTGCTGATACTGGATGAAGCAACCAGTGCTTTGGACAGCCGCACGGAAAGGGATTTCCTGGCAGCTTTGGATGCACTGAAAGGGAAAATCACAATTCTCATGATAGCGCACCGTCCGTCCGGCGTTGAACATTGCGACCGGAAAATCGAAGTAAAAACGGCAAATTAACGTTCATTTTTTTCCGGGGGGAACCGTCTTCCTCTGTTTTCAACCGGTATTCGATGTTCAGTCCGAACTCCTGCCATATTTGATTCCGGTCAGGCGGATGACCGGTGGCGGCAATGTTTCCCCGGCAAGAAACTGTTTTGCCATTGTTACCGCCCGGTCTGTTTCTTCCGGCGGAATCCAGTAGATCGGGAAGCCGTCATTTTCCATTTTCCGGAACCAGGAATCCTGACGTTTAGCGAACTGCCGGATTTTGTTGAGGAGTGACTGGAACATTTCATCGTAAGAGATTTTACCCTGCTGGTACAATGCCATGTACCGGTATTCCAGACCCAGAAATTCCATGCGTTCCCAGGACATCCCTTCGTTGTGGAGCCGGATGGATTCATCAAGCATGTTTTCCTCCTCAATACGCTGGCGGAGACGCATTTCAATGCGGGAGCGGACATCCTCTCTGGTACGGTAAACTCCGAAAATGAGATATTTGCGGTCAGTCGGCAGGACGGGTTCTTTTGCATGGAGCGTATCTCCGCCTTGCGCAAGTTCGATAGCGCGGATGAGACGGATGCGGTTTTCCGGTTCTTTCGCGGGTATGATGCTGTCGGGGTTGAGCCGGATCAGAAGGTTCCGCAGCTGTTCCGTGTTCATATTGCGCAATTCAGCGCGTTTTTCTGAATCGGGGGCGCCGCCGCGCAGTTGATACGAGGATAGCAAGCCGTGCAGATAAAGAGCCGTACCGCCCACAATGACTGGGACTTTTCCCCGTTCTGAAATATCATCAATGGCACGGGAGGCATCTGTGAGAAAATCGGCAAGTGAGTATTCCCGGTCCGGGTCCACGCAGTCGATAAGGTGAAATGGAAGAACCGTTCCATCGGGCAGGGTATATTCGGAGAGGTCTTTTCCTGTACCGATATCGAGTCCTCTATAGACCTGGCGCGAGTCTGCGCTGATGATTTCACCATTGAGACGCGCAGTGAGAGAAACACCGAATTTTGTTTTGCCGCATGCGGTGGGACCGAGTATCATAATGATTTTTTGAGCCATTTTTGCTTTCCGGATGTAAAAAAAATGCAATTTTCTTTCAATATACACCATTTTCGATTGGTATTCACTCCAAAACGAAGTAAATTATAAGATATTTTCACAAAAAAAACAGACAAAGCCTTTAAAACAGACAATTTTTCCATGTTTTACCGGCTTTGCCACTATCAGTTGAGGATTTTTGAACGATGGAAATGCAGAACACAATCAGGACAGCCGGCGGAATTTCCGGCGTCGCCCTCCATACGGGAACCCGTGCGTCCCTGAATATCTTACCGGCTCCCGTCAATACCGGTATTGTTTTCAAACGCGTAGATATGCCCGGCAAACCGGAAGTCAAAGCGGTTGTGGAAAACGTTATTGATGTCCGTCGCGCCACCACTATCGCTTCCAAAACCACCGGCGCTTTTGTTGTTCTTGTGGAACATATCATGGCGGCTCTCCATGCTGCCCATATTGACAATGCCATCGTGGAAATGGATGGCCCGGAACCGCCAATTGCCGACGGATCCGCTATGCCCTATCTGAAAATTATTCTGGATGCCGGTATTCAGGAACAGGATGCTCCCGCAAAATACTGGACTGCCGCACAGCCTGTCGTATTCGAGGCCGGCAGTGCCACTTTAGCTCTGTTGCCCGCCGATGACCTGAAAATCTCTTTCACTGTCGAGTATGGCGCTACTGCTTTGGATACCCAGTTCTTCTCCACCGTCATTACCCCCGATACTTTCCGTAAAGAACTTTCGCTCGCCCGGACGTTCGTGATTTACCGCGAACTCGAACAGGTGTTCGCTGCCGGACTGGCAAAGGGCGGCAGTCTCGATAATGCCGTTATTCTGCATGACGGGGCAATCGTGAGCAAAGACGGTTTACGTTATCCCAATGAACTCGTCCGCCATAAAATCATGGATATGGTCGGGGATCTGTATCTTATCGGGTCCCGTGTGAACGCTCATATTGTTTCTGTGAAATCCGGTCATCCCACTCATGTGAAACTGGTTGAAATGATGCGGAAACAGGAATTGGAAAACAAGAAACAGAACGCAGTATAACCCATAAAAGAGGAAATGAAATATGTCTGAAAGAATCATTACATTACAGGAAATACGCGATGTCCTCCCTTGCAGGGAATCTTTCCTTTTTCTCGACAGAGTACAGCAACTGAGTGAAAATCATTACATCGCGCTCAAGGTCGTTTCGATTACTGAACTCCATTTCATCGGTCATTTCCCCGGTCACCCCATCATGCCCGGCGTTCTCGAAGTCGAAGCTATGGCTCAGTTGGGGGAACTCGCTGTCTGGCAGCGTCTGGATCCCGAACGCAAGTACGATATCTATATTAAATCTATCCGGAAAGTCAAATTCCGCAAACCCAATAATCCGGGCGACCGTTTGCTGATTGACCTGGAAGTGAGGAGTATTACCGATTCCGAGGCGGAAATTCATGCCGTTATTACCAATAATTCCGGTGTGGCTTGCCAAGGCGATTTTGTTCTGGCGATCCGGGAAAAAGAATGGACCCGTCCCATTCCCCAGATGTTCAATGCATACGACAAGTCACCGGAAAGCGCCATGGATGTGAATCAGGTGATGGAGGTCATTCCGCATCGCTTCCCCTTCCTGTTCGTGGATTATGTCTCAAAAATCGAAGGCAGTCACTTTACCGGAATCAAAAATGCTGCCGGCACCGACCCCGCTTTCCGTGTTTATAAGGATGGTTATACCGTTATGTCCAACTCCGTACACCCGGAAATCGCTTCTCAGGCAGGATGTATCTATATGCTTTCCAGTGAGGCTTACAAGGGAAAAATCGCTTATTTTATGAGCATTGACCTGTGTGAGTCTTTCGCTCCCGTTCTCCCTGGCGACCAGATGCGACTCGAAGTCGATATCCCCGATAATACCAAAAGATTCGGGAAAGGCGAGGGCTGGATCTATGTGGACGATAAACCCGTCCAGCGTTCCCAGATGACTTTCGCTATCGTGGACCGGTAAACCGGATATAAAATCTTACTCCGGTACACCGGATGAAATAAACAGAAAATGCGCGGCGTTTCCCGGAAATGCCGCGCATTTTGTTCCCTGTGTTTTTTTCGGGGCTCAGACGCTTGCGAAAATTTTCGGGCCATCTCCTTACCGTATGAAATTCGTTGCTTTTTTCTGCTCCGGTTCCGGAAATGGTAACGCCGATTTTTCTCTGCTCAACAGCAGATGCGCCATGTTTTTCCCCAGTACACGCATCGTTTGCAGCCCTTCGGCATCCTGCAGAACATCTTCCGCTTTGACTCCGTGCGTATCGTTCCAGTACTGACTCGATACAACCGGCATTTGCGTAATCGTGAAAAATTTATTCAGACGGTCAAATGTCGCACTTGCCCCGCCGCGACGGCAGTTCACGATACACGCTGCCGGTTTGTTTACAAATTCTTTCTTCCCGGAAAAAAATGCCCGGTCAAGCAGAGAACAGAGACTCCCCGCCGGACCCGCATAATAAACCGGTGAACCGACAATCAGAGCATCCGATTCATGCATCTTCTGCAGAAAGTTCTTCAAAAACAGGGAGAAGTCTTTTGCATGAACCGCACCAGGGAGCGTAACAATCTACTGCCACTTTCTTATTGCTGTGAATTATTTCTTCAAGATTTTCGTCATTGATTTCGGCTATATTCATTGTATTTCATCCTTTCATACTTTTTAGCGCGGCGGTCGCGGCAAGGCTGCCGTCATACACACTGTCACCGATCCGAACGATTACACCGCCCAGAACGGACGGATCAACGGTAAACCGGCAGTCCGCCGGATCGATCTTATATTTTTCTTCAATGCTGTCGAGGATCGCGGTCTTTTCACGTTCGGACAGCTCTGCGGCACTCGTCACGGTAACAAAGAGATCCTTCCCGCTTTCCCACAGCATACGTTCTGCCGCCGTGGGGACAAGGAGAGAGGGAAGCTCTCCTATAAAGCGGGCGCGGAGCTTCCTGTCCGCCTCGCTGCCTTGTCCGCCGATCAGCTCACCCGCCATGGTGCTCACCTTTTCGGCGGTCTCACGGCAGAGCTCACGGCGCATTTCGCAGATCAGACGCTCTTCGCCGCTTTTTGCCAGCGCAAGAGCCTCTTTGCGGCGCTGTTCGTTTTCAAGCGCGACGGTGCCGCTTCGTTTTTCCGCTGTTTCGCGGGCGTGGGTCATGATCTCATCCCGCTCGGCACGACCCTTTTCCTCGGCAGCGGGGATGACGGAGAGGATCTCTTTCGCATCGTC
>CALCCZ010000250.1 GCA_937900075.1 uncultured Lentisphaeria bacterium
CAAGTTCATCAAAAGATGCGCCAAAAACAGGTATACGGCTCTTGGCGTATGTTTCAAGGGTTGCGAAATCATCCGGCATTGCCATCGGGAAAAGGGCAAGGCCATTGTCAAAGATCGGCGCGAAAGCATACGGTTTGTTCGTCTTGTTATTGACTATCAGACCGAAATTGCCGAGGTGGCGGTCGGTATTGTAAGTCAGCGCATCAAAGACCATCATATCGCAGAACTCCTGATAAAATTTCTGCCCCATGGATTTCAGTTCCGCAGCGATTTCAGAAAGTTTCTTATCCGGGAAACAGTACCATGCCGGAACAAAGGAATGGTCAATATCCGTGAAGAGTTCGCAGGTACTGCACAATGTTCCCTTCCATTTGGCAAGTCCGTATGGCACATGATTCAACCCCATTGCATTCGCGATTTGTGATGCGTAAAACTCGGAATACGGTTCGTTGCCGGTATTGGCTCCGCCGGAACTTCCGCCTTTGTACAGCATGATTTTCCCATCGATTTTGCGCCAGCCTTTGCGAAGATTTCCGTTGGTTGTGAACTCCGGTGAAGATGAAAACGCGCTGGGACGCACACTTCCGTATCCGGTGTAGGCGATCAATGACAAAGCTTTTTCAAAATTGTTTTCGTAAAGATTATAGTCTTTGAACTTCCCGTCAAAACCTTCCGGAACAACCCAGTAACTGTCATTGAGAGAAAGCCCCAGACACAGTTTAATAATGCCAAGGATATTGTTGTGGTGTAAACCGTAAACGGAGAGAATTTTATCCACAAACTCGCGGTTTCTCGGAATTACACGGGATTTCAGCCAGGAAAGCAGTCCGGCATCCGTCAGGTTTAATCCGATCGGAAGCAAATGCGTGTACTGGGAGTTCTTTTCTGAAATCGTGCAGACAAAACCGTCCAGTCCCTCCATTCTTAAATCAAAGGAGAGCAAATCCAAATCATATTGTTTCAATCGGAATTTCACGATTTTTTCTTTCTGCTTTTTTGCCTGTTTTCCGCCCGGGCGACATCCGTCTTACCCGCCATGCTTCCACACAATCCCGTTCAAACTGCCAAATGTGTCCCGTCATTGTCACCACACATTATTCTTCAGAATCCATGAATGAATGGTATCTCCGGATACACCGGGATATTGGCATATTTCATCCATTGAGAGTCATCCGGTCTTCATGAATTCCTCGTTAAAAAAGGTGACGCCGTACTAACCAATAATATAGAGGGGAAAAAAGATTTTTGCAAACTGCAGTTGCCAGAAACTTACGGATTTTCTCCGTCAAAAATATTTTTCCTAAAACATTCCACATAAAGATAAGCAATGAGCAGTTCGCCAACATTCCCCGGTCTGCGAATGGAATGGTTGCAGTAGCGTTTATGGCAGATTATACCATCTTCACGTACTCGGCAATCCGGCAGTGAGGACTTCACGGTATCATTTGCGGCTTGCCTCAACCCCGGTCAGCTGTTTGCGCCCCCATTATTTTCAAGCGATTTCAGCATCCGGTCAAAATCTGATTCCAGTTCCCGCATTTCTTTGGCACGATAGCTCTCAAACTCGTGTTCCGCTTTTTCAATAGCTTCCCGATGGGAAATCGAACCGTTGCCAACCAGCAGTGCCCTGCGATTCCCGGAAAGGATTGTATCCAAAGCGGAAATCCATGCAGCCATCGTCATTGTTTTTTCTTCCAACGCCTGTAATTCTGCAAAATCAAGGAATTGGGAAACCAGCAGATTCAGTGTTTGCAATTCCTTTTCTGTAAGATAATTTTTCGCAATGGAAACATCTTCTTTTGTAACATAATTGCCTTTGAAACTGGTCATACCGACAAAAGGTTTATCGGCATCCACACGCTCATAAATGACTTCTGCGGCGGTGTGTTGGTGGGCGGCAAAATGCATTTTGTTCTGGACCGTTGCAAAAAAGCGGTGAGTAATCTCTGCCGAAGAATCATAATCAATAGCAGTCGCATAAATATCGGTCACTTGCTGATACAGATTTCGTTCGCTTGAACGAATATCCCTGACACGCTGCAAAAGTTCCCTGAAATAACGTCCGGCACCGTTTTTCAAACGTTCATCATCAAGGGTAAAGCCTTTGCGGATATACTCATTCAACCGTTTTGTTGCCCAAATCCGGAACTGCGTGCCACGCTGGGATTTTACACGGTACCCAACGGAAATAATCACATCAAGATTGTAGAATTCCACTTTCCGTTCTACCAAACGTCCCCCCTCTTTTTGAACTGTTGCAAAATTTGCAACAGTTGAATCCGGCAACAGTTCACCATCTTCAAAAACATTTTTTATGTGCCGGGAAATCGTCGATTTGTCCCGCTCAAAAAGCGTCGCCATCTGGTCCAGAGAAAGCCAGACAGTTTCTTCATCAAACCGGGCATCTACCGAAATTTTGCCATCATCCGTATTAAAAATAACAATGTGACTCTTTTTATCGCGCATAATATCTATTCCATTTTCTCTATTCTCAAGTTAAAATCTTGATATCAATTACTTCCATTGGGAAACTTCACATCCGTTTTTTCGGCAATTGACAGTGCTTGAGACCTCACGGCCTCCACAATTTCACGCGGTTCAAGTGGAACAGCATCACCGCCTTGGGACAGAATCCACGGCACAATGACCTGCTCCGGCACTTCAGGAACAGTAAACAGCCACGAGCCGTCCTTCTGCTTTTTCACAGTCTGCTTGGAATGCATCCGGTTTGCAACGGCGAATTTACGCACATCCCCGGTAAGCCGGATCTTGACATTGGCATATTTCTTCCATGCAACAATGTTGTCGAGTGTGACGGAGTCAATAATCGCTTTGTCCGGTTCGAAGGTCATATTCAGCATTTCGGCCTTGCGGATACGGTTAATGACGAATGTCCGGGGGGATTTCCGCAGATGACAGTACGCCTTGATACGCCATTCACGTGCGTAAAGGAAAAACACATGAGGATCGACCAGACGTTCAACCGGTTCACCGCCCTTCATGTCATCGTAGAGAATGCGAAGTCTGCGGTGCTTCTGCCATGCCTCAAATACAATCGGGAAGACTTCCGATTCCTCCACTGCCCCGGATTCGGCAAAGACCTTGAGAGAATGAATAAGCGTCGTCTCCATGAAATCGGGGTTGTTTCCCTTGAGAATTTCATCCACAGCGGATGCAATCCGGCTGCGCAGCGGTTCGGGAAAAATGTCTTCGGCAATACGCGCACCGAGGATAAGCGCCATCATTGCCGATTCCGACAACTGTGCCGGACAGTTGAATTCCCAGTCATGGTCAGTCAGATAGTATCCTTTGTTGATGCGGTCGTAAGCAATAGGGCAGTGAAAATCATTCTTCAGCGAATCCACATCCCGGTAAACGGTGCGCAGACTGTACTTCGCACGGATAAGCTGATTATCCTCATATTCCAGTTTTTCGTATTCTTTCAACAGTTTTTCCGGTGACGGAAACTGATTCTTCTTGAGAAGTGCCACAATCCGCGCCATACGGAACACCTGCATTCGTGTAATTTTTGCCTTTGCAAAGGACTGATTTGTATTTTTTTTCATTTTTTTGGGGCCTTTTGAATTAGACTGACATCATTTGACTGTGTCTTGGTATATATTATATGTAAAACAGAAAAAAATCAAATCGCTTTTTGTGAAATTCCGGTAAAATAACAACTTTTTTGAATTTGGAGAAAAATGGTAACGATAATCTTCAGCTATTTGCTTTCGGCTGCATTGGTCATATACCTTTTCAAATGGTACGGCGTAATCGGCATTATACTCTTTACGCTTTATGCCCTTACGGCGAAGCAAAAGAAAACGGAGACGCCCGTGAAAGGATTCCTTGTCAGCCTGGGAACCGGAATCGGGATTATCCTTTTTGTCACAATTGTGCTTATGTTTTGGGAACATTACTGAAACCGCCGGATTACACGGCATTCGAAACTACATAAAAACAGTGTAAATGAAAGGAAAGCAAAAATGAAAAACACCGTAATTTTGAAGTGGAACCCCGCAATTTCTTCTTACCAAATGATTAGCTTTCTGGATGACATCGTACAGCAGAATGCAGAAGCAGACTGGAGCATCCGGGATTATGAAAAAATCCGCAGGAATGACCGTTTCTACATGCTGAAAGTCGGTCAAGGAGCGACCGGCATCGTCATGCGCGGAAAAATCACATCTAATCCGGAATCCGGCGAAGACTGGAGCCAGCAGGGTCGCAAAAGATATTACTGCGACTACAAGGCGGAAATCATGATCAATCCAGACACCTTTCCGATTTTGACCTCTGATGCACTGCAGGATAATATCCCCGGCTTTGACTGGTTCGGCGGACACTCCGGCGTGGTGCTCGATGAAAAACAAGCTGAAGTGCTGGAAAACATGTGGATGGCGTATTTTCAGGAAAACCAGACGGAGTTTCGCTCCCGCCTTGAACTGATTGACCGCCGCGAAATGGTGAATGACCAGTTGTACCTTGCTCGTGCCATTGAGAAGAAAATTTTCCTGTAAAATTCATTGATTGAGGTGTGTTATGATAATCCCCGCAGAATTGGGCTTCAGTGCTGAATTTGAAGAAGCAAAGAAAAAACTTGACGCTCTGAATAAGGAATATGCCGCCATGCTTACCGAGTATGATGAGCTGACGGGAACTGTCCGAGCGAATCTGGAAACAGAATACATGATGAAGATCGGACGCAAGGAGCATCAGCTTTTTTCGCTTCAAATTCAGGTCCAGCAACTGAAACGCGAAATCGCCTTGTATCAGGCAGCAAAAAATCAGGGAAAAGCTATCGCTCCCGAAACAGTGCAGAAAATCATCGAAGAGGAATTTGCCGAATACAAGAAACAGCTCGAAGAGCAGCAGGAAAAAATCCGTTTTGCGGAAAAACTGCACTTTGGCCCGAAACTCTCGGCTGAAGAATCCAAGGCGAAGAAGGATCTGTATCACGATTTGGTTAAAAAACTGCATCCCGACTTGAATCCGGATTTGCCACAGGAGGCAAAAACACTTTGGCTCAAGATTCAGGCAGCATACCAGTCATGGGACTGGCAGGAACTGGATGTGCTGGCAGATATGGTTTACGCTCTTCTCGAACATAAGGAAATCAAGATCAAGGAACTGACCGGGCTGGATGCCATATTGGAACAACAGAAGAAGATTTTGGAGAGAATGGAACTGCTTCGTACAAAAACGGAAGAAATGTGCAGCCGTCCGCCATTCACCTATAAAGAACTGCTTTTGAATCGTGATGCAATCAATGCCAAGAGAAGAGAACTGGATGATCTGAAAGTTGAGTTTGAAGAACATATCCATTTTCTCGAAGACATGCTGAATGAACTGAAAGGACAAAAATAATGGAAGACAAGAATGCCATAGTTCCTGTCACAGATTGGACGAAATTGACTCATTCCTTCGGAAAAGGGGGTATCCCAATCCCGTTTGTCAAAGAAATTTTTCTGCTCGAAAGCAAGGTCGCAGGCACCGGCTTTGTTGATGATATTAAACACAAAACGGAATCTTTGAAGCCGGGCAGCGTGCTGATGTTCCAGCGGGAGCCGAATAACAAGCATGACAAGAAAGCAATCAAAATTCTGAACGGGAAAGATGAAAAAATCGGTTATGTTCCACGTGCAAACAATGAGATTTTATCGCGTCTGATGGATGCGGGAAAAATGATTTACGGAAAGGTCAAGGAAAAACGCGTCAGTGATTACGATTGGATTTACATTGACATAGAGATTTTTATGCGTGATTTGTGACAGAATTATGTACGCTGCACCTCTGATAAAAATCCGAGAACAATGGATGGCAAAAGATGTCTTATCGTTGTAAAGTGATTACTAAAGGCAATAATACAGCTTTTGTGCAAAAGTCAAATCCAATTTGAAATTTGCACAAAATATACAAAAAAGATTCTGAACGCCGGCTAATACAGCCGTCTTATTACTGAGTAACACCGAGTTTTTCCAGAAGCCGCCTTTCCCCGTGGATTTCTGAAAAAATGTTCATTTTACCTGCCCCCGGATGTTGTTTTTACTGAAAGACAGGGTATATTTACAAAAATCTGACATCAACAACCCAATGAGGTTCTTATGGTAAAAATCTATCCTTTCCCCGAACAGGAAGAACGTTCTCATGATTTCGTCATGACCGTAGATGAAAAAAACATCCCGCTGCACATTGCACGTGTTTCCGCTTATCCGATTAACCGGCGCTGGCCGGGTCATCAGCGTTCCCTGGATCAGACCGAGTTCGCTTCTTTTGCCGCCTTCGGTGTCTCCGGCAAGACTCCGGTCACATTGATTGCAGACAAGGATTTCAGAAACGTTGTCGTCCGCCCGTTGTCAAAAAGAATCGTTCCTCAAACGGACGGAAGGAAGATATCCTTCGAGCTGCCGGGTCCGGGACAATACACGGTTGAGTTGGATGGTTCCCACCATGCTCTTCATATTTTTGCGGATGAAATCAAGAACTTCGAGGCAGATCCAACGTCCCCAGCCGTTCTGTATTTCGGACCGGGAATCCATGAGCCAGGGCTTATCGAACTTCACGCGAACCAGACCCTGTTCATCGACGCCGGAGCCATCGTTTACGGCCGGGTTGAGGCTCGGGATGCAGAAAACATCCGCATCATCGGACACGGAATTCTGGACGGAAGTCATAACAAAGAAACATTTCTGCACGAGTTCGGAGAAGAGGATCGCAAACGCATTGAAGCCGGCATGGCAGCCCTGAACGTCAAGCGCAAGGATACCATTCGTCTGGCGTTCTGCGACAATGCCGTGATAGATGGAATCATTATCCGGGACTCTCTGCTGTATAACATCCGCCCAATCTGCTGCCGTGATCTTGCCATCCATAATGTCAAACTGATTGGAAACTGGCGGTACAATTCGGACGGAATCGACATGCATAACTGTCAGCGTGTTCACATTGATTCCTGTTTTGTACGCACATTCGATGATTGCATCTGCATCAAAGGTTTTGACTATGCACTTGACCCAGCCGACATGCACCATAACGGAATCGACTACACCAGATTTGAGGACGTCCTTATCGAAAAATGCGTGCTTTGGTGTGACTGGAATACTACTCTGGAGTTCGGTGCGGAAACAAGGGCTGAAGAAATCTGTCGCGTCACGTTCCGCAATTGCGACATCATCCACAATGCCGGATCCGCTTGCGACATCACATCGGTCGATTATGCCGACATTCACGACGTGCTGTATGAAGATATTCGCATTGAAGAGACGCCAACACAAAGATCAATCCTGCAGAAAAGTGAGGATCAGACGTTCGAAGACGAACCGAATCCTCCAGTCACCGGCCGCGCCATAAGATGCATTTCCTTCCGCCATAAAGAATATTCCGGAAATGATCCCCGCTCCAGCCGGATTCATGACGTTACCTTCCGCAATATTTCCGTCGTCGGACGGGGCATGATGGGATGTTTTTTCAGCGGAGCAAATGAGAATTGTATTTCCGGTCCAATCCGGCTCGAAAACCTCACGTTCAACGGCAAGCGTCTGACCACGGCGACAGAAGCCATGATTACCATCAAGAATTTCATGCGGGATATTACGCTCGACGGAATAAAAATCGAATAAAAAGCTGTACAAAGGCCAGTTTTATTCTTCCCCGTCATCCTCGTATTTCAACCTGGTCGGCAGATTACCGAGAAAATCGAAAACCTCCTTCCGCACAACAAATGGTTGCGTAAAAGCATCCAGCACTATGCCGCAGACTTTCTCCTTGCCGAGGGCATACCTCATGGCCTCAAAAAAATGTCTTTTCATTATGCTGAAATTTTTTCCATACTCACCCATCTGGTCGGCGCTGGAAAAGACAGGCAGGAAGAATTCATCGCCACTCCGTAGAATATCCGGCACAAATTTCATCTGCTCCTGCGAGGTAAACGTATCGCCTTTCTTCGCATTCAGGATTGTTTTCAAATCAACATCGCTGATTTGAAAATTTCCCGGTATCACGACAAAACTGTCACGCAGACAATGCAATACCGGAATGTAATACTGCTCACACGGCTTCTCGATAAATTGCGTCACGAGCAACCGCAACACTTTTCCGTCCTCCAGTCTCTTCGGATCAATCTTTCTCTCCGCATTGTCATTTTTTTTCATGGCGCTCACCACCTTTCATCTTGTTATTTTCTGACAAGACGCATTTTGGCGTCTTCAAGTTTCTGTACGTTACGGATTACCAGATAACCGGGACCGGGCAACAGCAGATAACCGGAAACAATTCCGGCAATCCAGTAATTTTGGCTGAAAATACCAATCAAAGTCATGGCAAACCAGGCTATAATCAACCAGGAAATACCTATATCACTATTTTTCATGTTTGCCTCTGATTCCGTCATTGATTTCGGCTTCGTCCATACACAGCCGGTGGCGATAATTTATGCAAAAACCTTGAAGATTCCACACGTTGTCATGGAATCTTTTTTTGGTCTTTTCAACTTCCATAATACATCTCCGGGTTTGTTGTTTTGCGTATAATTTACACCGACACACTGTCAAATGATGTCAGTTTGATCCCCACAAAATAAAAAAATGCAAAAAAAAGTTGAAAAAAGTTCCGAAAACGCGCAAAAATATCACGAATGCAAGTGTTATGCAAGACTTATGCGCAAAAAAGCAACTTTTAGACCGTTTTTGCCGGATATGAACGGGTATCCAGATTTTTTCACCCCTGTTTTTTCAAACGGTAAACAGCGGTAAAAGCAGCCCGGGAACCGCACTGGCGAATAATGACGGTATTACGCAGGGCGTCAGCGGGATTGCCGGGCGATTTGGCAAGATAAACCTGACTGTTTTCAGACAGCGGAATTTCAACGTCAAGCACCTGATTATCCAGTTTGAATGATATTTTAAACACCGTGTGGCAGTCAACTGTTTTGACATTGGTCAAATATTCGTACATCGCCGTTAATCCGTCATCTTTGACCGGCGTGGCGAGCTCACTGTACTCCGCCTCACCGACAGCGTGAAAAATCCAGTCAAAAACATGTTTTTCCCCACTTTCAATGATATATTTATCGCACAATGTATCATTCACAGCTTCAAGCGTTCTCGAGGCAAAATCAATCCCAGGCCAGGCGCCTGGAACGATCTGCGCTTTTACTCCGTGACCGAGATCACAAACTTCAAACCGCATGGGCTGCAACGGAACTAAGCCGTCCACACAGACCAGATTGTGGGAAATACCAACTTGGTACCAGGTACTGTAAAGCACATGTCCGTACCCGGATGTTCCCAAATCATCGGAAAAAGGTGGCAGAACTAAAGATAACGCATCAGCATGGATATGATTCTGCACCAGAGAGCTGGCTTTAAGGACCGCAAAAACCGGAGTCCTGACCACGGCAAGTCCGGTATGGGGAAATATCTCCGTCTGGGGCAATGGCGGAAGAGTTTTTTCAGTTTTTGCATTCAGCCATGCCGGATCGGCAAACAGCAGCAAATCCGCCGGCTTGAACTTGTTGAAAGACTCCTGCAGACTCTTATGCAGCATTCTCTCAAGCAAGGCGGAATCACTGAGTGAACGACCGAACAGCAGAATAAAATAAGGAATGTGCAAGGGATACCAACCGTCATTCAAAGACGGAACCGTCTCTCCGTCATGGGAAAGCGCAAACGGTAACGCTATCGTACCGGATAAACGGCTGTTCATGGGATCCTGAGGAAAAACCTTGCTGTACAGCCGGAAAAAACCAATCGCGGCTTCAAGGGAATAAAAGTGATAATGAGTCGAACATTCATGCCAAAAACCATCGGCGTTAAATCCCTGCTCCAACTGCTTACGAATGCCAAACGGCGAATCAACCGCCTGATGTAGCAGGGGTTCATCAGCAAAGAACAGCGCAATAATTCCAACCGCACATTTTATCCACAAAGAAATGTTGTGAATCCGGGCAAATTGCGGTAAAATCAACATGGCAAGAGGCCGGAACAACTGATTGAACCAGCGCTGCAATGTTGACTCCGGCAACAGATGAGCCACCGGAAGCAGTGCATAAATCACACCGATCACCCACACTGCCTCATCCAGTGCCTGCCCCATAATCCGTCCTTTTCCTGCGTAATCTCCATGAACCGGAAAACGTTCATAATTGAGAGCATAAAAATCTATGATACGGCAGAGTTCGGACAAGGCATTTTCATCCCCAAGCAGAATATCCACTGTCAGATTGTTCAAGTTACTGGAAATCCATTGCCGATAAGAATAAACGCAAGCCGCATCAAGTTTTTCACCACAGGACAAAGTGCCACAGTGCGGGCAGCGGTATTGACCGGGAAAAACCAAATGACAGCGGTCAAAGACCAATCGCGAAGCACAATTCGGGCAGACAAAATCATGTCCCCAGCCACTCACCCATTCCGGACGGTCAGAGAAATTTTTCGCCAACATCACGGCCAATTCATGTGCAGTATTACGGCAAGCGGCAAAACGGGAATCACGCAATAGTTCCCTTATTTTTTCCGGAGAATTGCTGAAACGGGATAATTCATGATATAAAGGTTCTGTTTTCATTTTCCAAGCAACTTTCAAGTAACGGCTAAATCACACAAAAAAACGTATTCAACGAAGGTAATTTCAAAAGTTTTAATTTTTGAAATTGAAAAATACGCAACAGTTCCAAATTATCATTTGAGTTCCAACAGAAAGGATAAATGTGAAAAAAACTGCGCATGGTATTATTCTATCATACAATCAACACTTTTTCAATCGTTGGAAGATGAAAATGAAGTAAATTCTCATCAGATAATTTTGCTCCTATTTTACCTTGCAATTTGATATGTTTCAGTAAAAGCTCCTTGTTTGTATTGCGGTCAAGTCCTTTTTTGCGTGTGTGAACTCCAGTTTTCCCAACGGAGAAATAATATTGACGGGATAAAATATATTTACCCCTTGCGACCTTTTCAAGCAATCTAAGTTCCGCCAAACGCTTTTGATTTTCTCTGAGTTCCTTCGGAAGCGCAAGATCATGCGCCAGGCAATTCAAAACGAGGAAATCGCAACTTCATATAAATTGCTGCGATTAAAGAAAAAAATGGTCGACCTTACAGCAATTAGCGGCTGCGACTCTCTCTTCTGCATAAAACATGCTCCAAAAAGCGAATTTCAAGCCGATTTTTACCGGGTGCGAACAAAAGTCCTAACGGTTTTCTGTGCAAATTCTCTCTCCAAATCAACGGCATTTACCCTCAAACTCCAAGGTCTTTGTTGCTCAAACAGCGTTATTACCCCGGCAATTCGCAAAAAAAGCGAAAAACTCTCTGCTCATGCCCGCATTATTGTATCTCTTTTTTCATCACCTTCTCAAAGCGTAAAAAATAATCACCGCCGGGCGTATCGCAGGGTTCCGGGTGATGCGGATTGAAAAACTCCACGATATGGAAACCGCACTTATTCACGTAAAAATGAATATTACGTTTCTCAAAATATGGTGTATAAGTCTCCCAGACAAGTGTTTCCGGATAGCGTGCCTCAATCATCTGCCAAACCTTCGAACCGATTCCGCGACTGTGGCAGTCCGGATTGATGTAAAAGAGATTCAGTTCATTGTGCTGCGTCTCCGGATGAATATCTACCACGATACCGCCGACGGCTTTGCCATCCGCAATAATCCGAAATGCCTCCGAAAACTTTCCATGCAGGCTTTCTTCGATGGTCTTCCGGTCGATTACGCTTTCTTCCTGTGGACCGAACTCTTCAATCGCAGCCTTGTCAAAAGCCACCTGATTTTCCCGTATAAACGTTTCTTCTTCCGAAGCGGTCAGAGGATGCAATTCTATTTTCTGCTCGTTCATCATTTTTTTGTTCTTTCCTTATTCACGATTCATGCTTTTTGATTTGCATCAATTTCTTCACAACCTCTTCCGGCAACTGCCACATCCTGACATTTTCCCGATACGGAATCGGCTCGTCAAGTAGCCGGACATTTGTCAAGAGCCATTATTAGAGAACCAGCATACGCTCCCGCAATCATTTTTCATCTTTCACTTCGGAATCCGGAAGACTAAGCATATCATCAGACTTCGGCAAAAAATTATCGCTCGTGATAACAGAATGCCCCAGTTCCTTTTCGGTTTCCTTGCGGGCATTTCCCGCCACGCGCCCTCCGCGTTTTGCCACTTGCTTGTGTCCGGTCATCGTGGAAGGTTTCTCCTGCCGGGACAACTCCGTGGTTACCCGCTCTCCAAGCATGGTGAAAATCAGTTCCAAATCCGTCATGTGGTCACGAAGGTTTTGATTCGGGGATTCCAATCCTTTGTATGCCTTGTAGGCGGAAGGCGTCATTCCAAAAGTCGCTTTGCTGATTTCCGCGGTAAGAATGGCATAATCTCTTTCCGCTGTAATACCGCGTTCCTTCCATTCATCGGTAAGATTCTGCCGGATGGCAATTCCCCGCAATCGTTTGTCAATCCAGTCCTTGGAATACCCCTTCTGTTCGTAGAGTTCCTTCATCCGTTCCTGGGCGAGTTCTGGATTTTCAATCTCCAGCACCCGGTCATAACCGACCTGCGCCAGCCATTGCTTGAATGGCTCGGCCTTGGGAGATGGAATGGACTGAATAATCCGGAATATTCCTTTGACGTTAGCGCAATCCGTTGCTCTCATTTTGCCGTCAGGAGCAGGTAATTTCAACCCGTGACAAAATGTCACGACTTGACTTCCTTCAGCAATCAGCCGTTGTTTCAGTTTACGCCAATACGCACCGGAATCAACGCTGTCCGTTAGAACTGCCACTACATCGACGACGGAAAAATACCATTCTCCGCTCTCTTCATTCCAAACGGAACGTACCTTTTTGCCTTCAAAGAGTTTTATTTCGTTGTGATTATCCATATCATCAAAATCCTTTCAAAGGAATATATATTCTGTTTGCTTTGTTTTCAAATGTTTTTGCAAATGTTTTTGCAAATCTTCCGGCGGAAACAGATTCCCGAAGAATGCCTTCAGACTGACCACATACGGCATCGGCACAGTATTCCCGTCACCACAATCACATCGGGTGCGGTATCCGCCACCACATCCGTATGCTCTGCAGGAACGGTGCATACAGTCTCTGATGAATGACGTCTGAAATATCCGTCATCCGCTGATGTAAATCTAACAGGCAGAAGCCTTTCAAGAGTTTACCTGTTTATCTTTCTTCAGCGCCAGACCGCAGGAGAAAGCCTTTGCCACTTCCTGTCCCATAAGTCGATAGACATGCTGGCACGGATCAAAACAGATCGGCTTCATCTTTGCAGCATCGGGCTTGCCATCCGGCAATGCGGATTCTTCCACGGCACAGTTGATTATGCGTCCGACAACATTGCAGTTCGCTTCATTCATAAAGACTAGTTCGCACTCCAGAACCAAGGGCAGTTCGGACATCACGGGTGCGTCCACGAATGCGCTTTTCTGGGCAGTGAAACCGCTTTGCGCCACCTTGTCTGCCTGTTGGTTGCCACTGACCAAACCAAGATAATCACAGCAATTCACCGTGTCAGCTGTACCAAAGGCAACGGTGAAAGCCTTCCGTGCCACAATATTCGCCCAAGTACGATGTGCTGTGTCGATGCAGATGGTGATCTGGTCTTCCAGCGTGATGCCACCCCAGGCTGCATTCATCATGTTCGGCGTTCCGTCATCATTATACGTACCAATCATCAGAACGGGCATCGGGAACATCCAGTTCTTCACTCCAAAGTTCTTCTTCATCGTCTTTTTCTTCCCTTCTTGCGTTGTCTTGACAGAATCATCAGTACGCGGCGGCCGCCGCGAAGCGGATGGAGAGCGACGGCGCGTCCTCCATCTCGACGAGGTTCAGCACCTTGCGCGTCATCACCGCGCCGAAGCCCGTCAGCTTCAGGGGCGGCGTCATCGGCGTCGTGGCCGGACCGTTCGTGCAGCGCCACTGCTCCTCGTTCATCGCGATGGACGCGTTTTTGACCGGCGAACCGGCCTTGAGCGGCAGGTGCAGCCGGCACCAGCCGTCGAAGTTGAGCGCCACCGAGCACGGCGAGTCGAAGTAGCACTCGCCGCCCCGTCCCTCGAACGCGAACGTCTTGCCCTTCGCGTCCTCGATCATCGCCGTCGCCTTGCCCCAGGTCGAGTTGCCCTTCACGTCGAGCGCGAGCGTCCTCGCGCCCTCCGGGATGACGACCGGCTTCTTCAGCCCGACGAAGCACGTCTCCTTGATGAGGGGCGACGGCAGCGGCTCCTCCGGCTTGAGCGTCAGCTCGACGACCCTGCCCTTCTCCTCGTCGTCGACGACCGCCGCCGTGCAGACGCCCTCGCGGACGACCGGCAGCTGCCCGCGCGCGGGGCCGAAGCCGCCCGGCGCGCGCTTGCCCGTCAGCACCTCCACCCCGTCCGGATCGTCGAAGCGCGCGAACGTCTCGGCCTTCTCCATCCCCGCGTAGCGCATCAGCGGATACCGCCGCGAGCCCTTCGCGAGCTCGATCGACTCGATCGGCCTGTCCATCGTGAAGTAGCTCGGCTCCTCCGAGATCTCCGTCGCGATCTTCGACGAGAACCAGCCCGCCTTGTCCTCCGACGCGCCGTAGAGGTCGGTGCGGACGGCCTTCCCCGCCTTGGTGCGGATCGTCGCGTCGACCGCGCCGCGCGCCGCCCAGAGCGCGTAGACGAACTCGTTGCCGCGCGTGAACTCGAGGCAGTAGACCGTCGGCGAGCCGGTCGGCACCATCCGCTTCAGCGTGCAGCTGTCGAGGACGAGCGTCACCGTCGCGTTCGCCGCGGCGTCCGGCAGCGGCTGCATCAGCGGCTCGCGCGTGAAGACGCCCCCGCCCCAGCTCGTCGTGAAGTAGCAGGTCGACGGCTCCGCGCCCGTGCCGACCGTGATGGACGGCGACCTCCACGCGTGCGCCACGAGGATGTCGCGCACCTTGGTCGCCGCCTGGAGGCGCCGGAACTGGAAGAGCCGCCGCGGACGCGCCTTCCACTCGTAGCACGCCGTCGGCAGCACGTGGCCGTAGCCGAAGATCCTCGCCTCCTCGCGGATCGTCCAGAAGCCCTCCGCGACGTCCACC
Organism: uncultured Lentisphaeria bacterium; assembly: GCA_937900075.1. GTDB lineage: Bacteria > Verrucomicrobiota > Lentisphaeria > Victivallales > UBA1829 > SIG77. The sequence continues at coordinate 15,075 of CALCCZ010000250.1, forward strand.
TCGGGCGGCGTCGACGCGCCGACGTCCTCCTCTCCGACGTAGTCGATGAGCCTCTTGTCGAGCTTGCCGCGGTAGAGCTCGCCCGCGACGCCGAGCGACGCGCCCGAGTTGCCGAGCGAGAGCCTCATCCCCGGCCAGAGCTTGCGGTAGGCGCTCGCGATCTCCGTCGCCCGCAGCGTCCAGATCTCGTCGTTCTCCTTCTGCTTCGCGTCGATCGTCGAGACGCCCCCGACGATCTCGAGCGGGACCTCCCCGCCGTAGTTCTCGTGCAGCACCGTCGCCATAGTCGCGTGAGGGAAGCGCTGCTTGAAGTCGGCCACCTTCTCCTCGTACGTCTCGCGGCGCTTCTCCGGCGAGGGATCGGTCGAGCAGCCGAGGTGCGGCAGCGGGCTCACCGTCATCGGATAGTCGCGGAAGAACTCCTCGGAATAGTATCCCGCCGTCGTCTTGTGGATGCCGAAGCGCCTGTAGAACGCGAGCCACGGCTTCCACTCCTCGTAGGTGCGTCCGCGCGCGAGATGCCACGACAGCCAGCTGAAGTACGGCGAGTCGAAGCCCGCCTTGCGCGTGTCCGGCGGCTGCAGCACGAACGAGCCCTTGCGGACGACGCACCGCGTCCCGTCCTTCGCCGTCAGCGTCGCGACGTACCCGTACCAGCCCGGCCGCCGCGACGAGAACTCGCGCCGCAGCGACTTCTTCCCGCCCGCCGCAAGCGTCATCTCATCCCTGTACGTCTCGACCGTCTTGCCGTCGATGTCGAAGACCCTCCACGCCAGCTCGTAGTCGCCGGCGACGAGCGCCTCCACGTGCGCCGTCACGTGCGGCGTCTCCGTCTCGGCGTAAAAGAGGTTGCCGAGGCCGCCGTTCTCGATCCACATCCCCGCCGGCGCACGGACGAGCTCCGCGCCGAGGACGACGACGTCGGACGGATGCTCCTCATCCGGCTTGTCCTGCCGCACGGCGAAGTAGTTCGTCGGGATGACGCCGCCCAGCACCTCGAAGTGCAGCGACTCGCAGCCCCACTGCCAGATGATGTCCTGGATCTTGCCGGGATCGAAGTCGAAGTCGACGGTGTAGACGTCCTTGCCCGGCACGCGCTCGATGACCTTCGTCTGCTGCGTCATCGCGTCGGGGCTCGCGCCGTTGGCCTGTCCGTTGATGCCGAAGTTGGTGAGCCGCGCCGTGATGCGCGTGTCCTTCTTGAGATCGCCCGCGAGACGGCACTTCACCCGCGCCTTCACGTAGGTGCCGACCGGCACGCGCCTCAGCCAGCAGTCGGGCAGGCGCTCGAACGGCTGGCGCGAACGGTAGCCGTCGTGCTCGATCGAGTAGTCGCCGAGGTTCACGCGGCAGTCGGCCACCGCGAACGGCGCCTTGTCGGGCAGGGGCTCCGCCAGCGCGTCGAGCGCGGGCATCTCGGCCGCCTCGACCTTCAGCTGCGCCGACTGCGGCACGTCGAGCTCGACGCGGGCGAGCACACCGTCGAGATCGCGGAGTCCGCGAAGGGACTGGTCATCGAGGGCCTGGCGTTCGCGCTCGAGCCGCTCGACATGGAGGGCGAGAAACGCAACGACGTCATCCAGTGACGATGACTGTGTTGTTTACCCCCTTGCGTTTGTCTGCAGGATATGGCATAATACGGCTGTTTCCAAAAAAGCAA
>CALCCZ010000251.1 GCA_937900075.1 uncultured Lentisphaeria bacterium
GCCGATATCCATCGTGTTTGCTCAAACGTGATGAAAAATAGGTCTTATAGGTCCTGTATAGTTAGTGGTTAGTGAGGAATAGGGAACTACCTTCTTGAGCAGTGATTTCTGCCGTAGAGAAGGATATCCTGTTCACAGTCGAGGATTTTCCATAAAGTCACCAGTTCGGGATAACGGGGAGAATTTGTTTTGCCGTCGGCAAGGATTTTTGAGACAGTGCCCTTGGTCGTGCCGGTAAGTTCCGCGAGAGCCGTCATGCTGATGCGCTGCCAATGTCGTGAAATGCCGCGATTTCTGCTGTTGCAGTAGAAAGAATAGGCGGAAAAGAGCTGTTTTTTGAGTTCTTTTGTCATACGTTCGACCAATTGAGCGCGGACGACATGATTTTTGGCGTTTTTCCTGCGGAGATCTTCTTCGGAATCCTTCAGGATTTCCAGTGTCTGACCGGGAGAAAATCCGGGAGCGGAAGAGGATTCGGTAAAGGAAAAGATATCATTGAGGGGAAGTATTCTATCCTCATCGAAAGAAGCGGGATGCGCAAGGGGTTTTGCCTCGCAAACGAGGATGGCACTTCGTCCCTGCTGCGGCAAGGCATTGAAAATCAGGTCCGCATTTTTCACAGCGGAGAGGGAGACGAAAACGCGTCTTGGAATACCGGCGAGACATTTGGAAGAAATTCCGATGCACCAGAGGATATCGGGGATAACGGTTACTGCGGGCCCATGACAGAAAAAAGCCTCCGCGAGGTCGTGAAGGAATCGGTCAATACGGAAAACAAAGGGATGCAGTTTCTGCGGATCGACCTTCTGAATGGATCCGGAATACGGGCAGAAGAGGAACGGATCGCCATTATGGTAGAAGATTTCTTCGCGATGACATGCGCCGCAGTTGCAGAAAGCGGATTGGAGGGGCGGAGCGGACAAATCCTGAGCGAAATAGGCACGTATGGAGACGTAATCGGGCAAGGATTCAAGCGTTTCCGGCATAAAATATTTCTGACGCGTGGCAAGGATTGCCGCGAGGGAAGAGAAAGATACAGGAGATGACATCATAAGGGGTACCCTCCATTCAGGCGGCATCGGGGATAATACCGAGAGCCTGGAAAATGGTTTCAAGAGTCTTGCGAATGACTTCGTTTTTGGAGTACAAATCGGTATGTTCGGGGGTAAAAGTGACGGAGATTTCGCGTGAGAACCCGGTTTTGGGGGCAAGGCGGAGCCGGAAGCGTAGTTTGCGTACAGATACGATGTTTTTTGGGACAGCGGGATTACTGAAAAGGAGTTCGAGCGCCTGGTAGATATCGAGATCCATGCTGGAATACTGAATTTTCTGTCTGCCGCTGCCATCCATATCGAGTTCGATAGCCGCGATATCAATGGAAGCGAGAAGATTGCGGAGGACGGGATTATCATTCATGAAAACCGTTTTTGAAATAAAAGGGTCGAGATTGTAATTGTGTCCGCCGGCTGAGGTCTCGACTAAAGAGGAATGATGCAGGATTTCCGCCCAGATAGCGCAGAGAGCGGTTTTTTTCATTTTGTCCTGAATGGCGGTGCGGATTCTGATTTCATTTCGACTGCGATTGAAAACAAGGACCATTTCAAAACAGTTTCTGTCGATACCCCAGCGGAGCGAGCCATTCAGCCACTGGGGAGTAATCCTTCTTGGGCGTTCGTAATAAAGGAAGAAACACTCTTCGCCGCAATCGGAACGGTCCAGGAATTCGATTTGGCATTTCTGCCCGTAACCGGTATGCCGGAAAATGAAATTGCCGAAAGCATTTTTGAGGTTTTCGAGTTGTTCAGAGGAATAACCATGTTTCTGCGGGATATCTTTCATTTTTCTTACGAACCACAATCTTGCGGAAATGTTTTCGAGTTCGGTCAGCCGGAAAAGCTGTTCCCGGAGTTCCCTGCCGCCATAAAGGAGCAGCCATAAGATCTGCTCCGTGATGGAACGGTCATAGAAATCGCCGGGGATGAGAATGCCGAAACACGTAGTGAGAGTACGAACGACGGCGCCCGCGGACCGGCAGGATGCGGCCGCATAGACATCGCTCATTTCGCCGGAGATTCGGATTCGTTTAGCCTCGGGCAAAGCTTTGAAATCGGCAAAGAGTTCATTGACCTTTTTGTTTTCGACGTTGCCGAGTTCGGGAGCGCGATCGTCAAAATAATCCTGTTTCATCGTACTGGAAAGTTGACGAAACACCTTCATGATGTTGAAATCAGCCATAAGCTGCCTCCATACCAGAGCTGGATGAGGGGTGGAAGGGAGACACGATATGTCCGATTGACAGTAAAACAAAAAACGGCGCGAAACGAAGCGACTCCGCAATTATCCGGCGGTCACAGACATCATCGTGATGTAAATTGAAACCTGAAAAATCCCTGTTGTACCCGGTCACCCGTTTCCAATTGCAAAAAAACAGTTCGGCATTCGTGCGTCTCACGAACGCCGGTGAATAAAACACTGCGATTGGAATTTCTGTTTTTCATCTTTGAGACAAAGAATACTATACTCCGCGAAGGAGAAAAAATCAAGTTTTTTTTGAAAAAATATTCCGGGTCCCGTGAGAATTGGCGACTAGTGCCCTCATGCAAAGCCCCAACGAGGCAGTTGTGAAGATGTGAAGATGTGAAGTGGATAGTAGGGGGTGGATAGATTAGTGGATAGTGAATAGTGAATAGTGGATAGTAGTGGGTAGGGAATGCCGAATTTTGTGATAGAATGCCAAAAAAATTACCGAATTTTGTGATAGAACAGTAAAAAAAGTGCCGAATTTTGTGATAGAACAGTAAAAAAAGTGCCGAATTTTGTGATTTTGAGTTGAAAATGTGTTATTGATATGGTATATTTTTTTTGGAATATACCAAGAGAATCCGGAGGAAAATACCATGTATTTCAAACGAAAAACCGATGCTTTTCTGCAAAAATGGCGTTCGGACACCGAACGTCTGCCTTTGATTATCCGAGGTGCAAGACAGGTTGGGAAAACAGAAACAATTCGTCATTTTGCCTCTTCGTGTTATCCGCATGTTGTTGAGATTAATTTTGTGGAAGAACCGCAGTATTGTTCGGTCATAGAGGAAGGATACAATGCAGGAAGCGTAATCAAACTGATTTCGCGGATAAATCCGGAATTTCGTTTTGTCCCGGGAAAAACGTTGATTTTCTTTGATGAAATCCAAGCCTTTCCGGATATTGCGACTACGCTGAAATTCTTCAAGCAGGACGGGCGTTTTGATGTGATTTGCAGTGGGTCGCTACTGGGAATTCACTATAAGAAGGTGGAATCGCATAGTGTTGGATACAAAATGGATTATGACATGCGTTCCTTTGATTTTGAAGAGTTTCTCTGGGCGATGGGTTATCCGGAGGATATAGCCGAAGATATGCTTCATCACATGGAGCAGCACAAAGCATTTTCGAGTGCGGAAATGTCAAAATATTCCTCACTCTTCATAGACTATATTCTTCTGGGTGGGATGCCCGCTGTGCTCAGAGAATTTGTGAAGAGCAAGACTTACGAACGTGTGCCGACAATCCAGAAACAGCTGCTTGTGGATTATCGCGGAGATATCCGGAAATATGCTGAGGGGATAGAACAGACCCGTATCATGGCGGTATTTGACCACATTGCGCCCCAATTGGCCAAAGAGAACCGGAAATTTCAGCTTTCGCATGTAGCGAAGGGAGCAAGAAGCCGGGAATATTTCGGTTGCGTGGAATGGTTGCTGGATGCAGGCGTGATTTCCATTTGTCATTGTCTGAACTTTCCGGAACTGCCGCTGACAGGGAATTATGATGAAACGAAATACAAACTGTACCTTGCCGATACAGGGCTTTTGATAGCGATGCTGGATGAAGAAGCGGGAGAAGACCTGCGCAAAAACAGGAATCTCGGGATCTATAAAGGAGCACTTTATGAGAATTTTGTCGGTGAAGCACTTTCGAAGTCCGGTTATGAACTTTATTATTACCGGCGTGAAGATGGTTCACTGGAAGAGGATTTTTTTGTCCGGACCGCAGAAGAACTGCTGCCTGTGGAGGTCAAGGCAGGCAACAGTGTTTCCAGATCGCTACGTAATCTGATTGCCTCCGAACATTATCCTGCGATCCGGCGCGGGATTAAGTTTGCTCATGCCAATATCGGCAAAACAGAAACGATAATCACATTTCCGTATTTCTGCGCATTTCTGCTGAAACGTTATCTGAGAAGGATTTTTGGTTAGTGGATAGTGAATAGTGAATAGTGGATAGTAGTGGGTGGATAGATTAGTGGATAGTGAATAGTGAATAGTGGATAGTAGTGGGTGGGAAATGCCGTTTCGCCATTCGTGCTTGCGCGCAAGCGCAAATAAGTCCTATAGGTCCTATAGGTCCTATAAATAAAGGGTGGGAAATGCCATGGCGTATTCGTGATTGTGCGAGGCGGTTTTTGAATAGGACCTATATGGTTAGTGGATAGCCGATTTTTAAAAAAATAATAAAATTGACTTGACTTTTTCAGAAATCATGCTATTTTGGTATTTTCTTTTCTATAGTTTGAATTTTAAGGAACGCGGACCAAAACGGACAAAAATGTATGTTTTCGCCCGCCAAATTAAAGGAAATAACAGTCATGGCATTGAATGAGACGGAAAAAACGCTTGGTTTGTACGAACGGTATGTGATGCACACCTATCCGCGTGCGGATATTCTTTTTGTCCGCGGTCAGGGGACAAAACTCTGGGACGGCGAAGGGCGTGAATATCTGGATTTTGCAGCGGGGATAGCCGTATGCAGTCTTGGGCACTGTCATCCGGCGGTAACGGCGGCGATTCGTGAGCAGTCCGAAAAGCTGCTGCATGTATCGAATCTCTACATGAATGAAAACCAGCCGCGTCTGGCGCAGCGTCTGATAGAAAACGGTTTTGACGGGGTATGTTTTTTCTGCAACAGTGGCGCGGAAGCGAATGAAGCGCTGATCAAGCTGGCGCGCAAATGGGGTTCGGAACGCGGGAAATATGAAATCATCTCCATGAACGATTCGTTCCACGGGCGAACACTTGCGACTTTGGCAGCGACCGGCAGAAGCAAATACCGGAAAGGCTTTGCCCCGGATGTTCAGGGATTCCGTTTTGCCGATTTCAACGATATTGAGTCCGTGAAAGCCCAATACAATGAACACACGGCAGCTGTACTGATTGAACCGGTCCAGGGCGAAGGCGGGATTATACCGGCGGATGCGGATTTCATCCGTGCGCTCCGGACATTCTGCGATGAGAAAGATATTCTGCTTCTTTTCGATGAAGTGCAATGCGGAATGGGCCGCACCGGGAATCTCTTTGCCTGGCAGATGTACGATATCCAGCCGGATGCGCTGTCCATGGCGAAAGCCATTGCCAACGGCATTCCGATGGGTGCGATGATATGTCAGCGGAAACTGCAGGATGTTCTGGTACCGGGCACGCATGCGAGCACATTCGGGGGAACACCCTTTGCCTGTGCGGCCGCAATAGCCGTAATCGATACGCTGCTGAAAGACGGAGTCCTCGAAAACTGCCGTCAGCAGGGTCAGTATCTGCTGGACGGATTGAAGAAACTTGCGGAAAAACACGCCTGTATCCGGGCAGTACGCGGAGTCGGTCTGATGCTCGGAGCGGTATTGGATGAACCGGCGGGGAAACTGCTCGGGATCCTGCGCGGCAAAGGAATGCTGGCGCTTTCTGCGGGCGAAACGGTACTGCGTCTGGTACCGCCGCTGACGGTTACACGTGAAGAATGTACAAAAGCCTTGGATCTGATAGATGAATCCATGACCGAATATGAAAAAACAAGAACACGGGAGTAAAGAAAATGATCAGACATTTACTGACAGGGGAAGAGTTCTGCCTTCCTGAATTTGAAAAGCTGATGGAACTTTCGAAGAAAATCAAAGCGGAACGCGGTATGGCGTGTGCGATGAAACCGCTGGCAGGGAAAAGCATCGGAACAATTTTTGCGAAGTCCTCCACCCGTACGCGTGTGTCTTTCGAGGTCGGTATTCATGAACTCGGCGGGCAGCCGGTCTATCTGGACCAGGGTAAAACACAAATGGGACGCGGCGAAACCATACCGGATACGGCACGGGTACTGAGCCGTTACCTTGCGGGAATCGTCATCCGCACGTTTGCGCAGTCCGATGTGGAAGGCTTGGCGCAATATGCATCCTGCCCGGTCATCAACGCCCTGACGGACGACTATCATCCGTGTCAGGCCCTGACGGACCTGTTCACGATTCTGGAGAAGAAAGGCAAATTCGAGGGAGTCAAGATGGCGTATCTGGGAGACGGTGCCAGCAATATGGCAAACTCCCTGATGATGGCGTCCTCCTGCGCGGGCATTCATTTTGAAATCGCCGCCCCGGAAGAATACCGTCCGTCTGAAGCCATTATGCAGAAGAAGCTTGGCGGGAACGGTACAGTCTCCTGGACAACGGATCCGGTCGAGGCAATGAAAGACGCCGATTTCGTCTATACAGATGTCTGGGTCAGCATGGGCTTTGAAGCGGAATCTGCGAACCGGATGAAAATTCTGGAACCTTACCGTCTGACAATGGATTTGCTGAAAAAAGGAAAACCGGGCTGTATGGTCATGCACTGTCTGCCGGCGCACCGCGGAGAAGAGATCACCGATGAAGTGATGGAATCCCCGAACTCAATTGTATTCGATGAAGCGGAGAACCGTCTTCATGTTCAGAAAGCCATCATGGCAACCCTGATTCAGGGATAAGAGCCCATGCGCATAACGGAAGCGCGCAGGAAACTGGCAGAGACCAGTTCCCGTACCGTACGGTCCGCGCCGTGCGTACTTGCCGTGCTTTCCGTTATTGCCGCACAGCTGCCGTTATTGCTGCAGCCTGAAATGCCGTCTTTACAGGCGGCATTTTATGTTTCCGGATTTATGCTGGCGGCAGCATTCGTTCTGCCGCTGAAAAAGGCGCTGTATCTGACCGCCCTGCCCGCGTTTCTGGGCTTTCTGTCGGTATTTTTCAGTATCCGGGAACACAACGCGGGGAAACTGGACCAATGGGCTCCTTTAGGCAAGACCTACGGGGAATTTACCGTGGAAATCCATGACGCCGCGGTATCGCCCGGAACGGAAATCCCCGGCCGCCCCCGGATTATCAAGGCAAAACTTCTGTCAATGTGTCTTTCCGGGGAAAGCGTCCAGCACATACCGGATCCCGCCCCGGACATCGGGATTTCCGTGCCGGAGAACACTCTTTTCTCCCCGGGTTACGGAGACCGTTACTTTATTACAGGAAATCTGACCCGGCCGGAACATGCCGTTCTGCCCGGCTCGTTCGATTATGCGGAATATCTGGAACGCAACGGCATACAGCTTCTCTGTTACGCGGATGAAACGAAAAAACTCTCCGAAGGACATGGTTTTTCGCGGTTGCTGTTCGACTTGCGCGGAAAGGTACTGAACCGCATTCTGAGCGGGATGAAATCGGAAGAAAATCAGGCACTGGGAGCCGGGATATTTTTCGGATTCTCACACGATTTGAGTTACGAGCTCAAACAGACTTTCATCCGGAGCGGAACGATTCACATTCTGACAGTCAGCGGCACACACATTGGTCTGTTCGCCGGGCTCGTACTGCTGCTATTGGCGTTTCTGCCCTTCCGGCAGCGTGCGGTAATCACCATGCTGCTGACCTTTCTCTATGCGTGGATGACCGGCATGAGAGAGCCGTCTTTCCGTGCTTTTTTCATGTTGTCCTGTTTTCTGTGCGCCAAGATGTTTCTTGTGCGGACAAAAGCGGTCAATGTACTGGCATTCTCGGCATTTATTCTGCTGCTGTACAATCCGTATAACGTTCTCTCCATCGGCTTCCAGTTCTCGTATATTGTCGTGGCGGGCTTGATTCTTTCCTCGCCGCTGTATGAGATCTGCCGGACAGCAGCCCGGCCGGATGCTGCATGGATACCCGCAAAATTAGTCCGTCCGCTGCAGCGTCTGAAGGAAACCGTGATTTTGCATGTGGCGATGGCGTTGATGTCCTCCGTGACGGCATTTGTTGCGGGTATTGGGCTTTCCGCATTTCACCAGGGCTTGTTCAGCGGAGCGACGGCAGCCGCGAATATGCTGCTGATACCGCTCGTGTGGCTGTGCTTCATTGCGGCCGGGATTACGGCGGTTTTCGGGCCGGTGATTGCGTTCATACCGGAATCTCTGCTTTATCTTGTCGGCATGATATCCACCTGTTTTTCGGAAATCGGGATTCTGAACTTTCCGACTCCGCCGCTGTGGAGTGTTTTTGTTTACATGGCGGCATTTTTCCTTCTGCTTATCACGCTGACAAGACGCGGAGTTCTGTTGAAAGTCACTGCCGCCCTGCTCCTGGCTGCCATGCCGGTGTACTGGTATTTCCGTTCGGAATGGCTGCCGGATGAAGCCCTGCTCCTGTATGGCGGGTCCAATGAAAATGTAGTATCCGTCTGCTGCGTATCTCCCCGGAATCACTCGGCGTGTGTGCTGAATGTTCCGGATTATGTCACGGCGCGGGAAATTTCCACCTTTCTGCGCTCCCGCGGAGTCAGCGAAATCCGGGCAATTGCTCTGGAATGGAGGAAACGTGCCTGTTCCGGCGGTTTGAAATACCTTGCCGGCTGGGACGAGGAAACACCGCTGATCTGTTTTGACCGGAAAAACTCTACTTTCACGGCTGTGGAAAACGTTCTGGAACTCACCGGGAAAAGCGGGGTTACCCATGCCCGCTTCCATACACCGGATGCCACGGT
>CALCCZ010000252.1 GCA_937900075.1 uncultured Lentisphaeria bacterium
TACGTCTTCTACACGATACCGTTTTCCGCGAAAGAAAAACGGGGACATCTCCTGACATTTCTGTTTCAGATAGCGGTGATTTTTCCAGTTGGGAAATGCTCTGTTCATAACAATGCCCTTTCGAGGTATTAGAGTTCGCGCATCATTTTTTCAATTTCTTCCAGCGGTGCGTTCCACGGAACATTGACGTACATGGTGCGTTTGAGAATGTCCAGTGTTTTCGGGGCCGCTTCCTCGTCATACCGGGCGGATTTCCCGTATTCTGTCAGATACGGATTCACGTCATCGCGATACGCTCTGCGTTCTACCAGCGGTACCCAGTTCGTATAGACATGGCGACCGGCGGTATCGTGAATGCATTTCCAGCCTTTTTCTTTGGCAATGGCCTGAAATTCTTCCTGAGAATCGAACTGTATGGCGAGAGCAACGGCATTATCCGGGTCATTGTGGGGGGCGACTTTGTACTTCCCGACTTCCTGAATGATTTTTTTCGCGTACAGCACACGTTCGCGCAGCATGGCCAGACCCGGATCCAGACGTTTCAGCTGAACCCAGATCAACGCACCCTCGATTTCGGAAGCACGGTAATCCTGCCCGGCGAACAGGGGTACTTTCACAGGCGCATCGTATGCCTGAACAAAGGTACCGGCATCATGCCAGAGACGTGCCCGGTCAAAGAGTTCGTAATCGTCGGTAGCGACCGCTCCGCCTTCTCCGCAGGAAATATTTTTGTAGTTGTTGAAACTGTAGCATCCGATTTTTCCGATGGAACCAAGCCGACGGCCCTTGTAGCTGACTCCGACTGCCTGACACGCATCTTCCACTACGGGAATACCATGCCGGTTTGCGATTTCCATAATCCGGTCCATATCGCAGGGCAGGTTTGCCATGTGAATGACTACAATTGCTTTTGTGCGCGGAGTTATTTTCTTTTCCAAATCATCCGGGTCCATGGTCAGAGTTTCATTGACCTCTACCAGAACCGGAATTGCCTGCAGCAGCATGGGCGCCAGCGGTGTGGATATCCAGGTATAGGCAGAAATCAGCACTTCATCGCCTTTCCCGATGCCGAGTGCGACCATGGCACACATCAGTGCACTGGTTCCCGAATTTACCATCAGCGCATGTTTGACACCGATTTTTTCGGCAAATGCGCGTTCCGATCTCGCAAGATAACCTTCTGTCCCGCCCTGAAAACGGGTCAATACGCCTCTCCGGATGGTATCGGCTACGGCTTCAATTTCTTCCTCTCCAATTCCAAATCTCATGATTGTTTCTCTCCTGTATGTTGTGATTTTTTTGTAAGAACCATTCAGATTTCACCAAGCAGTTTCTGGGCATTCCGGTACAGAATGTTGCGCATGTCATCTTCTGTAATCTTTGCCGACAATACGCCGCCGATTGCCTGAAATTCATCAAACCAGGGCATGTCGGTTCCGAAAAAGATCTTTTCACTGCCCGCATGGGCTACAAGCTGTTCAATGATGTCGCGTTCACCCGGAATGGCAGTCAGTTCCAGAAAAACGTTTTCATGTTCTTTCGCCAAATTCGCGGATAAGTCAAACTCACCGAAAATGCTATGTCCCAGCAGCAGTTTCAGATGCTGATAGCGTTCCGCCAGAATCGTCATTGGCCTGCCGCCGTTATTTGGGGAACCACCCCACGTGTGGCAGAGTACGGGCAGCCCGCGTTCTTCCGCAAAATCGAGCGCGTAACGGTAACGGTCATCCGACATGGAAACTCCATGATAATCCGCCAGACATTTCAAGCCGACGGCATAAGGACTCCAGCGGTCGAATTCCTTCAGGTCCTCTTTGATGTTATCCTGAAAGTTGGGATTGATGGATACATACATACGGAACACATCCGGATACTCTTTGCAGATTTCATAGATTTCCCGGTTGCGAATGTAACCGGAGAGCGCATCGTGGTGCGAGAAGATCAGTTTGGAAATCCCGCATCGGCGCAGATAAGCCGCCATATCGTCCGGACGGCAGCAGTTGAAATAAATGGCGTTATGTTCGCCCATGTGTCCGTGCATATCATATACAGGGCAGGGGGGTGTGGCGTTTTCCCAAAATGCCTTTGCTAGCGAATTTTCTTTCCCGAAAATACCTTCCATCAGAGTTCTCCTTTCAGCAACGCTTCCAGATTCCCGGATGCAATCCGGCAAATCGTTTCTTCTTTCAGTTCGGCATGTTTTAATTGGAGCATGGCGGAACCCGCATGATATTGCGGGAAACCACTGCCGAACAGAATCCGGTGTTCTCCGTAGCGTTTGACAAGTTCCTCGATTCCACGCGGTACCCAGTAACCGTCAATAGAGAAATACAGATTTTTGCAGCAGTCCATCATGGGGCGGAATATCCGGTCAATGCCCCATTTTCCGGTGTTTCCTGTGAAAATGAAATAATTATCCGGAAATTCCTTCAGAAAAGCATCCAGATCACGGAACTGACGGAAAAACGCATCCAGCAGAACAGGTACTTTTCTGGCTTTTGCCTCTTCCATGTATCCCCCTATGGTCGTTCTGTTCGGAAGCCATCTGTGGTCATACGGTTGAAGCGTCAGCGCACCAATCCGGTTCGCTTTCATTTCATCAAAAAACTTTACCGGCTCCGGCAGTTCATTGCATTGTTCCGGCAGCAGACACCATACACCGGTCAAGCGCGGATATTCCTTTAATTTTTCCGCTAATCGTAAATTGGATAAAGCTGCATTTTGTGCTCCCAGAGCAAAGTCGCGGACGAGGGCTTTGGCTACGCCCAGCCGGTCCATTTCTTCCAGCAGTAACTGCAGCGTTGCGCCGGTTCCGTTCGGGGCGAGTCCGAATCGGCAGGCAGCATCAAAGAAGACAGGTTCAGACATAATTTTGATTCCTGATTTTGAGATTGTTTTTTTCGTTTCCTCTGCTATATTATAGCATGTTTTTATTTCGGAATCAATACTGAAAAACTGCAAAAAATATATCAATCGTGCAAAAATAATGTCAAATCAGGATGAATGGATTAAAAACCTCTGCGCCGGAATCGCCGAATGGTTCGCTCCGGATGAACCGAAGACATCGCTCCCGCTGCCCGGTATGGAACGGCATGCCGTTACGGAATCGTTTTTTACCCTTTCCGGCGAATGCCCGTACAGCATGAACGGGGAGTTCCGTATTCTGCATCCGCGTTCCTGTTGTCTGATACGTCCCTGGGTTCCGCATCCTTTCGGTTTCCTTCCCGGTACTCCTGCCGGATGTGAACAGTTGTGGTTCCATTTCCGTTCGGATCACTGTCCTTGTGCCGTGATTCGTTCTCAAGATAACGGACAATATGTAGTGCTGATGCATTTTGAACTGCCGGATATTTTCTGCCCCGTATACAGACATGTTATTGCGGAACCGGATCCGGGCGGTGAAAAGGTGCATTATTTTTATGAACTCATCTTGCGGGAAGCAGCTTCTGCGGTCCAAAATCCCGTTTCCGGTACTCTCAGGAATGATGACCTCGCCGATGCTGTCCGTGCGTTTATCCGTGCCAGAAACGGTGTGAATTGTACGATGGACCGATTGGAACGGACTTTCTGTTACAGCCGTTCGCATCTTTTTCATATATTCCGGCAGCGCCACGGCATGAGTATCGGACAGTGGATTGATTGTGTCCGTATCGAGTTTATGCAGGAACTCCTGCAGCACGGACTGAAACAGAAGGAAATCGCCGCTGAACTCGGTTTCGGTTCGGCATCCGCATTCTGGCTCTGGCGCGACCGCCTGCGCAAACACGGCAGATTGCCGTAAAATCTTTCCCGGAAATCCCGTATTGCGTTTTGTTTATAGGTCTTATTCGTTGTAGTACAAACCGTTTGAGCAAATACGATGGATCTCGGCATTCCGAAAAAAACAGCCCCGTTTGGGCTACGTGTGGAACGTGCCGTGGCGTTTTCGTGATTGCCCGGACGGGCTGGAATGATAGCGTTGTAAATGCCGGATGTTTTCGTGATTGTGTTGGGCGGGTGGAAAAATAGGACCTATAGGACTTATAGGACCTATTTTCATTTGAGCCGGGAATTTCTGCGTTTGTCGGAGAAAATTAACTACTATCCACTAACCGCTATTATCCGTGATTGCCCGGACGGATTGAGTTCTTAATCCTTTGTTTTTATTGTGTTCTGCGAACTGTTGCACTTGAGTTCCGGAGCATAGATACCAAATCCCCGGGCGGGGAGGGCCGTTACGGTTCCGGGTAGCTGGGCACGGATACGGTAGAAAGCATTGGATTTGCCGCGAGCCATGTTTCTCAGGTAGAATTTTACGCCACGTTCCTTGTATTCGGCATACATGGGTGCGGTCCAGTTCCACATCCAGCCGCTGACGGGTGCATCATATTCGAAACCGGCGGGCATGGAATCCTGTAACACAACGTAATCATAATCATTTTTAGCGGAAGAGATGAGTTCGACTTCCAGCAAATCGCCGGGCTTGACGGTATCGCCGTCTTTCAGTGGGATACGTTGGTATTTGAGAGTACTTTGTTTTACTGCAGAGCCGTTTATTCCGGCGGCAAGGTTATGCGCGTCCGTATTCTGAACAAGACGGTAGTAGTTGCGTTGGATTTTCATTTCCAGTCCTGCTTCCGGGATGTTATCTTCCAGACTGAAATAGTTCAGCATAGCGTTCCAGTACAGGGAACCAGTTCCGGAGAACTCGATTTTGACGGTATGTTTTCCGGATTTGAGTTTTTGAGCGGGAATGAAGAGGGCGGGGGTATTTCTTTCCCACATATTCTGCGTATTGAAAGAGTATGTGTATTTTTCCGTGCCGATGTGAACCGTGACCGTGAAATCCGGTTTTCCCTCGTCGCTGGCGACGGTGTAATTTGCTATTGCGCGGACAGCTGCGCCAAGGCTGCGCACAGAATTCCGCCATGGGGAATTTCTGACATTCGTAGTAAGATAGTCTGCGATTTTCCTTGCTATTGGGTTTTGCGGGTTGTCACGGAGGAGGAGTTCCAAATATGCGGACAACGTTTCATTTTCGTTTCCATACCAGAAGAACCGGCATGATGAGGGGATATTCAGGTAAGCGGTGTTATTTTCGTTGTCGATTTTCAGGAACTGTTCCAGATTATGCATGAGAGTTTTAGCCTCATCGGTATTCTTGTCATAAGCTAAAGCGAGCATAGCATAGCCGAAAGGTGCAAGACATTTTACGCGATGTTCATAGCAGAGTTTCATGAGTTTCGGATTTGGTTTTCCGGCTTTTGCCAGAACGCGGGCGACTAAGCAGTCGGTATTGGATACGGAGCAGTCCTGTTTGGCTGATTCCACGCGCATCTGGGCGTAATTTTCGAGCCATGCGATACCGCGAGAGATGATTTGGGTGTCTGTTTTTTCAGGGAGATTCAGTAACGCGTCCACGACATACGCGGTGGTATCGGGATAACTCTGTTCATGATATGCCCCGAACCATCCCCAGCCGCCATCAGAGTTTATCATTTTTCGGATCATGCGCAGACTTTCAGTGGCGACGCGGTCAACATCTTCCGCTTTGAAACTTGGTATTGCTTTTCCGTTCCAGGAATAGCGTTGCATATATTCGGAATAGAGGGGGTCTCTTGCTGTTTTTTCCGAGAAGGCATCCTTCCAATTGATGTTGAGTTTCTGGATGGCATATTTTGCTGTCAGGGCAGGCAGGAATCGGTTGACGATACCGAATACATCACCGGAATCGTCGGCAGCGAGATAAGGCAGCAGTTCGATCATGTTTATTGCTATACCCGGGGAGAGACAGAGAGCGAATGCTGTGGATTCGGTCCGTCTTTTTTCGGGGATATCCAGTGTGAGTGTGGCGGAGGTTTGATTTTTATCTAAATTGCCGCAGAAATTGATTTGTTTATTGATTCCTTTTACGAGGATGGGTAGCTTGAGTTGGATGGCATCCGTTTCGCTGTTGGAATTTGCGGAAAGAGAGAGTGTGTATTCGCCGACCTTATTTGCGGAGAGTGGGACTGAAAACGAAACGGAGTCATTGGCTTTCAGAGAAATTTTATTAGTGTGGATATTATTGATGAGACCGGGTGCGGAGAGAGAAGTTTCGACATTGCCGAGGTTTTCGGATGAGGTGTTGGGGGATTACGAGAAGAAACTTTGGCCCGTAAAGGAGGTTTGAGAAATGACAGATAGCACGAAGACCGGACTCGCCGTGGGGGGTGCTGCGGCACTCATTGGATTGGTAGCTTCATTCTTGTGCTACAAGGAGGGGCATGCCGTCGGACATTCAGAGGGACTGGCCAAAGGTGGGGCGCTGTTCAAAAA
>CALCCZ010000253.1 GCA_937900075.1 uncultured Lentisphaeria bacterium
ACTTATATCTGCTGGACAAATATAAAATTCGGTCCGCCGGGTCTCGGTCTGCCCCTCAATTACGCTTCCGTTGCCGGAGCAGCATTGACTGTACTGACTTTTATCTATGTCCGTCACCGCTGTCGGATCCTTCCGCCGATTCATGATGATTCCGAAAACTCTGAAAACAAATGATGTTCCGGATATGCAGTCATGCTCTCCCAAATTGCGGTTCCGACAGAAAAAAACGTAACACATCAGTTCAATTTTTAATGTTTTTTCATGATGACAGACTTGCAATCTCATGATTGACGTGTATGTTTATACGCAAGTGCAACCAATCTAACACGAAGGTATTTTTCTATGGAACGAAAACGGATCACCATCGTTTTGCCGGCTTTCAACGAACAGGACAATATACAGCTCGTTTATAACACTCTTCAGCCGATTTTGGCCCCTTTCGAAAACAGATATGATTGGGAACTGCTTTTTGTAGACGACGGAAGCAGCGATAATACACGAAATGAAATAAAAAAATTACGGAAAGAACATCCCGAACACATACTTTACGTGTTCTTCTCCAGAAATTTCGGAAAGGAATATGCTGTTCTCGCAGGACTCGACCATGCAAACGGTGATGCCGTCATTATCATGGATGCCGATCTCCAGCATCCCCCTGAAAAAATACCGGAAATGATCGCCCTGTTTGAACAGGGTTACGATGACGTTTTCGGTCTCAAAACAAACCGCGGAAAAGAGTCGCTTCTCAAAAAACTGTTCGTTAAAATATTCTATGGCATTCTCAGCAGAAAAGCCAATCATGCGCTCATTCCGAACGTCGGTGATTTCCGCCTCCTTTCCAAACGCGCAGTGGAAGCATTCCGTCTCTACAGGGAAACCAACCGTTACAACAAGGGATATTTCGCCTTGATAGGTTTCAACAAAACTCCCCTTCCATACGAAGTGGCGGAACGTCAATCCGGAGAAACAAAATGGAGCACCTGGAAACTGTTCCGGTTTGCCATGGATGGTCTGACCGGTTTTTCAACTTCCATGCTGCGTATCAGTACACTGCTCGGCGCTTTTTTCGCTTTCGTAAGTTTTCTCATCGGTTTTATTGAAATCTTCAGTTTCATCTGGCGCGGTTCCGTACCCGGCTATCCATCCCTGATTACTACAATAACATTCCTCGGCGGAATACAACTGCTTTCCATTGGTATCCTGGGAGAATATATTGCACGTATCTACACGGAACAGCAGAAAAGACCGCTGTATCTCGTTCAGGACTGTATGACCAATGCCGCAAACAAAAACAGCACAACCGAAAAACATAAGTTCATTTCCATTGATTTCTGCTGCCATCCAGAACTCATTCACGGCGCACGCCGCATAGAAAAAGATGCCGACGGTAAGACCGTATTCAGCCGGACAACGCCTCAAATGTACAATGCGTTCCAACCGGGACAAAACCCGACATTTTGGAATTACATGCTTACATGTACGGCAGGCATAAGAATTTCTTTCCGTTCCCGGGCAAAAAGCTTCAGAATGGTCCTGGCTTACGACGAGCCTTTAGACAGTTCATGCTATTTCGGGGAAACAGATGTCCGTATCAATGACGGACCTTTCAAAACTTTCCGGGCGGACCTGGTCAATCCCGAAAACAAAGAAAGACTTCATGATTTCACTTGTGAACTGGGCGATCCGTCCGAAGAACGGAAAATCGAAATCTATCTGCCGAATCAGATCCCCGCACGGCTCGTCTCCTTTGAATTGGATTCGGATATTCTGCCGGAACCGGTCAAATATAACCCCAGTCACAATATTCTCTTCGTCGGAGACTCTATCACACAAGGATATTTTACCTCGCCCGCTGATTGCTATGCCGCCCGCTACGCCGATGCCGATAAAGCAGAGTTCACTAACGTATCTGTCGGCGGTGCAACGCTTTCCCCCCAAAAAGCCATTGCAGCCATGGCTTACCCATGGACCGAACTCGTCATGGCTTTCGGAACAAATGATCTGAATTGGCGCAAACTGGAAGATTTCAAAAATGACGCCATTGAATTTCTAACTACCGTTACAAAACGTGAAAATACCACCATTACGGTAATCGCTCCGATTCCCATTATCGAATCTGGAAAAAATGAAGAACGCCAGAACAAACTGATTCTATTCCGCACCGCACTGAAAGAAGTGTGCGAACAGTTCCCCGGTGTACGTTTCGCGAATGGCGCAGAACTCGTAGATGCAATCCCTGACAATTTTGCCCCGGACGGAGTCCATCCGTTCCCTAAGGGAATGAAACAATATGCGGATAAACTGATAAGGAAATTCCTATGAAAATAATAGCCTTTCATGGTGCTTCTCCGAATGGAAAATTCGGAAGAAACGGTATTGCAAACCCGGAACGCGGTTTCCGCTTTGAAATCGGTGTCGGAAAGTTACCGGAAGACCCCATTAAATTCTCCCATGTTACCGACCAGTGGCCCTTTCCCCGATTTACCGATGACGGTGTGACAATCGCTCAGGCTTACTGCTATCTGACGCAATTCTGGAACTCTGAAATATCTCAGGAAAAATTGGACGCTCTTCAAGCGGATTTCGACCGTGCAAGAAAAGACGGCGTTAAATTTCTTCTCCGTTTCGCATACGAATCAGACGGCATCAATATAGATGGTCCCGATTTGAAACGAACCCTGTCCCACATTCAGCAGCTGACCCCTATCGTACGCAAAAATATAGCTGTGATTTATGTCCTGCAAATCGGCTGGGTCGGCTTTTGGGGAGAATTTCACAGTTCCAGACACCAACTGGAAAAGGACCCTCAGGCAGTAGCAAAAATTGTCTCGGCTACCCTCGAGATGCTCCCGCCAGAACGTTTTACCATGATGCGCCGCAGAGACTACAAAACAAATGCTCTGAATGTCATCGGCGATTCCCGCGAAGTTACTCCGGAAACTGCATACTCACAGGCACCGCATGCCCGTATCGGTTTCTTTAACGACGGAACACTGGCAAATTTCTGGGACGGCTGCACTTTCCCACTGCCACCGCATGCGGCTCCCGGAAATCCCGAATTCGATCTGATTGCTCGCGAAGGCGCATTTCTGCCGGTGGATGGTGAACTTTTCTGGACAAAACAAGCCAATGATCCCAAGGATCAGGCAGGCAATCTGATTGCCGAACGCTTCACGGTTCATCATTATACCACTTTCAGCCTCGTTCACGGGAATTCCTTGCTCGATATGAATCCTGCTGAATGGGCGATTGATTTGTGGAAAAAACAGTTCGTTACACCGGATTTGCTGAAAGAAAAACAACTGCGGTTCGACCCGGCTTGGTTCGGAAATCTTCCGGAACGCTCCTGGTACGAATATATCCGCGATCATCTCGGTTACCGTATCGCACTGGAATCCGCACAAATCCCGGAATTTATCTCCGCAGAAAGAAACTTTACGGCAAAAATCGTTTTGAAAAATTACGGCTTCGCCGCCCCGGTTAACCAGCGTAAACCCGTGTTTGCCCTGATCGGTCTAGACGGAAGTTCATTCCTGATGCCCGCAGATTGCAATTTACAGTTGCTCCAGCCATGTACCCCCGGCGATAAACGCACAAATATACTCGCTCACGAAGTATCCTTGTCCGCTCTGCTGCCCGATACCCTCCCCCAGGGTAAATACAAAATTGCTGTCGCTTTCCCCGATCCCGCACCTTCCCTGCAGAACCGCCCGGAATACTGCATTCAGCTCGCAACGGAAATCGGGACAGAAAATATCAACGGCATGCTGATGCATATTCTGGGAGAAACACAACTCCAATGAGTCATGAGAACGTAAATCGTTTCTACATTTTACTGGAAACCGATTCGGATTTACGGGAAAAAGCACTTTCTCTGCGGAAAATATACAAAAACCCGGAGGATGTACTGGATGCGTTCCTCCGGCTCGCCGCTGAATATAAATGCCCTTTCTCCGATACGGAATATTTTGAGGTCATGTATGAAAAGGCAATGAACGGAAAATCACCCGGCGGTAACGCGTAAAAAGGAGTGAATGCCTTGAACTCCCTGCATTCGGCAACGGCTTCATTCCCAATTGGAAATATCACTCTGTTCCTCTCGGAACATGGTGAACTTATGCGTCTGCGTTTACAGTCTGAACTTCCGGAAACACCCGTTTCGGATCCCCCCTCTATGCGGATTTTTCAACTCCTGACTCGTTATTTCGCCGGTGAAAACGTTTCGTTTCATGAAATTCCCCTCAAACTGGAAGGAACTCAGTTCCAATGCCTGGTTTGGAACGAATTGATGAAAATTCCTTATGGAGCACTGACTACTTACGGAGCCATTGCGCGAAAACTCGGGATACCATCCGGCGCTCGCGCCATCGGCAATGCCGTACACAAAAATCCCATTCCAATAATCATCCCATGTCATCGCGTTATTGCTTCCAATGGAGCAATAACAGGATATGCATACGGTCTGCCCATGAAAGAATGGCTTTTGGGAATCGAAAAAAGACATATTTGAGCGTTTTTTATGTTTTTTTTCAAAAAAACAAGACAATTAAGCAAAAATAAGGAAAAAATGATACCTTTTTTATTTATCCGTATCGTTTAGGACTTGACATTTAAAGCGTGAATGTTAAATTAACACAAGAAAGAAACACATGGTGTATTCTCATTCCCCGGGAGGATGAAGATATACCGCAAACCTATAGGAAGGAGTTTTTATTATGGCAAGTGATTTCTTCATCAAAATTGACGGTATCAAAGGTTCTTGCAAAGACGCAAATCACAAGGATTGGATTCCGGTTCGTACGTTCAGACATGGTACAAAACAAACCATTGCCAAGGACAGCAGCACAGAAGTCGTCGGACGTGGTGAATTTCAACTGTTTGAATTCTCTCATCTCGTTGATATTTCTGCACCGAAGATTCAGGAAGCAACGATGAAGGGGACCATCTTCAAATCCGTTCAACTCCATGTCTGCCGTGCTATTGCAGGCAAGCAGGAAATCGTTTATGATGTAAAAATGACGAATGTGAAAATTCAGTCGGCTAACATGGAAATTATTGAAATCGAAGAAGGCATTAAATGCCCGGTCGAATTCGTTAAAATGACCAGCGATTCCGCAACGTGGAAAGTTGTTCCCATCAATCCGGACAATACCAAGGGCGGCGCGGTTGAAACTTCTTGTAATCAACTGACGAAATAATAAGGTCTGATAAAACGTAGAAATCGTTTTTGTCTTTGGTAATGACAGGTCGTATATGTCCCGTCCCGGAGTCTTTTCAAAGGCAAAAAGAACAACTGAAATGTTCTGCCGGATATCGGTCAGGACAACAACCATGTGAGGAGAATGCAATATGAGTCAGGATATGTTTATCAAGTTCGATGGTATCGAAGGTCAGTCCGTTGATAAAAATCACAAAAATTGGATTGATGTCATTGACTACAAAATGGGCTGCTTGCAGACGATTGAAAAAGGAACCGCCAGTGATGTCTCCGGACGCGCTCTGTTTGAACCGTTTGCCTTTACACATTTTGTGGATAAGTCAACCCCGAAATTCCTTCAGGCTTGCATGAATGGCCAGAAAATAACAAAGGCTGAATTCAGTGTTTGCCAGGCTGTCGCAGGAAAACAGGAAGAAATTATCGCAATCATTCTGGAAAATATCAAAATCAAAAGCGCCGAAGTGATTGCAAACGACGACAATCCTGTTGAACAGGTTGAGCTTGTTTTCGCAAAAGCAACCTGGAAAGCTAAAGCTGTCAATGACAACGCTATGGGTGAAACGGTAGAAACATCTTTCAATGTCAGAACGAAATGATTTCCCGTTAATACTGCCTTTGCAGCTTTTTTATTTCAGTTTGTTTTAACGCCTCAAAAGTCTAATCTGATTTTGAGGCGTTTTTCCTTTTGAAAATACGAATCCCCGCAAGATAGGTAAGATTGACAATGAAAATGATTTTTCTGGAGGATGTCCTGAAGACCATCAACGAATATGAGGTTGCCTCTAAATTTCCGCTCAATATGAGAATTCAACCCTTTTCGCCTCAGGTAAACGATCCGGATTTCTCCGATGAAAATATTCTCCGGGCAGCACAAATCACTGGTACCCGTGAACCGGCTCTGACTCACCTCCGTAGCGCTGCGAAATTTCTCCGCGATAATGAAATGTTCCGCCTCGCCGCAATTTATATGTATCGCGCAATCTACACGGTACCCGATGGGACCGATAATGGCGCATTCATCCTTTTTTCACAATTGGAACCAAATCTTGCGGGAACAATTCGCGGTATGCTGCGTTTTCTTTCCGCAATTCCAATCGTCAAATGGCATCGCGAACAGAACATTCCGGAAATGTATTCACGGGATGCTGTAAAATACCTCGGGTTGTATGGCGAAAATTTTGCAGAAGCATACAGTAATTTAATTGATTTCACATGGATGCGACAGGAACTGGACCCCGATTTGTGCTACATTCAAATCCTCCGATTCGGGTTCATGATCAAAAAACGCGATTTTCAGGCAATTGTATTCAAACATAAAAACGGAAATTATCTGGCGTTCGCAATTCCCGGCATTTATGCCAATCCCCATGGCGTTGTTATAACGAAAGATGAATATGAAAAAAAAGGCGGTTTTATCACTGATTTCCATGCGCAAGACGGTTATTTTATCGGAAATCGGATCAATGAACGTGGCCTGATCATCTCTAAAACGGAACGAATCCCTGCCGACGGATACCGCATCTATATCTCCAGTGGAAAGATGGTCATTGACATGCATATCCCCAGCGGTGGCGGAATGTCCCCGGATATCTCCCTGCGCTCCTGGCAGGCAGCCAGAGACTTTTACAGAAAACGGCTCGGGGAAAACTGTCCGGATATCATTGTCTGCAACTCTTGGATATGCAGTCCGGTCATGGAAGAAATTCTGCCGGAAAATGCCAATTTAGTAAAATTTGTACAAAGGGTTCACAGACTTCCCGCTTTACCCTGTGAAAATGTCATTCATCCCTACATACATAAAGGCACAAGTCTTTATGACGCAATGAATAAATACATCGTCACAGATAAAAACAGGTTCTGTAACGGAATGATGTTCCTGCCTCTGGACGAATTTTAAAATTTCACTTTTAACGCAAAAAAGTGTTTTTTTTTCAAAATCCCCTTGAAAAATCACCTTGAAATGCTATTGTATTAGAGCTTTTTCAAGCAACCTCATGGTGTAATGGTAGCACAACGTCTTTTGGTGTCGTCAGTTCAAGTTCGAATCTTGATGAGGTTGCCATTTTTTTATCTTTTTTCCGCGTATGCAGAGGAAAAACTGAAAAAAAGCCGTCTCCCTCTCCTTTTCCTCCTTGAATTTATCAAAAACAGATGTAACTTTCATCTGTCGGGCATTGCATCCAAAGGTTTGGATATGCGGTCTGAAAATTCCAATCATTTCTTAATGGAGAAAAAACTATGGCAAAATATTTTGTCAACAACATTGAGTTGCCCCCTAACGGCGTGTTTATCGGATCCGGAGTCTATGGTCATCATCCCGGCGTATATTGCGGCGGTCGTTGCTTCAGCTACTGGTGTTCCCCGGACGCCCCGAAACATGATGTCATTGTAAAACTTTGTTTAGAAGAAAATCAAGGCAATATGCTGCAGTTCTGGGCGCAAGGTGATGACTTGTGGAACCTGATGCAGGAAGCAAAAGATGCAGGTTTGTATTCTGTAGCCTTTTATGCCGATGCCACCGAAGAATTATCTAAAAAATTCAAAACTCTCGGTAATTTCTACTTGGGTTACGATTTCGGCGAACGTTTCTCTATGGCTTTCTATGCAAAATCCACCAGCGTGGACCGTGATATGACGGAAGAAGAAGCGAAAAACGCCAATCTGGAAGATGCTTCACGGATCTTTATTCAGAAAGTGAAAGACTGGGTCGATTTCAGACACTCCGCTGATTGGGGACTGGTCATGGCAACCAGTGCAAACTTCTATATCGATTATGAAGTCGCAGCCGGTGTGGATGTGCCGTGTACCGAAGACTATCCTTTCGGAAACCTCACTACAGCCTCCGCCTTGAATCGCGGCCTTTACCGTTCCTATAACCTCCCTCTCTGGGGTTCTCATCTCGCTCATGAATGGTATTCCTATATCCCGCATAAAAATCCCCATAAAACGGAAAGTCTGAAAACCGCCATGCAGCTCAAATACATGACCGGTGCAAAAATGATTATCAACGAAAGCGGAAACTGGGCATTGCAGTCTTCTCTCTGCGAAGACTCCCCCATGCAGTCCATGCCGCGTGCCGGAGACAGACTTGCTGACCCCATTCCCGAAGAGAAAAAGGCTGCCCTTATCAAAGATGCGGAAAAACTCTTTGTCAATATCAGCCACCGCTCCCCGGTTGCCACCGCATACCGTAAGGTCATTTCCGATTTCTATGACTACACAAAGGCCAATCCTGCCCCCGCGGGCCAGCCGGAAGCAACTATCGCCATCGCCAAAGGCAATCTGGACCTCTCCAGCGGGGCAGCAGCCTATAACGGGGCAATCGCCGGCGCATACAATATCGCTCAGTTCAATCCAAACTGGGTACCCGGCGCCCCTGAAGCAAGTTTCCAGATCCTGGAAAAAATCTTGTTCCCACGTCCTAAAATGTTCCTCCCGAACAAAAATCTGCATTTCGGAGCAACGCCTTACGGACAGGCTGACATCATCAGTTTCCTGAATGACAATGTCACTTCCGATTTTCTCATCAACAATTACAAAGTCCTGATCTTTGCCGGTTGGAACACCTGTTCTGAAAAACAGTATAAAGTCCTCACAGAATATGTCCAGGCAGGCGGAAAACTCTGCATTTCGCTTCCGCATCTCTCCACGGACAAAACCCGCAGACACGATACATTTACCATGGACGATCTGGTCAACAAGGGCGATTTCAGCGAACTTTGCGGCTTGAAAGTCACCGGCAAGGGAATGCGTTTCTACTGGGCGACCGGACCGAATCGTAAACAGAACGACATGGGTCTCGTGCTGGCAAGACGTCTGGGAATCATCGGCTCTCACCTTGCCGACTTGGAATTCACCAATTCCCCTGAAAACTACGAAATCATGGCTGTGGATGATGAAAACATGCGTCCCGTCATCGTACGCAGTAAAGTGGGAAAAGGCGAAGTCTATTTCCTGGCAACATGGTGCTATCCCGCAGCAGCAAATCTGAACAACGGTGCAGGTTCTTTGGATGATGAAAAAGGTCTGGCGGATTACTTCTTCGAATATGCTGCTCTCCAGGGACGCGGACATGCCTGGATTACAGGCAGCGATTTTGAAAAACCCGATGAAGACTGCAAGTGGATCGTTTTCTCTTATTTCCCCGATGGCGGCAAAATCTGCTTCCTGAACTTGGATTACGACAACCCCAGAAAGTGCATCCTGCACTATTTCGGAGAAAAAACGTTCATCACTCTGCAACCGGGCGAATTCAGACAAATGGATGCCCCCGTTCTCTTCCCCTACGAAAAATATAACCAGCGTTAATTTTCAAAAATATCGCTTTTCACTGTTTCAGTTCAAACGGAAAAAAAGCGATTCCTCCCTTTCAACGGCGTAGTCCAACCTGCGCCGTTGAATTGTTTTCGGCACAAAATAAAAATCACGGAGTATCTTCATGGAACAAAAAACAAACTGGCCAGGCTTTGAACATGGTATCGGATTCGGCGGTTGGTTGACTAATTATAAGCGAATCAATGATTTTCCACCGGAAATAAAATACCGTTTGACAAAAGGTGACTGGGAACATTTCAATACTCATATCAGGGAAGAAGACGTAAAATATGTAGCAGAATGCGGCTTTGACCACATACGTCTCTGTTTCGATGAATATGTCCTGGAAGAATCTCCATACGTCTATCGTGACTCCATATTCTCTCTCATGGACCAATTCATCTCCTGGTGCCGGAAATATGGTTTGAACTGCGTTCTTAACCTTCATCGCGGATATGGAAATGCCCATGATGAACCTTCTCCCCAAATTCATCTCGTCGACAGTCCGGAAATGCAGAAACGTTTTATCGCTTTGTGGGTCGCATGCGAAAAACATTGGGCACATATTCCTGAACTCGTATTCGAACCCATGAATGAACCGACAATTGTCGATCCGGAAAAGTGGAACGATTTTATGGAATCGCTCATTCAGGCAATCCGGGCAATTAATCCTACTCGGAGAATCGTTATGGACTGCGTACAGTGGTCTCTCCCGTACACCCTGCCCCAGCAGCGTGTCTGGGATGACCCCAATATCATCTACTCCTTCCATTTCTATTTTCCGCATTCCTTCACACATCAGCGATGCGCTACCATGCCGGATATGAGAAGATACAACCGTCACATGCCATATCCGGGCGATATTGAGTACTACCGTGATTTCGAACACGAAATCAACGGCAATACCAATGCCTATCCCGAATGGAAACAGATGGATAAGGAAACGCTGCGTAATGCCATGAAACCCGCTATCGAATTCAAGAAACGGCATCCGGATAAAATCCTGTGGTTAGGAGAGTTCGGCGCTATCACTTACGCAGGTCTCGATTACCGCATCAACTATTTTCACGATGTTATCGCTTTGGCTAAGGAATACGGCTTTCCATACTGCGTCTGGAACTTCTATGCCGCACCTTCCTCATTCACGTTCTCTCTGGCTGATCTGGAAACAAGACATATTAAATCCAAACGCTTCCTGAATACTCTGCTCGGAAAAGACGAATAAGAGAAAACAGTGGAAGTAAAATCTTACAACAAAAAAAATCGCGGACCTGGAAACTGTCTCCGGGTCCGCTCATTTTTTTTGCGCAGAAAAAGAAATTCTTACTTTTTCAATTTTCTGCTGCTTTGCTGCTGTTCAAAATATCCGCCTTTAACGAGACGCTCTATCAAGCCGGTATCGTATTTCCCTTCATCAAACTCACGAGTCTCAACTAAAAATTTCTCAAAGGGAATACTGGTGGGAATCCCGCGGATAACAAACTGATCCAGGGCCATCCGGCACCGCTCAATCGCTTCTGCACGTGTGGGCGCATGAACTATCAGCTTGCCTATCATGCTGTCGTAGTAAGAAGGAATACGATAACCGGAATAAACGTGGGAATCCACCCGAACACCAAGACCACCGGGCGGAGAATAGAAATCTATCGTACCGGGACAAGGCACAAAATTGCGGAACGGGTCCTCAGCATTGATTCGGCACTCTATGGCATGTCCATTGAAATGCACATTTTTCTGCTGAACTGACAATGGTTCCCCTGCGGCTATCCGAATCTGCTCCTTCACTATATCTATGTCGCATACCATTTCTGTAACGGTATGCTCAACCTGAATACGGGTATTCATTTCCATAAAATAAAATTTGTCATCCGGCGTCAGAAGAAACTCTATCGTTCCCACCGATGAATAATGTACCGCCTTGGCTGCCTTGACGGCCGCCTCTCCGATTTTTCTGCGCAAACTGGAAGAAAGTGACGGCGACGGCGACTCTTCTATCATTTTCTGATGACGCCGCTGCATACTGCAGTCACGCTCTCCCAAATGAATAACATTACCGTAACTGTCAGCAAGAACCTGAACTTCAATATGACGCGGATTCTCAATATATTTCTCTATATAGACCTCACCGTTTCCGAAAGCCCGTTCAGCTTCCGTACGTGCCGCGTGAAATCCCTGAACAAGACTGTTGTCATTGTGAGCGATACGCATACCCCGACCGCCACCGCCGGCAGACGCCTTGACGATAACCGGGTATTTTAGCTTGTGGGCCACTTCAAGAGCGGCTTCCGCTGAATCAATTACACCCTCACTGCCGGGCGTTACGGGAACACCTGCACGTTTCATCGTCTCACGTGCAATCGCTTTATCCCCCATAGCCTTCATCTGTGCGGGAGTCGGTCCGATAAATACCATATTGCATCTGCCGCAAACTTCGGCAAAATGCGCATTCTCGGAAAGAAATCCATAGCCGGGGTGAATGGCTTCCACATCACAAATTTCAGCTACGCTGATAATACGTTCCACTAAAAGATAACTCTGGGTACTGGGACCGGGACCTATGCATACCGCCTCATCAGCAAATCGGACCGCAAGACTGTCTTCATCCGCCTTCGAATATACAACTACGGTCTTAATCCCCATCTCCTTGCACGCGCGTACAATACGCAACGCTATTTCCCCCCGGTTCGCTATCAGTATTTTTTTAAACATAACGTGCCAATCCTTCCGTAACTGAAATATTTACGAAATTTGAGGAAATTTTATTCCAACACAAACAACGGTTGACCATATTCAACCGGTTGACCATTCTCCACAAGCACTTCCTTGATAACCCCGCTTTTCTCTGCCTTGATCTCATTCATCACTTTCATCGCTTCCACTATACACACCGTTGATTCCTCATCAACATGTGTCCCTACTTTCACAAATGCTTCCGACCCGGGCGCGGTAGAACGGTAAAATGTCCCGACAATCGGTGACGTAATCACTTTGTCCGCATTATCCGGAAGTGAAGATGACTTAGCGGGAAGAACAGCAGCCGGCGCTGCCGCCGGAACCGGCGCGGGAACTGATTGGGGTACAGGAGCAGGAACACTGGGAACGGCTTCAACGGCAGAGGGTCGTTTCATACTGACCTTCAAACCTTCCGTTTCCACTTGAATTTCCGAAAGTCCATTTTCAACCATCAATTTAACAATACTGTTGAGTTGTTCAATATCCATGGCTCAACCTTCCTGTAAGTTTTTAATTTCGTCTTTTACTGCAAACTGATTCCAGCCTGCAATTTCCGTACCAATGCACGCAATGCCCACTCGTAAGTGTCGCTCCCCAATCCCAGTATCTGCCCAATGCATACGGGCGCGGTCAGGGAAACTTTACGGAAGTCGTCACGTGCCTGAATATTGCTCAAATGAACCTCTATTGCAGGAATGCGTGCCGCTTCCAATGCATCACGCAAAGCTACACTGGTATGCGTGTAAGCCGCCGGATTGATCACAATCCCGTCATACACACCTATGGCATCCGCTATGACATCACAGAGAACTCCTTCATGGTTGCTCTGCACAAAATCTATGGCTACCCCAAGCTCTTCCGCAACTATACGAAGAGAGGACTCCAGTTCCGCCAGGGTTCCGGTTCCATAAAATTCTGCTTTTCTTCTGCCAAGCAGCTGCATATTCGGACCATTTATAACAAGTATTTTCATAATGCCTATAATATACACCCTCTTTTATTATTTTTCAACAATATTTTGATTTTTTTTCATTTTCGCCACATTTGCCTAAAGAAACACCACTGGCAAAGGTTATTTCCACACCGATGATTTTCCACTGTCGGTTCACTCCGGATATCGGCAATCCGCTTTCCGCCGTTCCTGTCTTCTATTCTTCAAATTCAAACTGCAGACCGGAACAACGGTGAATTTTGTTCGTACAACACATTTTCAACGTATCCGAACCGGTAAAAAGATGAATATCCGCCTCTGTCCGGGTAATTGCCGTATAGAGGATCTCACGGGTCAGTAAACCGGATATTCTGGAATCATCCGGAATATCGGGTGGCAGTATGATTACCACGGTTTTAAATTCAGCTCCTTGAGACTTGTGAATGGTAGAAACAAAAGCCGTTTCACGGGTCGGAAGCAGAGCCAGCGGCACACCCCGTAGAACGTTATTTCCACCGGATTCCGGTAAATAGAGTTTATCCGGCTCATCCGGCATGATAACTCCGATATCACCATTGCTCACTCCCAGCGAGCGGTTATTCGCGGTTATCATTACGGGGATGGGACTGCGGTCCCCTAACAGGTTCTGTACCATTCGGTTTAAGTTGTTCAATCCGAACTTCCCGCTGCGGATGGCTGAGAGAATACGGCACTCATTGATACATGACAAAGCCTTTTCCGGGGTTTCTGCAGTAGAAAATGCGCGGAACAGTTCTTTCACCAACGTGAAAAACTCATGGGGCATGTCTTTTTTTCCATCAATGTTATGATAGATAACCTTTTTCCTCTCTTGCGTTTCAACGGAACACTCCAACAATGTTTTCACGCTCTTAAAGTTCCCCGTATTGACGGCATCCGCAAGTGTTGCCACTTCTCCGCCTGCGGGGAAACGTCTGCTCTCCGTCAATTCGCATTTCGGTATTTTTCCCACCTTGCAAAGGTCACCGAAAATACGGCCTTTTTCAACAGATGCCAGCTGATTGGCATCACCGACAAGAGTCAAACGGCAATTTTCCGGCAAAGCATCCAGCAATTTTGCCATCACGGGCATATCAATCATACTGGACTCGTCCACAATAAGCCAATCCAGTTCCAGCGGATTCGTCCGGTTCCGTTTGAAGGAAACAAAATCATAGTTTGTTTCCAGTAAACTGTGAATGGTCTTCGCCTCCGGCAACTGCAAATCAGGATGCTCTTTCTTGAATTCTGCCAATGCTTTGTCCATGGATTCTTTTACCCGGGCTGCCGCCTTGCCAGTAGGAGCAGCTAACGCAATCCGCATTTTCCGATCTTTTCCATTCCGTTCCTGCTCCAACAGAAGTTTCATAGCTTGCGCTATGGTATAAGTCTTACCGGTACCGGGTCCGCCGATCAGAATCGAAAACGATTCCCGGCACAGCATTTCAATAGCCTTCTGCTGTCCTTCATTCGGGCCTGACAGTTTACTGAAATCGGGAAGCTGGCTTTTCACAGTTCCCAAACGAATCATACTTTTGATTTTTTCAGCAATAGCATGTTCATACTGGCGATTTCTACGCGTATAGAGTCGATTTTTGTAGAGTATGAAAAGTCCGTTTCCCTCCAAAGTTTCCAGAATAAACGGTACGCCCCTCAGTAATTCGCATTGCTCATCTGTCAATTCGATGCAAACACTGCCGTCTTCTCCACTCTGTAAGAGCTGTTTGCATAAATCTATAATCGTTTCGGATTCCGGTTTATCTTCCAAATATTTACGCAGAAAACACTCCACCATTGGAATAATACGGGACTCCGACTCAGCATCGTTCTGATTCTTCATCGCAGAAGACTCTGTCAATTTGTTCTGTTCTGTCATAATCCATTCTCCATACCGAAAGCGGCGGCAAGTTCATCTAATAAGTTTTCCGATGGTCTATCCTCGAAAACAGGAGCAATTTTTACGTTGGCAGCATCTGCCGCAGCAATTCCCCGCAGGAAATAGTATCGGACGCCGCCGAAGTGTTTTTCCCAGGAATAACTTTTTCCCATAGCATTTTTCAGATAACTCTGTAAAACAGCTGAATAAAGAAGATACTGGAAGAAATAACCGTGTTTCGCCATCTCCATCCGGACCCCTTCCCGCGTAAAAGCATCCTTGTCACCACCTAAACTGTTCGATTTCCAGTCTACCACGTAATAATAATCGCCATGCCGGAAAATCAAATCCATAAACCCCTTCACGGATCCTTTGGGGATGTAGCGTACCCAATCCTCCATTGTTTCTAAAAAAACCGCTTTTGTTTCATCTGCCTGCCAGTACTTCCGAATAATTCCCGCCAGCTCGGAAGTATTTGACCGCGCTTTTCGTGTGGAAAAACTGAACTCTTCTTCCGAAAGACGATCCGCCTCTTTGACTTCATGCAGGGAGAAAACATTTCCATTCGGTGCGGTAATCTTAAAATCCAGCGTTTTCTTTATCATATCGGCAATCACTGACCCGCTGGTTTCAGAGGTATTTTCCGCAAGAGAAACATCCGGCTGAAAACCGCAAATGCTCAAGGTTTCATCGGTCAATGTCTGAATCGCCTTGTCATCCGCATCAAAGGCGATTTTTTCCAGGATTTCGTGCCAGCAGGAGCCTGTTTTTTCTCCGCCGGGAAATTGAAATATGGAATGCTGATCAATAATATCCGGCAACTGCGGTATTTCATCCTCGTTATCATTGTCTTTTCCCTCATTGCCTTCCATTTTATTCGTTTGCCGTGATGGTGAAAGCGAGGAATAACTGCATTGGGTCTGCGCAAAGGAAAAAGTTCCGTCAAAAAGCTTGCCCTGCTCCAGACAGACTTCCGTTTCTGCCGAATATTTTCCAACAGCTTGCTCTGCCTCCTTGACTGTATAACACACTTCCTGATAGGGTTTGCTGACGCATCCGGAGGAATTGACTTGCAAATTTTGATACAGCGCGTCCCAAATAGGACACGGTGATTTTTCAACCGATTCCGCAGGAGATGTTGTTTCCGGCGAACTCGCCTTTTGCTCCGCCTTTTTCTTTGGCTTTTCGTTTGGCTTTTCCGTTTCTACCCCGGTTATCACAACCATCTTCTTCGATGCTCGCGTCAATGCCACATACCACTCCCGGATTCCCTCCTGACGCTCCTCAGCTTGACTGAAATCATTGCTGCCAACGGCACATTTCAACTGATAGGAGTCTTCCGGGTCGTGCCAGAAACGCAATTTATCCTGAGACGACTCTTTCTGCACAATACTCTCGAAAATAGGCAAAATCACAACCGGATATTCCAATCCTTTCGATTTGTGTATAGTAACAATCTGAACCGATTTGCTTTCACTTTCCAACTGTCTGATATACTCATCCGCTTTGTATTCTGTATCATTCTGCAATCCCAGAATGCGGGAGTTCAGCCAGTCAAACAGATTTTCAGGTGACCCGCCAGACTCACTTGCCGCATGAAAAGCCAAATCCGTAATCTGCTGAATATCTGCCAGACAGCGTTCCCCGTCCGGCAGTCGCGCCAATCGTTCACGGAAACAAAGACCATTATGATAACTGGCCATGTCCAGTTTTTTCAGAAAGAAAGAAAAACCATTTTTCTGCCACTGTCGATACAATTCATTAAAAACAAGCACCTTCTCCGCTAATTCATCATCCGATAACGCTAAAATTTCTTCGGGATTGTAACCAAAAAAAGAAGTAATCAGAGAAGACTTGATTCTTGGGGAATCCGGGGTTATGACAGCCTCCAATACGATAAAAAGTTCTTCTGTCATACGGGAAACAAGACTATGGCTTTTTGTATTCGGGCCATAGGATATCGTCCTGCCGCCGAACACATTACCGGAATTGGCGATAACGGCTGGAACCGACACCTCTTTCAACGCATTCCGTATTGGAATCGCCATGTCGTTTTTCTTCACCAGAATTGCTATATCTGACGGAATAACTTTTCGCAGTTCCTTCTCTCCCTTCCCCTTGATTTTATAATGATTCAGAATATTCAGCACTTCTCGAGCCAGAACAGAACAACCGATCTCTTCCAATGATTCTTTCTCAACCTTTTTTTCGGTCTCCGTTTCTTCCTCATTATCCATCTTGATTTTTATGATCCGGAATGGCACTTCATCCGCTTTTTCATTCATGTCAAAAAGTGGTATTTTATTTTCATCCGACTCTATATCAACAGGATATTGAATTTGTTCATCCTGGAACGTAGGCATGCCGCTTCTGTCCTTGAAAAGTAAATTCACGGAATCCACAAGCCCTTTTGCAGAACGGAAGTTTTTACTCAAAAAGTACTGATTTTCAGGAGGTATCGTCTTCACTGCCTTGCGATAGGTAAATATATCCCCGCCACGAAATGAATAAATAGCCTGCTTGGGATCCCCTACAAAAAATACAGGCGGTTTTCCCGCTCCTTCCTCTAAGAAAAGAGTGCGGATGATATCGTACTGCTCATTATCCGTATCCTGAAACTCATCCACAAGCGCAGCCTTGTACTCGGCTCGCAAACTGTTGACCAGCATGCTTTTCCGCGTTCCATCTACCAAGGTTTCGCTTACAAGACGTATCATATCACTGTAAGTAATATAGTCCCGGTTTCTGCGTTCTGCCTCGTACTGATTTACTATCATTTCTGCAATTTTCAGCATCACATAATTTTTCAGCGTCTTTTCATCAGCCTTTTCTTCTTTTTCCTCTTTTTTCGCCTTTTTCTCTTTTTTTCCCTTTTCCTCCGTCTCCTCCTTTTCTTCTGATTTTTGTCCGAGTGCGGCCGTTTTCTTTTTCAATTCGCTCAGCAGCCGTTCAAGGTCACATTCCCGGTATTTATCCGGTGTTTCCACAACAACATGACGTTTTTCATCCAGTTGTTCTGCAAATTGAACCATCGTACTTAATGATAACGATTTACGCTCTTCCGGATGCATACGCCACCAGTCTGCAATTCGCGCCCTCAATACTTCCATTCCGTTATTCAGTACTTCCGCAGCAGGATTAACTCCTACCTCAAATGAATGACGTTTTATCACCCGGTTACAGAACCCATGGATTGTATAAATAGAGGCCTGGTCAAATTCCAGTATCGACAAATTCAATACATTTTCCAACTGCTTCCGGGCAGAATCATCCCCTCCCCGCTTATCCCAATCGGGAAATGCACAGGTCAGCAGTTTTTCCACCCGTTCCTTTTCGCTGTCCGGCAAACTTTCTCCCATCAACCGCTTTCTCAGATTCACTAAAATCAGCAGAATTCGTTCCTTCAGTTCCGCTGTAGCTGCCTCTGTAAAAGTCATTACGAGTATTTGCGATACGCGGAATTTCTTTTCCAGTACAAGTCTTGCATAAATGTTCTGAATGTTATATGTTTTACCTGTCCCGGCAGATGCCGCTACTAAATGCACGCCTTCAAAATCAAAGCCGGATTCAAATATTTTGTCATTGAATGTATACATAATTCATTTCCCTTTTTCTTCAGTTCTTCTGTTTAGGCTCTTTTTCGGTTTTCTCATTCTGTTTAGACTCGTTTTCGCTTTTCTTATTCTGTTTTCGCACTTTTTCCCATTTCCTCCAAATAGAATAAAATGGCGATTCTTCAAAATTCCGGCATTTACTGAAATCCGGCTGTATCATCGTTTTGAAAACCTGTTCTAAAAGTTCTTTCATTTTC
>CALCCZ010000254.1 GCA_937900075.1 uncultured Lentisphaeria bacterium
AACGTTCTCGCCGCCGCGCATATTGACAAGCCAGTAATGAAGGAATGCTGTTTTCATGATTATTTTGCTCCTTTGCAACGCAATACCACGAATATGGTACGGATCAGAATGTATGCATCCAGCCAGATGGACCAGTTCATGATATAGGAAAGGTCATAAGAAACACGCTGCTCATAAGTGGTATTACTTCTTCCGGAAACCTGCCACAATCCCGTAATTCCCGGTTTGACCCTTGAAAAAACATCATAATCTTTTCCGTAGTAGGAAATTTCCGCCTTGACGATGGGACGCGGTCCGATCATTGCCATTTCACCGGTAATGACATTGAACAATTGCGGAAGTTCATCCAGACTGGTTTTTCTTAAAAACCGTCCGAAGGGGGTTATGCGCGGGTCGTTCTCCAATTTGAAATTTTTCTTCCACTCATCCGCGAGCACAGGATCACTTTCCAGCATTTTTTTCAGATATTCTTCGGCATCCTGACGCATGGTACGGAATTTCCAAACGGTGATCTCACGTCCGTTCAGACCAATCCGTTTTGCGCCGTAAACGGCGGGTCCGCGACTTGTAATTTTAACTAACAGAGCCAGAAGGAGCAACAGAGGGAGCAGTAAAATGATTCCTAAAACGGAAACAATGATTTCAAAAACAGTTTTGGTAATTCTGGGACCGGGCAGCAGGAGTTGATTCCGGATTTCAATACCGCTGAATCCCCCGATACTTGTGGAATACGCCCAGGAAGCCGGTAAAACTTTGTTGGTAGGAATAACGGAAATATGTTTCATGAAACGGAGCCATTCCCGGAAATTTGCGGAGACGGCAGGCAACGGCAAACAGCAAATCAAATAATCTACATGGTTTTCACGCGCAATTTCACGAACATTTTCCAATTTTCCCAGCACAGGCGGGCAGCCGTCCGGTGTTTCCGTGACAATATCATCTAAAAAACCAACCACTTCAAACCCGAAATGCTCGTCATCTTTCAGAAACTCAGCCAAACGAATACCGCTTTTTCCCGCACCGGCAATCAGTACGGGTATTTGAGCAATATGCGCTTTCTTCAAAATCATACGGAGAATACCGCGACAGGGTATTGCCAGAAGACAATTCAAAAACCACGTCACCAAAAGAACGAAACGGGAATAACTGTTTTCCCGAACAAGCAGCAAATAGGCAAACAAAAGCAGATAGGTCAGTGAAATGGAAAAAACAAGACGTCTCAACTCTTCCTGAGGCTGCATGATGGAACCGGGATAAAAGAAATTTCCATGGTACAGACGGATCAGACCATTGGACAACACATAAATCAGCAAAACCGGTGCCAGATTCCAGTAAAAAGCAGGATTATAACTCCCGTATCCGGAATGAAAATACAGAACCGTTGTCAATGAGAAAATAACACTCATCAACAAAACATCCGTACATGCCAAAAAGAACACACGATATCTTGCCTGTCTCATTCTACGTATCCTTTCTTCTCTCCGGGTGACAGCAGACGTTTCAGCAAAACACAACGGTCACCGCAAACACGCTGTTCATCCAAAATTCTATACCCCTTCGGAATATCATTCCAGTCATCCGGTACAAATACAGCAAAATAATCGGCAAAAATACCGATTGTCAGAACATCGCTTATCCGCTCGTATATCTCACGTTTATCACCATTCCCCATATAGGGGTACCTGTTGGTTTCACCACCGGTAAAATAGCCCAATTCTTCAAAATCATCCGAATAAACAACCGGACGGCGGAAGGAATGATAGGTATTCGCATCAAAAAAAACGCACGATTCACGATCCGGACCTTTCCAGTCATTCCGGATAAGCTCTATCCAGTGATACAGTACAGCACGCTTTTCGCGTCTGTCTTGGGAAGTACGCTCGCGAACTTCCAGTGACATCCCGTCAAGATACATGACACACAGAAAAACAATGACTGCCAGAACAGAACAACCATTCAGCAGCTTTGCAGACAGGTATCTTGCCGAAAAGTCGTAAATCTGCAGTACAAAGACAGCCGTCCAGCAACAGTAAAATGCCGAAAGCGCCAGCAGATACCGGGATGACACAAAAACAATTTTATCCGCAACAAGTACCTGAACGAATATCAGCACAAAATGAAGCAGCGGAATCAGGAAAAGTATCGTTTCTTCCGCACGCCAAAGTCTCCTGTAAATGCGGTATCCGGCAACCAGCAGAGCGGGCAAAAAGTAAATAAAGTAAAAACCGTAGAGAACAGATTCCACGGTACTCCAAAAAACATCCCATGGCTGCTCAGGTTCATGCTTGAAGTACTTCGAATACACCTCCTTTATTCTTTGGGAATTTTGCACATCAATTTGCGATGGCTGACTTGCCGGACCTTCTCCAGAGTGAATAATATTGGCGGAAAATGATTCCAAGCCCTCAGGTTTTTCAAGCATCTCCCCGGATTTTTCCGTCCGGTCAAAAATCCGTTCCGGTATTCCGATCTTCTTCACTACAGAAATAAAACGATTGCTCGGCACCGGATAACCGGTAAGTTTGTAATTTAATCCCAGAAGCGGAACCATCAGAATAACCGCTGGAATACAGGAAAGTACAAATGTGCGCCAAGGAAAAACCCTGCCGCGGAATATCTCAATGCAAACAGCGGCAAGCAGAAAAAGAAATGCCGGCAAAACCGAATCATCGCGTACGTAAATCATCCCCGAACAGGAAATCCCCATAAGCAGAAACGGCACAACTGTACGTTTCGTGCGGCATTCCTGCCAAAGGCGAATCAGCGAATAAGCGGCAATGGAAAAGAAAAGCATTTTCCCGGACTCGCGCAAGCCCGCGACAACCAAACGCATCATCTGGGAACCGAAAACAGCAAGAAAACCCGCAAGAATCGTGGTCCGCAAGTCAAAAATACGGCGAAAAAGCGGAATCAATGCCAGAAATGACATGGCGAAAAACAGCAAAGATGCCAACTTTACACCGGTATAACCATTGCAATGAAATACTTTTGCAAATACCCCTCCGCAGAACGGCAACAAAGGCGGTATCCGGGGGTGAAACGCAAACGCCCAGTCGCCCCGTGAAACAGCATCTGCCATGGGCGCGTAGCGGGTCAATACATCCGTCTGAGGCAAATCAGCAATCAATATGGCGGGCAGAAGACTGAAAAACGCAAAAAAGAAAAAAAGGAGAGGCAACAACCAGGATTTCTCCACAATCGCCGTTTTCAGTTTCCCGATATAGTTGTTTTTATCCCAAAGCATCAGGCGCACTCCTGTCTGACATCCCGTACGAATCTGTTTTTCAGAACAATATCACGATAATATAAGTCCGGGAGTGAAATATTCAAGCGAATCCCAGTCGTTCTACATTGTCTTTCAGCAATAAAAACGAGAAAATATGTTTCTTACTTGAAAAAAAGAGTTTCCGGTTGTATCTTTTCTCCATAAACAATGTCAATCTAAAACAAACAAAACGAACAAACCCAATGTCTGAAAAAGTACCCGTAAATGCTCCTGTAATACTTTTCGCCTACAACCGCCCGGATTTGCTCCGCAGAACCCTTGACGCACTGGAACAGAACGAGTTGGCTGCGGAAACAGATGTCATTGCTTATTCAGATGGTCCAAGGAATTCCCCGGAAGACAGGAATCTTGTTGCGCAGGTCCGTGCGGAACTCGACAAGCCCCGCAAATTTCACTCGCTGATACACATTGACGCAGACCGGAATAAAGGTCTGGCCAATTCCATTATCGACGGGATTACCGAATCCATCGAAAAATTCAACCGCGTCATCGTTCTGGAAGACGACCTGCTGCCCTCCCCCTTCTTTCTGCGTTACATGAACGATGCGCTGAATCAATACGAAAACGATGAACGCATTGCCTCCATACACGCCCATTTTCCTGCATCACCGGACAATTTGCCGGAAACATTCTTTCTGTGCGGCGCAAACTGCTGGGGATGGGCAACCTGGAAACGCAGCTGGTCCCTTTTTGAACGGGACGGCAGGATTCTTCTGAAAAAGCTGAAACAGTCAGGACTGCAAAAAAGATTCGATTACAACGGCAGTTACACCTATTCGGAAATGCTGAAAAGTCAAGTACGCGGCAATACGGAATCCTGGGCAATCCGTTGGTACGCTTCCACTTTTCTTGCCGGAAAGCTTACTCTGAACACAGCTTACAGTCTTGTGTACCACACAGGGTTTCAAAGCGGAACTCATTTTTCCGCGAACAACGGAACGGGTCAGGAAGAAGAACAATTCCGACCGGTACCGGTTTCCGTTGAAACGATTCCTGTTGAATGTTCCGCGGCCGCAACAGCGGCACTGGAAGCGTATTACCGGGAAATCACATGGCTTCCCCCGGCAAAACGTTTTCTGAAAAACGTGCGTGACTTTGTGAGGAACGCAACCCCTGCGCCTGTTCTCCGTTTCTACCGAAAACTGAAAAAACAATGCTGCAAATCATGAAAATACTTCACGTCAACTATTTTGACCAGTTTTCCGGTACCGGCAAAGCCGTATCCCGGCTCTGCCGTGCTTTGCAAAGGACAAAATCGGCAGAATGCGAAATGCTTGTGATGAATAAAAACAGTGACTGCGACTGGATCAAACAAGTACCCTATCCATCACGGTTAGGTCCCTTGCTCGCCCAGCGGATTTCCGCCCGTATTGCAGCACTGCAGCGCGATACCAATCCCGCTGGACGCTCCCTCGCCCTTTTCGGCAGCGGCAGAGTTCTGGATATCATCAATTCTTCGGATGCCGATGTGGTTCATCTTCACTGGATTTGCGGGGAAATGCTGAATATCCGGCAAATAACTCAAATCCGGAAACCCGCTGTCTGGACTATGCACGACAACTGGACGTTCTGCGGAGCGGAACATTACATGAATCCTCTTTGTGAGGACAACCGCAGCAAATCGGGCTATACCGCCGAAAGCCGTTCTCCGCTTGCAAAAGGCATAGATATAGATGCTTTCACCTACCGCCGCAAGCTCAAAGCAAACTGGCATGATTTGCCATTCCTTTTCTCTGCCCCCAGTCAGTGGCTTGCGGATGCGTTCACCCGCAGTTTCCTGTTTCACGACATTCCATGCGAGGTTATTCCCAACGCTTTGGACACGGATATTTTTCAGACGGGAAACCGGCAGGCAGCGCGCAAAAAATTTGCTGTTCCGGAAGGAAAGTTTACGCTTCTTTTCGGAGCTCAGGATGCAAACTCCCCCTTGAAAGGCGGTTCTGTTCTGATGGAATCCCTGAATCTTCTTGCCGGCAAAGTCTCACAGGATAAAATTCATGTCTTGCTTTTCGGAAAAAATACGAAAGTCCTGACAAAAAACTGTTCGTTCCCCTTTACCGACCTTCAAATCATCGAAGGAGACCACGACATGGCGTCCCTGTATTCCGCAGCAGATGTTTTCATCCTGCCAAGTCTCGCCGACAACATGCCTTATACCGCCGTCGAAGCCCTCGCCTGCGGGACCCCGGTCGTTGCGTTCCGGATTGGCGGACTTCCGGAAATCGTGGAACACAAGGTCAATGGTTTTCTGGCAGAGCCATTCAAGCCGGATTCGCTGACAGAGGGTATTTTGTACGTAATGAACAACCGGATGCAGCTGTCAGCGGCAGCACGGAAAAATATACATCCGCAATTTTCTGAAGTCAGTGTTGCGGAACAATATACAGCACTTTACAGGAAGGTTCTTGAAAAATGTTAAAACGGGCACTTATCACAGGCATTACCGGCCAGGACGGCTCCTATCTGACCGAATATCTTCTCGAACAGGGTTATGAAGTACACGGACTCATACGGCGTTCCAGCACATTCAATACCAAACGCATAGACCATCTGTATCAGGACCCGCACTTGCAGAATGTACGGCTGTTCCTGCACTACGGCGATATGACCGATGCAAGTTCTCTCAGCCGCATGATTGAAAAATATGCACCCGATGAAATCTACAATCTCGCTGCACAATCCCATGTCCGTGTCTCATTCGATATGCCGGAATACACCGGAAACGTTGATGCTTTAGGAACCTTGAGATTGCTGGATGCTATTCGTGATACCGGAGTTCCCGCACGATTCTATCAGGCGTCCACCTCCGAACTCTTCGGCAAATGCGAACCCGGAAAGCCGCAGGATGAAAATACTCCTTTCCATCCGTGTTCCCCGTATGCGGCAGCAAAACTTTATGCTTACTGGATCGTTCGGAACTACCGCGAGGCATACGGACTTTTCGCCGTCAACGGCATTCTTTTCAATCACGAATCACCACGGCGCGGGGAAACCTTTATTACCCGGAAAATCACGATGGCTGCCGCAAAAATCCATGCCGGATTACAGGATTGTCTCTATGTCGGCAATTTAAATGCTTCACGCGACTGGGGATACGCTCCGGATTACGTCAAAATGATGC
The DNA here is from genome assembly GCA_937900075.1 of uncultured Lentisphaeria bacterium. Lineage (GTDB taxonomy): Bacteria > Verrucomicrobiota > Lentisphaeria > Victivallales > UBA1829 > SIG77. The sequence continues at coordinate 6,408 of CALCCZ010000254.1, forward strand.
ATAAAATGCTCCAGCAGGAACAACCCGATGATTATGTCGCAGCTACCGGCGAAACACATACTGTCCGTGAATTCATAGAAAGCTCATTCGGATTGCTGGGACATTCCATCCGCTGGGATCAGGAAAAAGACGGGGAAATCGGCATTGACCAGAGTACCGGCAAAGTCATAATCCGTCAGGACCCCCGTTACCGCCGTCCCTCCGAAGTGGATTATCTTCTGGGCAATGCCGCGAAAGCCCGTAAATATTTAGGTTGGGCCCCGATCGTCACGTTCCGGCAGTTAGTAGAAATCATGACCAAAGCCGACGTCGATGCACTTCAAAAAGGAAGCGGAATATGAACAGTCTCATAGATAAGAACGGACGGATTTTCATTGCCGGGCACAAAGGTATGGTCGGAAGCGCAATCCTGCGCTGTTTTCAGAACGCAGGATATCGCAACTTCATTACCCGTACCCATGCCGAACTTGATTTACGGAACCAGAACGATGTCAAAAAGTTCTTTGACTCGGAATCCATTGACTATGTGATTGTGGCATCCGCAAAAGTCGGTGGAATCGGATTCAACAGTGCCCATAATGCGGAATTTTTATTGGAAAATCTGCAAATTCAGAACAATGTCATTGAACAGGCCTGGCTGCATCACGTAAAAAAACTCTGCTTTCTCGGCAGCAGCTGTATCTATCCCCGTGAAGCACAAAATCCCATCCGGGAAAACTCCCTGCTTACCGGTCCTTTGGAACCGACTAATGAAGGTTATGCTATCGCAAAAATAGCCGGCTATAAACTCTGCCGTTTTCTGTCGGAACAATACGGATTCCGCGTCGTTTGCCCCATGCCGTGCAATTTATACGGACCCAATGACCATTTTCACATAACAAACAGTCATGTACTGGCAGCAATGGTACGCAGGTTCTGCGATGCCGCCGATTCCGCAGTCACGTCCGTAACCTGCTGGGGAACCGGTACCCCGCTGCGTGAATTTCTTCATGTAGATGACCTTGCCAAGGCCGTTCTCATGTTGATGGAACAATACGAAGAACCCGATTTTATCAATGTCGGCAGCGGGGCCGAACTCTCTATCCGGAATTTAGCGGAAATTACAGCAAAAGAGGCAGGATACACAGGTACAATCCTCTGGGATGCCTCAAAACCGGACGGCATGATGCGGAAAATCATGGATATCTCCAGAATTTCCGCATTGGGCTGGAAACCGCAAATCTCTCTCTCTGACGGAATCGCCGCTTTGTGTGCCGAATACCGCACACGCCGCAAAGCCGGTGAGTTTGAAAAGGAATAAAATTGTGAACATATCCATCATAACAGCCACATTCAATCCGGGTAAAGTTCTGAACGAATGTATTGACAGCGTAATTCGGAATCACGCTGAGGAACACCGGATTCAGGACAACTGTTCCAATGACCCCGATACCATACAGATTCTGAATCGGAATAAAAAATTCATAACGCTCGTTTCCAAACCGGATCAGGGCATTTATGATGCCATGAACCGCGGATGCATGACTGCCTCCGGAGAGATACTCGCTTGTCTCAACGCCGATGACCGGTATACCGATAATGCACTGGATTGTGTACGCCAAACCTTTGCGGAACACCCGGAAGCCGATATCGTTTACGGTAACATTGAGGTAAACGGGAAAATCATCCGGCCGGACAGTTTTCTTTTCAAATTCCGGAACGCCCGCATTTTTCATCCCGCATGTTTCATGCGAAAAACCCTTTGGGAAAAACTCCAGGGTTTTGATACGCAATACCACATTTGCGCTGACTTGGATTTCTTTCTGCGGGCGAAACAATCCGGAGCTGTTTTTCAATACGTGGACAAACCACTTGCCGTATTTGCCCTGGGCGGAATCAGTACCGCCAACCGCAAACAGGCGGAACAGGAAGTCTGCACAATCCTGAGCCGTCACGGATTTTCCTCCCTTTACATTCAAACATTCCGATGTCTGAACTCCATCCGTGCCATCGGTTCAAAGCTGCTACAGCCCCTCCTGCGACGTCGTCATTCGTAACGCAAAGCGTCTATCGGATCCAGCCGTGAGGCTTTCCAGGCGGGATAGAATCCAAAGATAACGCCTACAATTGTGGAAATCAGAAATGCACCAAGCATGATGGCGGTATTCGCTACAACGGGCCAGCCTTTCAGATTGTGAACTGCCAGAGCCGCACAATGTCCCCCGATAATTCCGATTACGCCGCCTATGGCACAAAGAATAATCGATTCCACAAGAAATTGTGTCAGAATGTCTTTCGAACGGGCACCGACTGCCATACGCAGACCGATTTCACGCGTCCGTTCCGTCACAGAAACCAGCATGATATTCATGATTCCGACTCCGCCTACGATCAGGGAAATAAGGGCTACTGCCAGGAGCAGATTTCCCATCTGCGTAGTAGTGGACGAAAAAGTCTCCATAAACGCAGCTGAATTGCGGATATGAAAATCATCTTCCTGTTTCTCTTTCAGACCATGTCTGTCCCGCAGAAGTTTTGTCAATTCCGCTTCCGCAGCAGGGACTTTGTCCGGGGAAGAAGCACCGACCATAATCTGGTCGATTTGTGTAAATTTCGGAATCAACAGAGTATCCGTCTTCAGATTATCCGCCTGTTCAGGATAAAAAGCAACGCCTTCGCCCGGATACACACTGCCGGGAGTGGTCGTAGCCGTACTGGTAGTATTGGTAGCATTGCCCGTTTTCAAGCCTGTAATCCGCAAACGGATTGTTGTCCATGGCGCGATGACAACATCATCCTCGTCCATTCCAATCATGTTTGCGCCTTTTTTGCTCAAAACCCCGACTATGGTAAAGGTAACATTTTTGATTCGGACGGTGCAATCTATCGGCGATTCGCCGCCAAATACCTCTTTCACAAGAGTCTGACCGATTACGCACACACAAGCACGTTTTTCAACTTCACGATTGGTGAAAAAACGTCCTTCCGTCACACTCCAGTCACGAATATTGAAATAATCCGGAGAGGTTCCGACAATCTGCCGGGGTGTCCAGTTCTTATTTCCGAACACAAATTGCAGACCCGAGGAATTGACAATCGGCGCAGCGTACGAGATATTCGCACAATCACGCAGGATGGCTTCACAGTCTTCCGGTTTCAAACTCATACCGGATCCCTGCTCGCCCTTGGCTCCGCCGCCCGGGGCACGCGGAGCACCGGGCATTACCACCAGCGTATTCACGCCCATACTTTCAATATTCTTCTTCATGGCAGCATCGGCACCCTGCCCGATTTCCATCATGGTTATCACAGCACCTATGCCGATAACAATTCCCAGCATCGTCAAAAGCGCACGTGTGGGATTTCTGCTGAGCGCCACTACGGATCCTGTAACTACTGAGGTCAATGTCATTTTGCACGCTCCTTCCCGGAAACTTCATTTTCGCCATATACTCCGCTGACGATTTCACCATCGCGGATCTGAATAATCCGCTTCGCATAGTGAGCTACCTCAAACGAGTGCGTCACTAAAATAATCGTAATCCCTTCCGCATTCAGCTCATCAAACATCTTCATCACTTCCACACTCGTCTTGGAGTCCAGGTTGCCTGTCGGTTCGTCTGCAAACAGGACTGGCGGATGATTGATCAGCGCACGCGCAATCGCCACACGCTGCTGCTGACCACCCGATAACTGGGCGGGAGTGTGATGCATCCGTCCATCCAAACCGACACGTTTCAGCATTTCTATTCCACGCTGTTTGGCATCGGAATGTCTCAAACTCTCATTGGTATAGGAAAGCGGCATGATTACATTGTCCAACGCCGTCGTGCGGGGCAACAGATTGAAACTCTGAAATACAAAACCAATCCTCCGGTTCCGCAACAACGCACGATCATCATTACTCGCCTGCCCAAATTCCTTCCCCTCAAAAAAATACTTCCCGCCTGTCGGCCGATCCAGACATCCAAGGATATTCATCAACGTACTCTTGCCCGACCCGGACGCACCGGTAAGCGCCACATACTCACCTTGTCCAATCGAAAGATCTATGCCTTTCAGAACAGGTACTTTCATTTCCCCTATCATGTATGTCTTTTCAATTTTTTCCAATTCAATCAGTTTCATGATTCCACCCCCGATGATTACTTACTTCTTTTTGCGTTGCGGCGGCTTTGCCATAAAGGGATTCTCTCCGCTCGCCGCCGTCTCATTCTTGCCAAGCTGCAATACACGGCTTCCCGTAATTATCTCCATCCCGTCCGTAATACCCTCACCGGAAATCTCCGTATTCATCCCGTCGTTCAATCCGGTCTTCACTTTCAGCGGCTCAGGATTACCATCCTCGCCCATAATCCAAATCACGCGCTCGCCGGGCGCAGTTTCCGGAACTTTCACTCCTTCCGGAACAAACCGCAATGCTGCATTGGGTACATATTGGACATTTTCTCTGCTGGAGAGGATAAATTTCACATTCGCAGTCAAATACGGCAGCAATGTCATATCCGCATTATCCGTACCGATTTCTACAACATAAGTCACTACATTCTGGGACATCGTCGCATTCAAACGAATTTTCTGCACAATTCCTTTGAACACCCGATCCGGAAACGCATCTACCGTAAACTGAGTTTTCTGACCAACTGTAATCTGCCCAATATCCGCCTCGTTCACGGAAACCCAAACCTGCATTTTTTTCAAATCTTTGGCAATCAAAAACAAACTCGGCGCACTCATACTTGAGTTCACTGTCTGACCAACACTCACTCGCCGGTCAATAATCACTCCGTCAACAGGAGAATTGATTACACAATATCCAAGATTACGCGTGGCTTTGTCCAGGGATGCCTTCGCCGATACAATCTGCGCTTTCGACTGCTGCAGTGATGCCTGCGCAGCTGATAAATTCGCTTTCGCCGACTGAATCGTCGCCTCTACAACCTTGCGTTCCGCAAGCGCATTCTCATACGTTGCTTCCGCTGATTCATAGTCACTTTGCGATATCGCATTCGCTTCCCGCAACTGCTGAGCACGTTTCCACGCCAAATCCGCCTGCTTGTAGCTCGCATCCGATTGCGATTTCGATGCCTCCGCCTCATCCACCTTCGCGGCCGCTTGCGTTACACTTGCTTCCGCACTCATCAACTGCGCTTGCGCCTGCAGAGACTGCGCATTCGCAGAATCGTATTCCGCACGATACAGAGAATCATCTATGTTCGCCAGCACCTGACCTTTTTTTACCGGAGAACGGTAATCAATGGTATGTCCGTCCGTATCCGTTCCAAGCGTCGTAATCATTCCGCCAACTTGCGCTCCAACGTTTACAAGCTCCTCCGGCTCCACAGTCCCCGTCGCCGCTATCGTCCGCTGTAAATCCCCGCGTCCAATGTTCTGATACAGATAAACCGTTTTGGTTTTTACGGAAAACATGCTTTTGTAAATGGCTATGCCTCCGAAGATAATTCCCGCAACAACAACGATTCCGATAATAAATGAAAGCGTTTTTTTCATACTCGTATCCTTTCTGTATTTGATTTTTCAACTGTTTCTGCAGTCTTAACGATTAAAAAACCAAATTATTTTATAAACAAATTTATTTTTTCTTCTTTTTTACCCGCAACCACACTGCCTATCAATAAGCAAACGGCAGGCATTTTCCGCCTGCCGCCTGTATGTCGCTCCCTCTTTCTATGCTATGCAATACACAGCATTATTCTTCGTTCAGGAATTTATCCGAGAACGTTCTGTCACGAATTGCTTCCAACTGCAAAGCATCGAAATTCGGATCAATAAATGCAAATTTCTCATAATAATAAAGGAAAAATGCATCTACCATTCCATAATCTTTCGCATGTGCTTTCAGATAGTTTCCTAATTCGGCCATGTACTCCTGCCATTCAACGGAACGAAGATTGTTTTCTTTCGTTTTTTCATCATCGCCAACATACACTTTAGCTACTCTGCGCGGGAAATAAGCAAGACAGTACTCACTGAATGACAACGGGTAGCCCAGACGGTAAATCACATGGAAACGTTCCTTCCAGAACGGAAGACTGTCACGCTGTCCTTTCATATAACCGAAACGGGACTTTGTCGGATTGCCTTTCTTCGGATCTTCCGCATAAAAACCGGTGACAGCACCGGTCAACATACCGGCTTTGGTTTCTGCAACCTCATTTTGGCGGAACGGCGGAATCATCAAATACGTGCCGTTCGCGGCAAAAGGAATTCCTTTTAAGGTCAGGGACACATCCTTCGCCCAGCGGAAAACACCGACTTTCCACTGCGCTGTACGGCCGACATTCATCAGCATGGCACCGGTAATCCGGTAGATGGAATCCCAGGTAATGGTAACCTTGGTAATGATAGAGCCGTCTTCACGCAGGGAAGATTCCGGACGGAACGAGGCACTCTCCTGATATTTCCACCCTAAAAAACTCCCATACCAGGAATTGCGCTGAAATGTCAAATGTATCCCCTGATTACCGAAACGGTTTGCTTCCAGCGGATCCAGAATGATTTCGTAGGTGCCGATTGAACGGCCGCCGGTCTGACGGAAAACAAATGTAATCCCGCCCCTGGACGATGTTACGTAGAACGATATTTTTCCGGTAATATTGTCCGGTTTATCTTCTTTCTTTTGAACTTTGGTATTCACCTGTTCCAGTTTCTGTTTCTCTTTTTCCGCCTGTTCAGCAGCAGATTCCAGTGTATAATGATACTCTTCCTGAGCTTGCTGTTTCAAAGCGAAAGAAAAACGGTTCCAGTCGGGCAATCCCTTGGCACGTCCAATTTCTTTTTCAGAAAGCGGAACCAAATGAAAAACCACATTCGGGTCATTCGTCGCAAAGATTTTTTCTGCGGCTGCGTAATCCGAAGCACCATTCTTCAGAGCATCAATAGTAATCATTCCGGAATCAGAGGCTTCCGCACGGAAAATTGCACAGAAACCCGCAGCAATTGCCAGAAGTGTCAACAATTTTGAGTTTTTCATCATTATTCAACTTCCTTTCCAAGACGTTTGTAAATGGTGACAATGTGGTCGGCCACTTCCAGTCTCATAAGATCAAGGTTCATTTTACTCGTCGGCAGCAATTCAAAAACAGCTACGCCTTTCTTGCCGGCAAAGATGGCATCCCAATTCTTGATGTCGAAAGAATGTTGTGTCAGCTGACGCAGCAGCGTGACATAACGGACATCATCGATGCCTTCCCGCAAACCTTCGTAGGCTATCGTGCTGATCTGGCCATTGGCTGTGGGATATGCGAATATCGGATTTCTGTACAATCCCTGACCTGCACGCTCATTCCAGCAGTTTTCAGAGGACGGATAGGCATACAGCATAAATCCGTCGTAGGTCGCACGATACAGATTCATGCCGAGATTCCGGCGGATGTAATCCGGATTCTTCGGTCCGGCAAAATAACAACCGCAGGAAATGATACGACCGCGCAAGGCATGCCATTTCTCCGCCAAATAGTCATCGGGGGAACCGGAATGCGCATGCATCAGTTCACGCGAGGGCAGATAATACACATCATTGCCCCAGCCGCCCGTCATCGTCCGTCCTGAATTTTTCAGGATTTCGTTGCGGTACTTATCAACAGAAACCGGAACAGCTGTTTCAAAACCGTAGAAGTAGAAATTCTTATGTCCGGCGATTTCCGCAAAACTTGCGGAAGCCGCAGCCGTATTTTTCCGGAACACGCCGAAATCGGCGTTCTGTCTGTCTTCAGTCGGGAACTCCGTTAGAAGGGTTCCTTCTCCATCGAATGCGGCAACGAAAACATCCGTCAAATCAAATCCCATTTCCTTGCGGATTTTCAAATCTTTTGCGAAAACCGCGGCATCGGCGCAATAGGGTACTGTCGGTTTGTTCACGTTATGTTCTTTCAGACTCTGCAACTCGCGGCGGAACAGTTTTTCGCCGTCGGAAGCACTGCCTGACATTTTGACATACCGGGACAAATCGGCATCACCGGCTACTGCCACAATGTAATCGCGTGTGATATCATAGCAAGTCTTCGGCGCGGGCAGTTCAAAAGGATAAACACGCAGTTGAATCGTGAAATTGGCGATTGCATTGCCGCCTTCCGTGACCGTTGCCTTTGCGGTATAGAGACCGGGCTTCGCATCAGACGGAACTTTGAATGTGAACCAGAACTGAGTTCCTTTCCCTTCTTCCATCTTCACCGGCTGAAGGGTATCGGCATCACGCACGTCTTCTTTGCAGTAGTTGAAAACGCCCGTATTCTGCATCTCGTTCACGCAAACATATTTGCCACCGACACGCAGATAATTTTTTCCGTTCAAAACATCCACTTTGACCAGATCAGGGTCATTCACCAGCAAATCCGGCACAAGAATCTGGTCGGCATTGTTGTAAACCCCGTTCCAGCTGGCTTGGAACCAGTGTTTCACAAGTTTGCGGTCAAGAATCTTCGCAGAAGGAAGCGTCGCGGATTTTTCTTTGCACACAAAGTCGGAAACGGTAATTTCCACTTTATCCATCTTGCGGAATGGATAAATGACAAAGGACAAGGGTTCAAATTCCCCCTTTGCTGCAGCTGCACACAATTTATCCGTAAAAACGGCATCTTCAGGGAAGCGGTCCGGACGACGCAGGAATGCCGCTGTCGCACCAACCTGCATGAGGGAGAAAGGCGCTTTGACCAAACCGGTCTCGCGCAGAAACACTTCGCCGTCAAGCAACTGTAATGCGGTAATGGCGGTATACTGGATATCTTCCAATACCTGAATCGGCTGCTCTTTTTTGTTCTTTACACGATTGATTTCTTTCTTCACGTTCTCCAGATACGGAATCATTTCTTTTGCACGAACGTGTTTCTGCAAATTCTCAATCCGTTTCACAACTGACGTCAACCCCTGCTGGTCGGTGGATATGGACAACAGTTCCTTGTCACCCAACGCGCGATCCCAGACCTTCATGGAGGCAACAGCTCCGTCGAATCCGCCGAAATCGGAATACGGCAGCTTCAACGCGCTCAATTTCACGTTCATCATGACGTTGTCAAGCATACCATCCACGTAAATCTTCGCAACATTCGTTGTCGTGGAATAGGTAAAGGCAATCTGATACCATTTGCCTTTTTCCAACGTTTTCTTGCCTTGCACGGATATTGCACCATTGCCGACAGAAAAATTCCAGCCATTCAAGCGAACACCCAAACCGGTATCCACATCTTTTCCCGGCTCGGAATCTACACGCAGGAAAATAGAAAAGGACAAGTCCGCTGTATTCCGCAAACGCGAGGCGTAGGGTCCCAAATTGAAGGACGCTTTGGAACCGTCAATGAATTTCAAGGCACGCGCGCCCACAGGTCCATTCTGAACTTCCGTGGCTCCATCCAGTTTAATGGTCACACCTTCAGTCCACCCATTGATGACGCCCTTCATCGGCGCCGAGATACCGAAGTTGATGATCGGCTCATTGCTGTCCGCTTCCTGTCCGAGGAGAACGCCTCCGGCAACCAGAAAAGCGAAAGCGGCAATCCGCATCCAAATACACTTCTTCATTTACGTTCCAGCTCCTTGTCTGTATCGTTTAATTTTTTGTTACTATTTCAATAAAAAAAAAAGCACGTATTATTATTTTATTAATAAAATAACGCTCTGCAAACGATAATCAAGCTTTTTTTCAAAAAAATCAGAACTTTTTTCATCACTTTTGCAATCGGTCAGGGATTTTTTTGAGATTTTCCTATTCCGCCCGTAAAATCACGAACGCATACCGCATTTTCCGCACCGAATGTTTATCCTGAGCTTGCGGAAAGATACGCCGCAAAGCGGTTTCCTCCGTGAAGGGTTCAGGCTATTCCGCTGAGGCTTTCGGTTAGGTATTAGGGTAGTAGTCGGGAAAAATGAAACACGGTTTGCGCCGTATAATGACGCCAGTCTCAAAAGTATCCGTGTCAAGTAAATTTCACAGATATCCCATATCTTCTTGTAATTTGCAGAAAATAACGGATATGAATATCTCCAATGTTGCATATTGTTTGACCGCACACCGCCGGTTCACCCTTGTCAACCTTCCAAGCAGGAGAATGGGGCAAAATTCCCCGTTTTTGAAAAAATGTGGGATATCTGCGCATTTTTACCCGAATGAGGTGTTCCCGGGAAATATCTTATTCCGGAACGGACAACCCGGCAGAAACAATCTGTGTCTGTTCTGACTTTTTCTGCCAGATTTCAGCTTGTGCGTCATCCGCTTTTACTCCGGAACCTTCCCTGTACATCTTCGCAACCTGAATCATTGCAAGATTATACCCTTTCTCTGCGGCACGAAGGTAAAAAGGGAATGCCTTTTCCGGATTTTTTTCCACTCCGAAACCATACAAATGAATGCACCCGAGCAAATGGAGACAGGCACTGTCCCCTTTCTCTGCGCCCTGCTCCGCAAACTGACAGGCTTTCTGATAGTCCACTGCCGTACCCGTCCCGGTCAGATATGCCTGGGAAAGGTTGCGGAATGCTGCCGGAAAACCAAGCCCGGCTGAAATTTGAAACCGCCGGAATGCCAACTCATACCCCTCTTTTGAATTTTGCAGACGTGCGATAACTCCAAGATTGTTGATTGCCGCAGAATCGTTCTGTTCCGCTGCAAGATTGAAAAGCCGTTCCGCCTCCTTGTAATTCAATTCCACTCCCATCCCCTTGAAATACAACACACCAAGCATATTCTGCGCTTTGGCTAAACCGCGCAAAGCATCCGTCCGGAAAGCTTTCGCAGCACGCACCGGGTCCCGTTCCGTTCCCAGTCCGGAAAGACAAAGCTGTCCGAAATAATATCCGGCTTCCGGCACATCGGCAAGCATGGCATTGAGATAATGTTCGCAGGCAGACTTGAAATCTTTTTTCTTCAACGCCAGATGTCCCAGATTCAAGGATGCAATACCGTTCTTTTTGGCTGCCGCCTGTTTCAGCAGATCATACGCTGCGTTTTCATTTTTGCTGCAACCGATACCATTGGCATACAAAAATGCCAGCTGAACCATGGCATCGGCATTTCCAAGCTGCACAGCGGATTTCAACAGTTCAATAGCCTCTCCGACCTGTTTGTTCTGAAGACTTTCATCATCCGATTCCTCGGCTGCTTCCAGAATCAGCATTGCCCTCTGATAAGGGTCCTGTTCTTCCGCACGGACAAATCCTCCCGCAGTCAGCAGAAACAGAAAAACAAAAGACAGGTACCAATGAGAAACAGAATATTTCATTGTCGGCAGATCTTATTCAAAGTAGGATGCGCCGGAAGTGGCAGTTTCACAAACACGAACCTTGGAAACTTTCACTCGACCATCGTTAAGTTCAGAAGAAAGTCTTTTGAAAATGTATCGGGCAAGATTTTCACTGGTAGGATTGCAGTCGGCGAAACCGGGCAGTTCGTTGAGAAAATGATGATCCAGTTCGGACAAAATTCCGTCCAGGACCTTTTTCAAATGTACAAAATCGACAGAAATCCCGATTTCATCCAGCTTTTCAGCCTGAACAAAAACCTGAACGGACCAGTTGTGTCCGTGTAAATTCTGACAGTGACCATTATACCCACGCAGAAAATGAGCTGCGGAAAATTCGCGTGTGACATCCAACTCAAACATTTTTACTTCATCCTGATAAAACAATAACTGTTATTTGCGGACTGACGATAAGATTTTGAAAAAACGCTCCCGTCTGTCCACATGAAATGCGCTACCTCAGAGACTGCGGAAGTAGCGTTCCTTCTTCTCTTCCAAAATCAAACCGACAAACAATCCAATTACCAACATGCCGAAAAGAATCTTAATGGCCATCGTCATCGCATGCGGCCAGATCAACGCCTCGTCCCCAAGCCCATCCTTAGTCTTGCGGACCCACATCCCGAACGGAAGCTTCCCGAGCCGCTCGGTCCGCGCCGTCCGATACGCCGCATCTTCTGGCGGACGCTTCGCGCAATTCATCCGCATGGACAGCCGCACCGCTGCCTCGGAATCGGCCTTGAACAGCCGATATTCCACTCCGCCCTCAAATACGGAGAACGAATGTGACGCCCCTGCCGAGTAAAACCCATATGTTCCTCCGGCATGCGCCCAACAAGACCAGGGGAACCTTTTGGTCGGGAGCGGAAGAATGCCCAGGAAGCGCCGCCGACAAACACCTTTCTCTCCGGAAACTTCGATCAGCGCCTCAACCGGGGCACCAAACGAAAACAAGACAACCACGGCAGCGATGGCACTGACGGTAAAAGTCGCAATCGAAGCCACTATTACGCCCAATGGGGCCACTCCGTGAGCCGCCATCCAAATAACCGCCCCAATCATCGCTGGCGACAGCAACACACCCAACAACGCCAAGACAAAATTCCTACGTCGCCGCCCAAGGTTTGGTATGCCGACATGCGCCGAAAAGCCATTTTCTCGCGTTGTGAAATCGACAAGCTCATGTTCAAACGAATCATCAATAACGTCATCAAGCGGCATGTCGTGCGGTTCGCTCGGCAGGTCATCGACAACCTGAAATGCATA
>CALCCZ010000255.1 GCA_937900075.1 uncultured Lentisphaeria bacterium
TTGATGCATCATATCATATGCTGGGCACTAAGGATAACACATTCGACCATATGTCCAATGCCGCTGATATCAACGCCCGTTTCAAGTCCAGGCCGTTCAATGGAAAGAACATTGCCGTTGCGTTTCGCATGGATGAGTCCGATTCGTGACCCGGTTCTGTTCTCATGATTGATGAGCAGCGGCAGTCCGTTCTGTTCATGATGTCCGCTGTTGATTTTCAATCCGTCCAGATCAACGACAACGGGATATTTCCATCCGGAGATATTCATTTTTCCGCCGGTGTAGGCGATGCCCGAAATTTTCGGGACGATTTTCTTATTTTCCGTATCATTCACCGGTATTGTTCTCCTCTGTACATTCGTTCTGACTTTCATTTTCACCATGTTCCGTGTTTTTCAATTCTGTTTCTTTTTCTGAATCACCTCCTTTGTTTTCACTGGAAAGTCCGAGCTCTTTCATCAGACGCAGTTCTTTTGCGCGCTGCCGCAGTACGGACATATAGTCCTGACCGTCACGCGCACATTCCGCCGCCAGTGTTGTTGTATGATTGTTCAGCCGCATCCGCTGGGCTGCGGCTTCTTTTGTCGGGTCCACATGCATGAATCCGTCCCAGAACCAGGTATGGCGTGGCGGTTTCCAGGGCATTCCCGGATGCAGCAGCGTGTATTCACGGTACCATTTCCGGAAGATCCGGTCCAGTACCTCCGTTTCCCAAGTCCGGCGGTCCACTACAATCGATTTATGATACAGCTGATTATCCAGCCGTCCGCTTGCATAATTGTGTCCGCTGTAGTCTCCGGATACCGCACCGTACGTCGATACGGTACATCTCGCGATTTCAGAAAGTATGATTTTTACAAATTCCGAATGTCCCGATGTCGGATGCTTCGCTTCCAATTGCTCCATTTTCCAGCCGGCGGGTACTGTCAGCATCATATTCCGTTCCAGCGGTACGCTGTCCATCGGTTCCACAATCTGTGTCTGACCGTCAGGTGGCGTATCTGTGTACAGAATAGCCGAAAAATCCGCTGCCGCTTCTGCTGCGCTCAGTACCGAAAGATTGTAGCGCCTGAGTTGCGCAAACAGCGGCAACGCTGCCGACAGTTCCGGGATTCCGCGATGCTGCTCCGGGCGATCCGGGCGGAACAGATGAAGCATATTTTCCGCATCAACCTCCATTGCTTCTTCCTCCACTGCAAACTCTGTTCCGCCCGGATGATATTTCAAGACCCGGTACTTCACCGGATTTCCCCATTCATCATACCGGATCCCGTCATGAATATCTCCGCTTTCTCCGGTTACTCTGTCCGCTTCGATTACTTGCAGATCCAGCTGAACGGAGTGTTCCGACTTCGGATTGTTCGTCAGTATGCCAAAAGTTTCTCCATCCTGACATCTCGCTATCCGCATTAGCCTCAGTTTCCCCGTCAGCTTCACAATATCCGACCATTCACTGAACGATTCTTCCAGTTCTTCATTGAAATCTTCATCATCCGTCAGTACCTGCAACCGCGCTCCCGTCCCAATCGTATCGTTCGCCAGCATTTCCACCACCCCTTTCGCATACGAATTGTTGCTGATTTCGTACCGGGAACGGTTCCGGAGGGTACGGCGCACATCACGCGAACCCGCCGCATCTGCCGAGAGAGAGTCGGACAACCGCCAGTGTTGATGGTTTTCGCCTGTTGTTTCCGCAGCATCGTAACGTCCGGAGATATCTTTGCGGGCAGGGCGGGAAAATATCTTCTGTCCCGTTCCATTTCCCACTTTCTTCCACAGTCTTTTCAGGAGTTCTGTCATCGCTGTTCTCCGGTCCCGCCGCAGGGATTCAGTTTGCTGAATTTCAAACTCTTCCACGCCTGACTTGTTCCCGTACGACTTTTTTTGATATACATGTCCATTTCGATCTGTTCCCGCAGGGAATGCTGCTCAACGGTTTCATCGGCAACTTTGATCCGCTTCGGCGTTTTCATCGCTTCCCTTAATTCTTTTTCGGTAAGAGGTTCTTTGCTCATCATTCCAATTTCTTTCGTTTTTATCGTTTCGTTTCATTGGCTTCTACCGCCATTCTTTAGACGTCAGAAATTGTACGAATTCCCGCAATTCAGCAATGGTTTTACAGAATTTTTACAGAATAAGCAGCTACGTTAGTGCAGGGCCATCGAGGAAGGATGCCGGATTGTATGCGTGCATGTCCGGATAGTGGATAGTGGGGTATGGAAACCTCCGGATATTGTTCGTGATTGTTCGTGCGGGTTGGATTTATGCCCTTATGCGAACGTTATGCACGGAGATGCGCCGCAAAGCGGCTTCCTCCGTGTGTGGTTCGGGCCGCCCCGTTGGGGCTCAAGAGGTTTGGGTTACCAAAACCAGGGGTTGCGCCATGGAGTGGAACACACCATGGCGCAACCCCTGGAACAAAATAAAATGACCATTCGAGCCCCAAAGGGGCGGTCCGAACCCTTCATGGGGGAAAACGCCGAAGGCGGTGCATCCCCATGCACAACGTTTTGCCTGAGGACAATGAAAAAGAGTTGATAGTGGATAGTGGATAGTATAAGACCTATAAGACTTATAGACAGTGTTTCTCTCTTTTGGGGAATCCTACATGCAAACCCTGTGGAGTTTGCTTGTCAACGAAAATCAGACCAGGGCGGGGGCGACAAAATTACAGCCTGGGTACCGGTCACGGGGAAGTTGTGACGCGATACCCAGGCTATTATAATGCATTATGAAAAGTGAGGCGATTTCCGTTAAATGGTGAATTTACGGCTGCCTGCGGTGCATTTTTCCTGTTTTCCATTGGGCAGGATTACGAGTGCGCGGCAATTTTCGGGAACCGTGATGGAAATTTCCGTTTTTCCGTTATTGCAGTTCCATTCGCAGACATATCCGCGATGTTCTGCCTTGAAATGTTTCCATTCCGGGATGATTTCCGGCTGAATGGTGAGATTTTTCCAGCCCGGATGTTTGGGAGAGAACCGGAATCCGCCGGGATAAGTGAAGAGCCATGCGCTGAGGTCACCGAACATGATATGGTTATGCGAGCAGTTGCCGCTAAAGGTCTCCATCAGCGTGTTGACGTCCTGCGAAACCATGTTGAGATACGACGGATAGTCCGGACGCATGATCAGCTTCCACGCAAGGTCAACCGCGCCCGCTTCGCAAAGCTGACGGAAAACCGTCCGCGAACCGATGATGCCGAAATCGATCTTGTCGTCCATCTCATGCACCGCCTCGACGAGACGCGTTCGGACGGCCGGAATCTCGGACGGCTCGACAAGCCCGAACTCGAGCGCCACCGCCTGCGCCGTCGGCGATCCATTCTTGTCGTAGACGCCATTGCCGCGATAATACTTCGCAATAAACGCCCCTCTCATCTTCACAGCTTCGGCCGCGTATCGTTCCGCATCAGAGGTAAACCCGAGGACCTTCGCCGCCGCCGCGGTTTCCTGAAGCGAACGGCAGGCGCAAGCCGTGCTTGTCAGGCCGAGGGACGTGCGGAAGTTACGGTCCTTGCTCCAAGCCCACGACACCGCGCACCAGTCGCCGAGACCGTAGTTGACGAGACCTTCGCCCGTGCGCTCCGTCAGGAGTTTCTCGACGTATTTCCTCATCGCCGGATACGCCTCGGACAGAATCGCCCGATCACGGCGGTGGCGGTAGAGCGTTGTCGGGATCGTCGTCAGCGCCGCGCCCCACGCGGGGCCGCCCGCGCAGGCATGGCTGTCGAAATGGAAGAGTCCCGAATGCGGTGCGATCGACGAGATGCGGCCGTCGTCCGACTGGCCGTCGGCGATCGTACGAATCCAGTTTCGGTAGGCGAGCGTGTTCGCCTCGCTTCCCCATTCGAGCGCGGCATACGGAATCGCCAGCGCCGCATCTCCGAGCCAACCGTTCTTCTCGCGGTGCGGACAATCCGTCGGGAACCCGTCCGTGAAGTTGCTCTCGTAGGCCCGCGCCGTCGCATCCATGACCTTCATGAAATCGGAACTGTCGCATTCGAAGGAGCCGGTCTTCGGAAAGGCCGTGCGCACGAAGCGTCCGACCACGTCCGTCGCAGCGGGCGTCGCGCCCTTCACGATCACATAGCGGAATCCATTCCAGGTGAAGCGAGGCTCGTAGAATTCCTCCGCGCCACCGGCGGACACGAATCGATCCGTCTGGAATCCCGCCGATTCCGCGACAAGTTCGGGACAGGCGTTCGTCGAGGGAAGCGAGCGACAGAACATGTCGATGTAGCGCTTCGACTCGCGCGGATGCCGTTCGTCATAGCGAATCGTCACGACGTCGCCCTTCTTGAGTCCCGTGAAGCGGATCCGCGCCCAACCTGCCATGTTCTCGGCCATGCGGTAAACTGCGGTGCCATCGGCGAGCGTTTCCGTCTTCTCGACGGGGACGTCCCGTACGACCTCGGAGGCCGGCGCCGTCTCAAGCTCAAGGCGTCCCTTCGGTCCCGCGACGACCGTGGCCGCGC